>CALWMX010000027.1 GCA_944382105.1 uncultured Butyrivibrio sp.
TATTTCACAAAAGCAGGCAATTTCCAGCTGGATACGAACGGAACGCTGGTAACATCCCAGGGTTATGCGGTTATGGGCTGGCAGGCTGACGGAGAGGGCAACATAATGGTGGATAATGTGTCCGCAATCAATCTCTATTCGCCTGAGAACCAATATGCTGACCCTGTAGCGACTACGGCGGCGACTGTTTCCGGAAATATCAATAAGGAAGATGAAAGCTTCAGCGCGGCCGGCGGAACGCGCTCCGTCAATATTTCCTTTTATGATAATCT
The DNA here is from genome assembly GCA_944382105.1 of uncultured Butyrivibrio sp. GTDB lineage: Bacteria > Bacillota > Clostridia > Lachnospirales > Lachnospiraceae > Eshraghiella. The sequence continues at coordinate 273 of CALWMX010000027.1, forward strand.
GGGTTACAGGTATCAGGCGACGCTTCAGATTTCGCAGAATGATGAATATGAATACGGAATCACAGCGTCAGCCGTAAGCTGTAACGGAAGGACTCTGGAGCTGGATGAGGCGCAGCTTGGTGACCTTGTTGCCGACAATACCGTAATAGGCTTTAATGAAGCGGACGGAACGCTCAATAACCCTGCGGATGGAATTATCACGCTTAACGTTACGTCTCTGGGAATCGCTGCGCTTGAAAGCGACATAACCGTTGATTTTTCAACCGTGACCTGCAGAGGTACGGAAACCTCTCTCGAGTCCTCAAGGGGCGCGCTTGACGGCAGCGGAGCCGGAAGAGCCGTAGGAACAATGACGGAAGTAAGTATCGGTCAGGATGGAAAAATATCCGCATCATACGATAACGGAGACCAGAGAGTGATTGCGCAGATTGTGGTTGCTAATTTTGTCAATCCTTCGGGACTTGAAAAAATCGGAGACAATCTTTTTCAGGCTACTCTCAACTCAGGTGAGTTTGACGGTATAGGACAGGATGTGACCGCCGACGGAGGTTATTTTGCAACCGGCGTTCTTGAGATGTCCAATGTAGATCTTGCTGCGGAATTTACAGATATGATTACCACACAGAGAGGATATCAGGCCAACTCAAGAATCATTACGGTTTCGGATACGCTTCTGGAGGAGCTTATTAACCTTAAGAGATAAATAAAAACATAATGCCCTGTCGCATGCGTTCAGGCCGGCAGGGCGGCTTTTTGGAGGGTATCGCATGATTGAGCTTACAAGGCTTAACGGAACTTCTTTTGACATTAATCCGGATTTAATTGAAGTCGTGGATTCCACGCCGGATACGGTGATAACTTTGACTACGGGACGCAAATTAATTGTAAAAGAAAGTAGACAAGAAGTGAAAAATTTAGTATTATCATATAGAAGGGCGATTTTTGCCGAATTATTGAAAATGGAAAATTAGGTGGTATTCGAGATGGATCTTGCTACTATAATCGGTCTTATATTGGGAATGGGTCTTATGATTTTCGGTATTGTTACCGGAGATGACGGCTTTGCAGCGTTGAGTAACTTTATTGACGCGCCGTCAGCGCTTATTACGTTCGGTGGTTCTCTTGGTTCAGTGCTTGTATCAACCAAGATGAGCGACTTTTTTAACGGTCTTAAGGGAATAGTAATTGCGATTAAGCAGACCAAAAGGGACCAGACAGAGATAATTAAGAAAATAATTGAGCTTTCCAACGTGGCACGTAAGGAAGGCTTATTGGCGTTAGAGGATGCGGCCGGAGAATTGGACGATGATTTTATGAAAAAAGGAATTCTCCTTATAGTGGACGGAACCGAACCTGATTTAGTGCGTGCCATTTTGGAAACCGAGCTTACGTGTATTGAAGAGAGACATAAAAAGGTCATAACATTCTGGGAGATAATGTCTGCCATGGGTCCTGCCTGGGGTATGATCGGTACTCTTATCGGACTTATTAACATGCTCAAACACATGGATGATGTTTCAAGCGTAGGACCTAACATGAGCGTGGCGCTGGTCACAACTATGTACGGTTCCATGCTCGCAAACTGGATAGCGCTTCCTGTTGCCAACAAGCTCAAGGTTAATAATTCAGAAGAAATTACAACGAAAGAAGTTATAATAGAAGGCCTGCTTTCGATACAGGCAGGAGAGAATCCTCGTGTAATCGAGGAAAAGCTTAAGTCTTTCCTTGCGCCTGATGAGAGAAACAGGTATGTTGAAGGTGAAAATGCCGGAGGTGAGGAAGCTTAATGGCAAGAAAAAAAGGTGATGATTCGTCTGTCAAAACAGACGGCTGGATGAATACTTTTTCCGATTTGATGAACCTGCTCCTTTGTTTCTTTGTCATGCTGTTTGCGATGTCAACAGTTGATGCGGACAAGTGGCAGCAACTGGTAGCTTCTTTTTCCTCAAGCTACAGCGTTCTTGAAGGAAACGGCCAGGGAATCAGCGACGATATGCTGATTGCAAGCGGTGTTGGCCAGCTCAATGAATTAAGTGAATATTATGAAAATGCCGGTCTTAATGAAGAAGGCGAAGGCAATGAAGTTGACGATGCGCTGATAAAGCTTGAGGAGGCACAGATAAACGAATCCGAACAGATGGGAGACATAATCAGCCAGATGTTAGAGAACCGGGGTATGGGGTCTGAGGTTGAAGTCCAGGTTACTCAGCATTATGTATGTCTCAATATGAAAGGAGCGCTTCTTTTTGAGTCGGCTTCCGCAACGCTTACGGATGATGCGAGAAGGGTGCTCACCGAGGTTGGAAATATACTTAAATTATATGAGGACAATCTCATAGAGATAGAAGGACATACAGATAATGTCCCGATGCTTAATGACCCTATTTTTACCAATAACAATGTACTCTCGGCTTACAGAGCCATGGCTGTGTTCGATTATATTGTCAATGACTGCGGAGTAAGCCCTGCCAATCTCAAATGCGCGGGAAGAGGGGAATATTCGCCTATAGCGTCCAATGATACCGCAGAAGGACGGGCGCAGAACCGTCGTGTGGAGATTAAAATATACAACAGCTACAGCAGCTACTAAATTAAGAAAGTCAGGTTACAGATATGAAAAGAGGAATCAGCAGCATAATTACTTTGGCACTTGTGATTGTCAATCTTGTACTTACAGTAATTTTGATATTTACTTTTCTTCCGTCAGTCAAAAAAACAAACAATCTGGTAGATAAGATATGCAGCATGGTGGATTTGGAAATCGGTGAGAACAGCGGCGGAGATACAGAAATTACCATTGCAGATTTGGAGAGCGTTACGGTATTATTTGGAGAGGAAACAACCAATGTGGTTAATCTTCAGGACGGCAAATATGCCAGATTTGCAGCCACGGTCAATATCAATAAAAAAGCCGATGATTACGAGACGGTCATAGGGCAGGCAGAACCCGCAATGAGCCAGATTGCAAGCGCACTCAACAGCGTAGTCCAGAGCTATGACGGAGACGCTGCACAGGCTGAAATAGAGAACGCGGCAACTCAGGCGGTTCAGGAACTGTTTGAATCCGATGCAATATATTCTGTATCATTTACGCAGTATGTTGTTGCAACTCAGTAACGCGTACCGGCATTATATTATATTACGGAAGGAAGGTGAGAGAAGATGGGTGAAGTCCTTTCACAGAATGAGATAGATAATCTGCTGAAAGCGTTCAGCAGCGGCGAGCTTGATGTTGAAGAAATGAAAGGCACAGAGGAAAAAACGGTCAAAAATTATGATTTTGCCAGACCTGCTAAATTTTCCAAAGAACATCTTCGAACACTTGAGATAATATTTGAACATTACGGGCGTCTTATATCAACCAATCTGCCGGCATATTTGAGAAGACCTGTTCAGGTGGAGGTTATGAACTCGGAGGCCGTTACATATTCGGAATTTTCCAATGCGCTTTCCAATCCCGTGCTTTTGGGGGTGGTGGGCTTTGAACCGCTTGCAGGAAACATAGTGATGGAAATAGCGTCAAATATCGGCTTCGCAATGGTGGACAGACTTTTGGGAGGCGTCGGCAATCCTCTTGAAAAGCCCAGAGAGTTTTCTGAAATCGAACTTGTAATATTGGAAAGGATGTTCAACATATGCGTTAATCTTTTAAGAGAACCCTGGCAGAATGTTGTGGACATACATCCAAGGCTTGAGAGGATAGAGACAAATTCCCAGTTCGCACAGATAATATCTCCGAGCGAGATGATTGCAATAATTACAATCAACATAAAAATCGGCGATGTGGAAGGACTTATGAATATATGTCTTCCGTATATGGTTCTTGAGCCTGTCATGGATAAGCTGAATACCAAGTATTGGTTTTCAACCATGCAGGATAAAGATGTCAATACATATGAAGAAGCTATTGCTTCTCTGATAAGCAAGGCACAGATACCGGTTAAGGCGGTGCTAGGCACCAGCAGTATTTCGGTCAGTGATTTTATTAATCTGGGAGTCGGAGACATAATAAGGCTTGACACCAAAATGGACGAGGAACTGAATGTTTTCGTCGGAAATATCAGAAAATTTACTGCACTGCCGGGTTCGGCAAACGACAATTATGCAGTCAGACTTACTAAAGTGCTGAGAGGAGATGACTAGGATGGATGGTATGTTATCACAGGATGAAATTAACGCACTGCTTGCAGGCGCCAATATTGACGGAGACGGAACGGCAACGGAAACGCTGGATGAAGAGACTCTTACCGATGAGCAGAAGGACGCAATAGGTGAGATATCAAATATCAGTATGGGTACTGCAGCCACAACTCTCAGTACCCTGCTCAACAAACCGGTAAATATCACAACGCCCCAGGTAACATATATGATGTGGGATGAATTGGCTGATTCGTATGATAAGCCTTGTGTATTTCTGCAGATACAATATACTGCCGGACTTGACGGCAATAATGTGCTTGTACTTAAAGATAATGACGTTAAAATAATAACTGACCTTATGATGGGCGGTTCAGGCGAAATAGGAGATGAGCCTATAGGAGAGCTGCATCTGAGCGCTATAGGAGAGGCGATGAATCAGATGATGGGCTCCGCTGCAACTTCCATGTCGTCAATGCTTGGCAAAAAGATAGACATAAGCCCGCCGGTGGCAAATCTTATTGACCTTAATGAAAAACAGGACAGCGGTAAGCTCCCTGAATTCCTTAACCATAGATTTGTAAAGGTTTCATTCAGAATGACAATCGGGGATTTGGTTGACAGTGACATTATGCAGCTTTATCCGTTTGATTTTGCAAGAAGTCTCTATGAAATATTTGCAGTCGGTACAGATTCCGGAAGCGAAACAAAGACGGAAACGGCACAGGCTCCTGAGACAAAGCCTGAGCCCCAGCCGGAGGCACCGAAGCAGCCTGTTGCCCCGGAGGCGTCGGCTGTTCAGGGACAGATGCCTTACGGACAGCCTGTGCCCGGGTATGCAATGCCGCCGGCCGGAGGCTATATGCAGCCGCAAATGCCGTACGGGCAGCCTGTGCAGGGATACACAATGCCGCAGAACAATGTTAATGTCCAGCCGGCAACATTCCAGCCTTTTACAGGAAACAATACTGTTATCGGACATGAGAACATTGACCTTATTATGGACGTACCGCTTGAAGTTACTGTTGAGCTGGGACGGACAACCAAGTCCATAAAGGATATTCTCGAATTCGCACCGGGCACTATAGTGGAACTTAATAAGATTGCAGGAGAACCGATAGATGTGCTTGTTAACGGCAAATATGTCGCCAAAGGAGAGGTTGTTGTAATAGAGGAAAGTTTCGGTATAAAGATTACGGAAATTGTAAAATAACAGTAGGAAAATTAATAAAAATAATGTATAATATACATTGAATTAAGGATTATTTCTTTTAAAGGAGAGAGTGTGTTATGGCAAAAAATATATTAATATGCGACGATGCGGCATTCATGAGAATGATGATTAAGGATATCCTTACGAAGAATGGTTACACCGTTATCGGAGAGGCGGAAAACGGTGTGAAGGCTGTTGAGAAATACATGGAACTTAAACCTGACCTTGTCCTGATGGACATAACCATGCCTGAGATGGATGGAATACAGGCGCTTAAACAGATAAAGCAGAATGACAGCGGAGCTTCGGTTATAATGTGTTCGGCGATGGGGCAGCAGGCCATGGTTATAGAATCAATTCAGTCAGGAGCAAGAGATTTTATTGTTAAGCCGTTTCAGGCAGACAGAGTGATTGAAGCTGTCAAAAAAGTTGTAGGTTAAGATGATATACTGTGCATCAATGGGCAATAGTGTTATTCAGCTTATAACCGTTACCCTGATATTTGTATTTGTTCTGGCTGTTACATATTTTACAACGCGGTGGATTGGCTCATATCAGAAAAAAAGAATGAGCTACGGCAACATTAAGGTTGTTGAAAGCTTCAGGCTTTCCAACAATAAGCTGCTTGAAATCGTGAAAGCCGGAGACAAGTGTTTTTTGATTGCCGTCTGTAAGGACACCGTTACGTGTCTGGGCGAGCTGGATGAGAACACATTGGAATTTAAAGAGCCTGCCGATAAGGAATCATTCGGTACCGTTTTTAACAGATTCAGATTATCCGGCAGGGAAGAGGCAGATGATGAAGAAGGAAAATAGACTTGTACTTAAAGCCGCTAAATTCGCGTTGCTGCTTATTGCGATATTCTTCATAGCCGTTCATAATAACGAAGCTGTGTATGCGACGGATATATTGGAAACAGAAGAAACCACTGCGGCTTCAGATTCTTCAGATACATTTACAATAGGAATATCGGCGGGGAATGGAAGTGACTTGGCAAGTGTATTACAGATAGTTCTGGTATTGACTGTAATTGCTCTGGCACCTTCCATTCTTATTATGCTTACATCTTTTACCAGAATTATAATTGTAATGCATTTTACGCGCAATGCGCTGGGAACACAGAGTACGCCTCCTAACCAGGTGCTTATCGGTCTTTCGCTTTTTCTGACATTTTTTATTATGGCGCCTACGTTTTCCACGGTGTATAACGATGCGATAAAGCCTCTGTCTGAGAGCGAGATATCTGCGGAAGAAGCTTATGATATAGGAATTGAACCTATAAGGACATTTATGTTTGAACAGACCAATACCAAGGACATAAGAATGTTCCTTGATATAGCAGATATTGATGAGGTCCAAGAATATGACGATATACCTACATATGTGCTTGTGCCCAGTTTTATTGTGAGCGAACTGCGTACGGCATTTATAATAGGTTTCCTTATATATATACCTTTTATAATAATAGATATGGTGGTAGCTTCGGCGCTGATGTCGATGGGTATGATGATGCTTCCGCCAACAACGATTTCATTTCCGTTTAAAATACTGCTTTTTATAATGGCAGACGGATGGAATCTGATAATAGGCAACCTTGTAAAAACATTTTACGGATAAAGGAGTGTACATATGACACAGGATGAGGTTATCGATATAACAAGACAGGCACTTTATCTGATAATTGAGTGTTCGGCGCCCCTTCTTTTGATTTCATTGGTTGTAGGACTGGTTATAAGCATATTCCAGACTATCACATCAATTCAGGAACAGACGCTTACGTTTGTTCCGAAAATTGTAGGTGTTTTTATTGGCGTAATGATATTCGGTTCATGGATAATGACCAATATCACTGACTTTGTGCAGGAATTATGGTCTAATTTTAGTGCATATATCAGGTAGGTGCTGTTATGTTTGACTTTGAGATAGCTTTAAATTACTGGGAATTTTTTCTTTTGATTCTGGTACGTATCGCTAGCTTTGTATATACGGCACCCTTTTTTAATATTTCCGGCGTTCCTCACAGGGTCAAGCTTTCCATAGCGATATTCATTTCCGTTATCATATATGCGATTACGCCGGAGAGAGCAGTAGAATATGCAGGAATACTGGATTATGCAGTTCTTGTTATTAAGGAGAGCATTATAGGATTGCTGTTAGGCTTTGTGTGCAATGTATGTGTTCAGACAATTACTTTTGCAGGACATATAATAGATACGGAAATAGGTCTTTCCATGGCGAACATGTATGACCAGACGCTTATGACTCAGACGACCATATCGGGAACGTTTTATTACTATATGGTGTTCCTGTTTATGATGATATCCGGTCTGTACCAGTTCCTTATATCTGCAATTGTCGATTCATATAATATAATTCCGATTGACGCGGTAACCGTAAATGCCACGCTGTATGATTCGTTTCTGGAGGTAATTGCGGACTTCTTTATTGTGGGGTTCAGGATTGCCCTGCCTGTTTTTGCTTCTATGATGCTTTTGAATGTAATACTCGGTATTCTTGCCAAAGTGGCACCGCAGCTTAATATGTTTGCTGTGGGCATACAGATGAAACTGCTGTTTGGACTTGCAATAATGTTCCTTACGGTGGGGCTTATGCCTTCCATCTCAACGTTTATTATGAATATGATGAAGCAGGCTGTAAGAGGCATAGCGGGAGGACTTGTATGATAAAATATGACCTCCAGTTCTTTGCAAAGGACGGTCCGGGCGGACAAAAAACGGAGCCTGCCACTCCCAAAAAACTTAATGATGCCCGAAAAAAAGGCCAGGTGGCAAAGAGTAAGGACCTTACGGGAGCAGCCATATTGCTTGCATTTTTCCTGATTTTGAAGTTTTATGTGGGAAATATGGGGAAACAGTTTATATCAAGCTTCAATGAGACATATTCAAGAATTGGAGATTTGTCAGGTACGAGTATTGAGTTTGACTCCATTGGAGTTTTTTTTGCCAATATAATGCGTGAAAACGTTATAGATATATTGTTAATGCTTTTGCCCATTCTTGCAGTGGGATTTGTGCTTGCCTTTGTAGTTGATATTGTACAGGTAAGATGGAGGCCTACAACGGAGCCGATGAAGCCCAAGCTGGAAAAATTCAGTCCAATAAATGGGATTAAGAGGCTTTTCAACATAAAAACGATTGTTGAATTCATAAAACACCTGGCTGTGCTTGCCATTTGTATTATAGTAACCTACAACAAGCTTAAGGATCAGATAGGTATTATTTTCAACCTCTATGAGGTAACTTTAAGACAGGCGATTGCGTCCATGGGCGATTTAATCATAAGCCTGGGAATAACCATAAGCGTAATCTATTTTATTATAGGAGTCGCCGATTTTATTTTTGAAAAGTGGAAATTCAAAAATGATATGAAGATGACTAAACAGGAGCTGAAGGATGAATGGAAAGACACAGAAGGCAATCCCGATGTTAAAAGCAAGCAGAGAAGGCGTATGCAGGAGGCTTCAAGACGCCGTATGATACAGGCGATTCCGGATGCCGATGTTGTAATCACCAACCCTACGCATTTTGCGGTTGCGTTGAAATATGAACCGGATTCAGGCAGAGCACCGGTGGTTACAGCCAAGGGTGAGGATTATCTTGCACAGAAAATCAAGGAAAAGGCCAAAGAATGCGGTGTGGAGATTGTCGAAAACAAGCCTTTAGCCAGAATGCTCTATTATAATGTGGATTTGGAAGCGGAGATTCCTCAGGAGCTTTATCAGGCTGTGGCTGAAGTTCTGGCATTTGTATGGAAGCTTAAGAATAAGATTTAAACCGTTTTTATTCTGTGATATATTATATTCATTAAAGAAAGGAGCTTTAAGAACATGAAATTCAAAAAGACAGACTTGTTTATAGGTGTATATCTGCTTGCAGCCATTTTCTGTCTTTTTATTTCAGTACCGACATGGCTTCTTGATATTCTGCTTGCAATAAATATAGCTGTCTCCATGATAATACTTTTTACGGCGCTGTATGCCAAGGAAGCGCTTGATTTGCAGGCATTTCCTACAATACTGCTGTTTACCACAATTTTCCGTATAGCGCTCAACGTATCGTCTACGAAACTTATACTCAGAAACGGTGATGCAGGAGATGTGGTTGACGCTTTCGGACAGTTTGTGGGCGGAAACAATATCGTGATAGGCTTCATTGTCTTCATAATTCTGATTATAGTTCAGTTTGTCGTTATAAATAAAGGCTCTGAGCGTGTGTCGGAGGTAACCGCAAGATTTACACTTGACGCAATGCCGGGCAAACAGATGGCAATAGATGCGGACCTGAATACCGGAGCGATTACCGACAAGGAGGCCAGAGAACGAAGAGATAAAATACAGCAGGAAGCATCATTTTTCGGCGCCATGGACGGTGCTACAAAGTACGTAAAGGGAGATGCAACGGCCGGTCTTATAATCACAGTAATCAACCTTGTGGGCGGACTTTTGATGGGTGTGATAAGCGGAGGAATGAATGTTACGGAAGCGCTTAACAAATATGCTCTGCTGACAATCGGAGACGGACTTGTAAGCCAGATACCTTCGTTAATGATTTCTCTTTCTACGGGTATTCTTGTTACTAAGGCATCCAAGGATTCGGAATTGCCGGACGAGATTGCCGGGGAACTTTTCTCAACGTCTAAAGCCCTCAAGACAGTTGGTATTGCGCTTGCCATTTTGGGAATAGTCACACCTTTGCCATGGTGGCTGTTTTTGATAATCGGAGGAGGCCTCTTTGCAATTGGAATTGCAACCGACAAGAAAGCTGCGGTGGAAGCAATAGAAACGGAAACTGAGGGTGCGGATATGGAAGCCCAGGAAATCCGCAAGCCTGAAAACGTTGTCTCTCTTTTGCAGGTAGACCCAATTGAACTTGAGTTCGGATATGGTATAATTCCGTTAGCGGACGTCAATCAGGGCGGAGATTTGCTTGACCGTGTAGTAATGATAAGGAGACAGGTAGCTCTTGAACTTGGTACTGTCGTACCTATCATCCGGCTCAGGGACAATATACAGCTCAATCCTAACCAGTATATTATTAAGATAAAAGGCATTCAGGTAAGTGAAGGAGAAATTTTATTTGACCATTATATGGCCATGAATTCCGGATTTGTGGAAGAAGAGATTACCGGTATTCCTACGTTCGAGCCGTCTTTCCATCTTCCTGCCATATGGATTACCGAAGGGCAGAGGGAACGGGCGGAGTCCCTTGGATATACTGTTGTTGACCCGCCTTCAATTATTGCCACACATCTGACGGAAGTAATCAAAGCACATATCGCAGAGCTTCTTACAAGACAGGATACGCAGAATCTTATCAATAACCTTAAGGAAAACAATCCGACTTTGGTGGAAGAGCTTGTGCCTAAGCTTATGAGTGTAGGCGAGATACAGAAAGTACTTCAGAATCTTCTTGAGGAAGGTATTTCAATCAGGGATTTGCTTACGATTTTTGAGACGCTGGCAGACCATGCCGCCGCCACCAGAGACACTGATATCCTGACGGAATATGCAAGGCAGAGCCTTAAGAGAGCCATATCAAGCAAATTTTTTACGCCGAACGAGACAACAAGCGTAATAACGCTTGACCCGACGGTCGAACAGGAAATAATGAATTCCGTAAAACAGACCGAGCAGGGGGCGTATATTAATCTTGCACCGGAAAGAATAAAGGGCATAATCGCTTCCGTTAAATCAGAGGTGGCAAAGATGGAAGACATGGGCAAAAATCCTATAGTGATTACTTCACCTATTGTAAGAATATATTTTAAACGTTTGACTAGCGATTATATTAAGGATTTGACGGTTATATCATATAACGAGATTGAATCGGATGTTGAATTACAGTCAGTTGGGATGGTGACAGCATAATATGATAGTTAAAAAGTATACAGGCGATAATGAGACGGAAGCCGTTATGAAGGCAAAAGAGGAGCTTGGCCCTAATGCAGTCGTGCTCAATATGAGGACAATGAAACAGAGAGGGATTGCCAAGCTGTTCAAAAAAAACTATGTGGAGATAACCGCAGCGCTTGAAGAAAACGAATTTGCCAGAAATGTGAACAGC
>CALWMX010000028.1 GCA_944382105.1 uncultured Butyrivibrio sp.
CAGTAAGCGTTTTTAGTTGTTTTTGTGACAATGTAATCATACCTTCTTTCATAACTTTAATAGGATACCAAAAAGAGACAAAATCTCAAGTGAATCCTAAGGTGACATTATCACAAGTGAATAACACTTATTTCAGGGCGGACTTGTTTTTGCAGGTGCGATGTGATAGTATAATAAATATGAAAAATCGTAAAATAAAAGGACTTATAATCAAAACGGCTGTGCCGTTGGTAATACTGGCGGTGCTTATAATAATTAAGGTAAATATGACTGAAAACCAGCAGTTCCGCATATCCAGATATGTTCTTGTAAGTACGGATGGCTTTGACGGAAGAGGCAAAGCCGAAATGACTTTGGATGAGGTAGGTATTTACACGGCTCTGGCCGACGGAGACGATACTGACAGCGCCGAAGACAAATACAAGGATTTTGTGGAAAGCCTTACATACTCCCTGGATAAAAAAGATAATCTCTCCAACGGCGATGTTATCACGCTTACGGTTGAATATGATGAAGAGTTGGCCCGGAAACTTGACATTAAGGTTGAAGGTGCTTCGAGGGAGATTGAAGTAAGCGGTCTTGAAAGCGGTACGCTGCTGGATGCCTTTGAGGACGTTAAAATAATAACCGGCGGTATAAGTCCGTATATATATGCAGCTTATGCCAATGAATCGGATAACGAATACCTCGCGTCGCTGGAGTACGAAATAGACAGGACATCGGGACTGTCCATAGGAGAGGAAATCATTATTACATGTAAGGCTGATGAAGAGGCCGCGGCTTCGCAGGGATACTATTTTGATACTCTTGAAATGAGGTATACCATAGAAGAGGCCGACAAATATGTCGATAATCCTGATGAAGTTGACAAAGATGTGATACTGGAGCTTGCAGAGAGCAACATACAGGTTATACGCAATGAGGTTGAGGATACCACAAAGCATATGTCATATGAAGTGACGGGTGATATTAATTATCTGTTCCGTGACAGCAATGAAACTGCCGAAGGATTTGAGTTCCAGAAAGCCGTGCTTGCATATAACGATTCCGGATTCGAACAGAAACATGAAAATTATATACTTCTTTTTTATAAGGGTAATATAGTAATGCCTACTTATTCGTCCGATAATCCAAGCCAATATCTTGAATGCTGGTTCTGTTTTATGTACTCTGATGCGGTGATAAGAAAGGACGGGGAGTGGTCCATGGCCACTAATGACCCTGAAGAAAGATATGTATGCGGAACAGGGTATGAGGACACGCTTGCAGCTGTGCAGTCGGAGCTTAATTCATCATATACTTACACAGATATCACTATAGAGTAACCTCAATTAAGGAGATACAGACATGGCATATTCAAGAAAAAGCCTGAGGATAGGCGATATATTCTTAAACAGCGGAAAAATAACACAGGAGCAGCTTGACAGGGCTTTAGCCGAACAGAAAACCAAAAAAATTAAAATCGGTGAAGCGCTTGTCTCACTGGGATTTGTAACTCAGGACGAGGTTAACGATATGCTCTGCGAGCAATTGGACATAGAATACGTAGACCTGCGCAAAACCAATATAGACGAGAATGCCCTTCATATGGTGAGCGAGGATATAATCCGTAAATATGTCGTTTTTCCGTTTGCGCTGGACAGCAAACAGGCGAATGTGCTTAAAGTTGCCATGGAAAACCCCATGGATATAATGGCGCTTGATGATATAAGTATTATTACCGGAATGTCGGTTGTTCCGTATCTTGCCGGCCGCAATGAGATAAGCGCAATGATTGACAAATATTTCGGGCAGTCTCAAGCCATGGCGGTGGCGGAGCAGTTCCGTCAGGAACAGCAAAGCTATCTTGAAAATAATGAGGATGACAACGCCCGCAAAGAGGATATTGAAAGTTCTCCTATCGTGCAGCTGGTCCGCAGCATAATAGAGCAGGCCGTAAGGCAGAGGGCGTCGGATATACATATCGAACCGTTTGAGTATATGGTCAGGGTGCGCTACAGGGTGGACGGTGTGCTCAGGGAATCGATTAAATATGACAGGAGCCTGTATTCTGCCATTGTCGCGAGACTGAAGGTTATTTCCGGCATGGATATATCCGAAAAAAGAAAACCTCAGGACGGACGTATTACCATGATAATAGACCGTAAGGAATATGATATACGTGTCAGCAATCTGCCCACCGTTTTCGGAGAGAAGGTTGTTATGAGGCTGGCCGCAAAGGACGGTTTCAGAAGGGATAAAAAGGATTTGGGGCTTTCGCCCGAGGATTTGGTCAAATTCGAGAATATTCTTAAGAATCCGCACGGTATCATACTTGTGACCGGACCCACAGGAAGCGGTAAATCAACTACGCTTTATACGGCCATGAGCGAACTGGCAAGTGACGAGGTGAATATTGTGACGGTAGAGGATCCGGTTGAGGCCAATGTGGACGGAGTCAATCAGGTTCAGGTCAATCCAAAGGCGGAACTTACGTTTGCAAGTGCGCTCCGCTCCATACTTCGTCAGGACCCGGATATAATTATGATAGGAGAGATACGAGACGGGGAGACGGCAGAGATTGCCGTTAAAGCTTCCATTACAGGACATCTTGTTGTGAGCACGCTTCATACAAATTCAACGGCCGCATCAGTATCGCGGCTTATTGATATGGGAGTGGAGCCTTATCTTCTGGGTGATTCTCTTGTGGGAATAATTGCCCAGAGACTGGTCAGAAGACTTTGCGAATGCAAGACAGCACGGGAAGCCGCCGAAAATGAAAAAATAACTCTCGGTGTTCCTGTCACACAGCCGCTTCTTCTTTATGAGCCCTGCGGCTGCGAAGTATGCGGCAATACAGGATATTACGGACGAATCGGTGTTTATGAGATTATGCCGATAACGCGGAAGCTCAGAAGTCTTATAGCCGGCAGAGCCAATGCGGATGAGATAACAAAAGAGGCGCAGCTTGAGGGAATGTCCACTCTCAGACAGGCGGCGGCAAAGTATGTTATAGACGGTATAACATCTTTTTCGGAAATGATGAAGATTACATATGAAGCGGAAGACGAATAAATTTTCCTGCGGTATAATTTTCAGGCATCCGGAAAAGAAGGAGGTTAAGGAATGGTTACGATAGAGGAATTAATGAGGATTGCAAAGGACAACGCAGCATCCGATGTGCATATAACCGTCGGAATACCGCCGAAAATGCGGATTGCAGGCGCTCTTACGGATATGGATTTTCCAAGATTCCTTCCCAACGATACGTCAGTGATAATAAAATCCATAATGAATGAAAA
>CALWMX010000029.1 GCA_944382105.1 uncultured Butyrivibrio sp.
AAGCTGTCAAAAATTACGCTTGATGACCAGGTTATTCCGATAATAACCCTCAGCATACCTTATATCAAAGAGAATATGTACAAAGACAGAATGTCCGTATATATAAACGAAACGGTATCCGTATCAGAAACATTTTCCGCGCAGGAGGATAAACTTAAATACATCAGAGGCAGGCTTTCATGGAAGAAGCTTTTTTCCGTTATAGTGAGCGATATGAACAGCATCAGGCTTTGCCTGTACAAGAGAGAGCACATCAAAGACCAGAGCAGATACCTTAAATATGAGGAGGCGGTGGGAAGCACAGGGCAGTCGCAGGGTATTTATATTCAGTTTCTTATAGCAATAATAAATTACATATCAAACGTCAATGCAATGGGCAAAAATCCGGAAATTACCGGAAAGACCATTTTTATCGATAATCCGTTCGGAGCGGCAAAGGATGTATACATCTGGGAGCCTATATTTAAAATGCTGAAAACCAACCATGTGCAGCTTATCGTACCGGCAAGGGGCGTCACGCCGGCAATAACCGGAATGTTTGACGTCAATTATGTTCTGGGACAGAAAATGGTTTCCGGCAGACAGCAGACAGTTGTTGTGGATTACAGGAGCCGGGTGCGGACGGAGGATTTGGATTATGCTCAGATTGATTACGAACAGACAACGCTGGAAGATATTTTAGGCCGTTAGCTTTTTGACATTGATATATGGCTGTGTTACAATTAATAATTGTCAGAATAAACCCCGTCAGACAGAATGAGAGGTAATTGGATTGGATCGAGTAGAACTTGGAATTAAACTTGAACAGATTAATAAGCTCCGGGACAAAGGAGACTTCCAAAGCGCCGCC
Source organism: uncultured Butyrivibrio sp. (assembly GCA_944382105.1). Taxonomy (GTDB): domain Bacteria; phylum Bacillota; class Clostridia; order Lachnospirales; family Lachnospiraceae; genus Eshraghiella. The sequence goes on from CALWMX010000029.1 coordinate 851, forward strand.
AAAGTTGCAGATACAATAGAATGGCGTAAGGTCAAAAAATGGTCTGAGCTTACTGTTGCAGCGGATGTATACGAGAAAGCGGGCAGACTAAAGGATGCGCGCAATATCTGTGTATATGCGTATAACAGAAATCTCGGGGGAAAAAGACTGATTTATAAGCTGACCGAACTTTCCATTGATATTGACGATCTTGAAGAAGCGGATGATTTGTATAATGAATATATAGAGGCTGCTCCGCGCGATATGGAGCGGTACATACTTTTGTATAAGCTTAACAAAGCACGCAAAGTTCCTGTCGAGAGGCTTATTGAGATACTTGAGGAATATAAACAGAGCGAGCTTGACGAACAGTATGAGTATGAGCTGGCAAGCCTTTATGCGGAAGCGGGGCGCACCGAGGACTGCATAAGGGAATGCGATGACTTGATTCTCTGGTTTAATGAAGGCGAATATGTGGAAAAAGCACTGCGCCTTAAGGCAAAATATGCCGAGCTTACAAAATCACAGAAGGCAAAGCTCGAAATGATGGAAGAGTACAGGGCCGCGGGCATGGAATACAGCACCGTTGCGCCGGACTATGACAGCGAGCCGGATGAGGAACAGGAAACGGTTCGGGAAAACGGCTCCGAAAGCGAAGAAACTCCCCGGTCAGGGACGGCTGAAGAGTTTAGAGTTCCTGAAAAAGACTATTCAATATATGACACGCAGAACGTACAGGCGGAGCTTGCAACAAGCATGGCATTGATTATGGCAGGAATTAACGGCGAAAGGCCTGACGATAAAAATAAAGAGCCGGATGAAAATGCGGCATCCGCCGAAACTGCGTCTGAATTGTCTGCCGAAACCGCGCTCGAATCATCCGCAGGCGTTGATGAAATAATGGCGCAGGCGGAAGCTTTTGAGCAAGAAAGCATCGTTACCAAGGAGCATAGCCGTGAGACGGTAAATGAAGATGAAAATTCCTTGGATGCAGACGAGCCGACCAAGGAAATCAGAATAAACACACACCATTGGAGAAGATACAGAAGTGTGATGGTGGATGAACCGCAGGGCTCATCGTCCGCACAGGAGAGCACAGGGCAGAAGGAGAGTGAGGCAGAATCCGCAGAGTCGGGAATTCTTCCCAAATATATTGTTGAGGAAACCGTCACTGAGGCAGAAACCGATATTCAGCCGCAGTATGTGGTGGAAGCTCTTGAGACTGTCGTGGGCGTGGACAATGACATAAAACAGGAGACAGCACAAGCTCCGGAGAGTGACGGCCGCAATATAGATGAGGAAACAGAAAGCCTTGAAGATGAATATCTGCTGACACCGATTACGGTTGAAGGAGAGTCGGTAACGGAAGAAAATTCATCCGAATCCGGAGACGGCATCGAAGCCGAGGCTGCTGATACTGAAGCCGCAGCCGGCAATGAGGGACAGGATGAAGAAAATACGGTGAAGACCGTCGATATGAGTGAGGGGACGTCCGACGTAACCCAACTGCCGATTGACGGTCAGCTGGATTTACTGCAATGGCTTGAGGATATGCCGGATACGGCAGAAGAGCAGACCGCAACGGATGAAGAGGAAGCTTACGCAACTGAAAGTGCATCGGATGAAGAGGAAGCTCACACAACTGAAAGTACGGCGACTGAGGATGAAATCGACGCTGCAATGAATGAAATTGCCAGCCGGCTTATGGCGGAGGTCGCAGCGGAATTGGACGAAAAACAGCATCAGGAGAATCCGACGGCAATACTGGAAGAAGAGTATGCGGACGATGCCGATGCGGAAGCCGAAGACGGAGAAGCCGCTGACGAATACGGTGTTTCGGAGGACGAATATGAGTATGATGCTTATGAAGATAATAACGCCGGCTCCGAAGATGCGGGCGCCACGGATTCTGCCGGCTATGAGCAGGCCGGGCCTTCAAAAGAGGAGTATGAGGACGATCCGGAAAACGAAGGCAATGATTATGTGCTTAAAGCATCGGAACGCAGATATCTTCAAAAATATCTTTTTATAAACGGAATGGAAGAAGCTGCGGCGGAAATTATAAACAGCAAGAAACGTGAAAAGCCTGACGGAACCTCCGCGCACGGCAACATAATAGTTGTAGGCAAGGCCAAAACCGACAAAACCGAATTTGCGATTGATTTATTCAAAGCGCTTCATTCGGATGATAAAAATACAAAACTCAGGATTGCCAAAACCAATGCGGCGGCAATCAACAGCAACGGAATTCTGGCATCGGCTGACAAAATAAAAGGCGCCACGCTTATTATAGAAAATGCGGGCCAGCTTACCAAATCGTCAGCCAAGGAGCTTGCGGAGCTTATGTCATCAGATACAGGCGCAATGCTTGTTATTGCAACCGGAGAGGATTATGCAATAAACCGTGTTTTTGCCGAGAATCCAAGGCTCTCGGAGATGTTTGACTACAGGATAGAGGTGCGCAGTTATTCCGTCAATGAACTTGTCACGGCGGCTAAAGAGTACGCAAGGGATAAAGGATATGTTATTGGTGAAAAAGCGCTTCTCAGGCTGTACCTTCTTGTCGGAGGGATTGACAGCAGCGACGGAGGGGATGCTCTGAACCGTGTCAGGGAAATAGTCGATGATGCAATAGACCACAGCGGGCACAGAGGCCGCAGGCACGGCGCCAGAAAAAACGGAGGCATGGTTCAGCTGAGAGAAAGAGATTTTGCGTAGTACATTTTTAGGACAGGAGATGTTTGGATGCTTGAAGAATTGAGAGAAAAAGTTCTGGATGCGAATATTGAACTTGTGAGACAGGGACTTGTTATTTATACGTGGGGGAATGTGAGCGGAATAGACAGGGAAAAAGGACTTGTGGTAATTAAGCCGAGCGGAGTGGAATATGACGGAATGAAGGCTTCCGATATGGTTGTGCTGGATTTGGACGGCAATATTGTTGAAGGGCACTACAGGCCATCGTCCGATACGCCCACACACCTTGTGCTTTATAAACGTTTTCATGAAATGGGAGGCATTGTGCATACGCATTCACGCTGGGCGGTCACATTTGCACAGGCGGGCATGGATATTCCTGCATTCGGAACCACGCATGCCGATTACTTTTATAAAGACATTCCTTGTACCAGAGCGCTCACACGCGAGGAAGTAGAAAAAGAATATGAAAAGAGCACAGGCGATGTTATAGCAGAGACTCTGGAGAAAGAGGACGCTATGGCAACGCCGGGAATTCTTGTGCGCAACCACGGACCGTTTGCGTGGGGAAAAGACCCTGCAAACGCCGTGTACAATGCGACAGTGCTTGAGCATGTCGCCAATATGGCATATAACACAATGATGCTGAACCCTCAGACACCGAGAGTTCCCCAGTATCTGTTGGACAAGCATTATAACCGTAAGCATGGAAAGGACGCCTATTACGGACAGGGGAATTGATAAATGCGCGCCTTATGCCTGTGTGCTCAGTCATTCAAATCGGATGTGCAATGAGGACATTTCGTTGCTTTGATGTTAATCTCTGACATGCAGTAAGGGCAGATTTTTGTTACAGGCTCCGCAGGCGTTTCGTCTTTTTTCTTTTTGATATTGCGGAGACTGTTAACAGCCTTGATAACTATGAACAGACAAAGCGCCGTCAGGAAAAAAGTAATTACGGCGTTGATAAAGCTGCCGAAATTGAACCCAGGGCCTATATCGTTAAGCGCAGCGAAGCCTCCTTCGGGAATTAAGAAGCCTAAAATGGGGGTGAAAATATCGCCTACAAGCGAGGTCACAATTGCAGTGAAGGCGGAACCTATAATCATACCCACTGCCAGATCAAGCACATTGCCCTTAGATATAAATTCTTTAAACTCTGTAATTATTTTTTTCATTTGTTCCTCCTAAATCAAACACTTAGTTTATCGTTTCGTACTTATTGCTTATGCATTATATTTTCTTCAACGATAATAACATTTCAGCGGTAATAATTCAATAAAATTATTGGAAACCGGCCTTATTGTGTGCTATACTTAAATACTCTGATATTCAATATATGTATTAAGGAGATTTTGACATATGTATATTATAGCGGGACTCGGAAATCCGGAGAATAAATATGACAGGACAAGGCATAACATCGGCTTCAGGCTGGTGGATGCGTTGGCGGAGAAAAACGGAATTGTCTTTAATGACAGAAAACATAACGGACTTATAGGAAAAGGAATAATATCCGGTGAAAAGGTTTTGCTTGTAAAGCCCATGACATATATGAACCTGAGCGGAGATTGCGTGGGAAGAGCGGCCTGGTATTATAAAACGGAGCCGCAAAACGTGATTATACTTTTTGATGATATCAGCCTTGATTTGGGAAGACTGAGAATACGCAAAAAAGGAAGCGCCGGAGGCCACAACGGTATAAAGAGTATAATAGCCGGTCTTGGAACCGAGGATTTTCCCAGACTGAAATTCGGGGTGGGCAGCAAACCTCAGGGGATGGATTTGGCGGATTATGTTCTGGGAAAATTTTCAAGAGCCGAGGAGGCGGTTGTCTCGCAGGGCGTGGACAGGGCGTGTGAAGCTGTGGAGTACATGATTGTCCATGGATGTGAGGCTGCCATGAACAGGTATAACGGGTAGGAAGATATGAACGTATTGGAACAGCCGGTGCATGAGCTGGCGTATTATAATGATATTATTTTTGACCTGAAAAAGACGGGCAGGGTGCCCGTTGCATTCGGCTGTGTTGAGCAGCAGAAACCTCATTTCATATACGGCGTAGGCGGAGATTTTTCCAAAAAGCTTATAATTACACACAGCGAATTGAGGGCAAGGGAACTGTACGAGGATTACAGGGCGGTGGATAAAAACACGGTCTTTTATCCGGCGAGAGATTTTATTTTTTACAGTGCCGACATTCACGGAAACCAGATTGTAAAAGAAAGGCTTGACGCTGTCAACAGACTTTTGTCGGAGGACCGTCTTACGGTAATCACCACGGTGGACGGCTGCATGGATAAGCTCATGCCGCCCGGTCTTTACAACAAATATACGGTGCATATAGCCGTAGATGATGATATAAACGTGGAGGAGCTTACGGAAAAGCTTACTGCGATAGGGTATGAGAGATGCGCCCAGACGGAAACGGGAGGACAGTTTGCGGTCCGGGGCGGCATAATAGATATTTTTCCGCTGACGGGTGAGAACCCGTACAGAATTGAACTGTGGGATACACAGGTGGATTCTATCAGAAGCTTTGACGCTGAAAGCCAGCGCTCGGTGGAGAATGTTGAAAGCGTCGATATTTTTCCGGCCACCGAGCTTATTCTCCAAGACAATCTCGGGGATGCTATTGAAAGCCTGAGAAAAGAGAGCAAAAAGCATGCAGAGGCGCTGACAGCCCAAGGAAAGCTTGCGGAGGCAGCCCGGATTGGCAAAGCCTTCGAGGAACTCAAGGAAAAGCTGTTTGTCCTTGAGGATTATACGGGCTGCGAAAGCTATGTAAATTCATTTGTTAAAAACTGCGTATCTTTTATAGATTATTTTGACTATAACGATACCCTGATAGTGCTGGATGAGCCTAACCGTATTGAGGAAAAGATGCGCGTGGTCACTAAGGAGTTCAGTGAAAGCATGATACATCGCCTTGAGAAGGGGTATATACTCCCGTCCCAGACGGAAGTGCTTTTTGGCGACGGCGAAATTTATGCCAAGATAGGCGCCAGACATGCAATGGCGGTTTCCACACTTGACTGCAGGCTGCCGATGCTTGACGTGTCGGGACATTACAATATCGGGGCAAAGGGAATAGGCTCTTACAATAATTCTTTTGAGACGCTTGTGTCGGATATAGCAGCATGGAAAAGGAAAAAATACCGTATACTTCTCATATCCTCATCAAGAACGAGAGCCGAGCGCCTTGCGGCGGATTTAAGGGATAACGGGGTCGCAGCCATTTACTCTGATGATGTACAGCGCACATTGGTGGAAGGGGAGGTAATGACCACAGGCGGCAAGCTCAGGAGAGGCTATGAATATCCTGACATAAGATTTGCTGCCATAGCAGAGGATGACATTTTCGGTACTGCCAAAAAAGAACGGCGCCGCAGAAAGAATTATCATGGCAAAGCGGTATCAAGTTTTACGGAGCTTAATATCGGCGACTATGTGGTACATGAAAACCACGGTCTGGGAATATACCGCGGAATTGAGAAGATAGAAGTTGATAAGGTTGAAAAGGATTACATTAAAATCGAATACGCTGCTGGCGGGAATCTCTATATTCTTGCTACACAGCTTGACCTTATTCAGAAATATGCCGACGCCGAAGCAAGAAAACCTAAACTTAACAAGCTGGGAACTTCCGATTGGTCCAGAACCAAGACAAAGGTTAAGGGGGCGGTAAGGCAGGTTGCCGACGAATTGGTGCGCCTTTATGCCATAAGGCAGAAAAAGGAAGGTTATGCGTTCAGTAAGGATACGCCGTGGCAGCGGGAATTTGAGGAACTGTTTCCGTATGAGGAGACAGCGGATCAGCTTGCCGCCATAGAAGATACAAAAAAAGATATGCAAAGCCGCAAAATAATGGATAGACTTATATGTGGGGATGTGGGCTACGGAAAAACCGAGGTGGCAATGCGCGCGGCTTTTAAGGCGGTTCAGGACAATAAGCAGGTCGCGTATCTTGTGCCTACCACAATACTGGCAAAACAGCATTTTACAGGCTTTGACCAGAGGATGAAGGATTTCGGCGTAAATGTCAGAATGCTTTCCCGTTTCTGCACACCCAAGGAGATTAAGGAAACAATAGACGGCTTGAAAAAGGGACTCGTTGACGTTGTGGTCGGAACGCACAGAATAT
>CALWMX010000030.1 GCA_944382105.1 uncultured Butyrivibrio sp.
TAAACCGGTTCAGATATCTGTGGATGATTATTTTACAAGCTTTGAGAGCAATGTGGATATTTCCTATGAAACGTCAGAGGACGAAAAACTGACCGTTACGGCTATTCTTAAAGATACGGGAGAAACCATAACTTATGTTGAGGAAGCGGAAAGCGATGTCCCTGTATCGGCGGTTGGGCTTTGGAGTGATTATCAGTATGTATATTTTGAGGACAGCGATGTATACGCTGGCTTCTGGATTGCAGTTTCAAGGACCGATGAAGAAAGAAATATCTATAATACGGAAGAAAAAATTCTTATTTACAATAAGCTTGATTACAATATCGAGACAGGAATATTTGAATTGAGTGACAGTTATTATATGGACGACAGCGTCAGGATCGCCACATACTCGGAGGTATGCGAGGACGACAGGGCTGCCGCTTCGGCAAAATATGCGGAAGCTGTGTCAGACAAGTAACTCAATAAAAAAAGATTTTTATAATAAAAACGCACAGGATACTGACAAAGATTCTGTGCGTTTGTCATAGGGGAAGGATTAAGCATATTGATTTTTTTCCGGCTTTAGGTTAATATTATAATTAATTATTCAGAAATCAGGAGGGACTACAATGGTTAAATTAAGCCCAAACGGCGCTTATCTTATAGGCGGAACCGAGATTGTCGAGGATAACGGCGAAGCGGCCGCAATTCTTGCGTCAAAGCTCGCAAGCGTGCCCGATAAGGCGGAGGCGGCAAGGAATACTATTGCTTATAATATTTTGACAGCTCATAATACATCAGGCAATGATGCCAAACTGGAGATTAAGTTTGATAAACTGACGTCGCATGACATTACGTTTGTGGGAATTATTCAGACGGCAAGAGCCAGCGGACTTGAAAAATTCCCTATACCATATGTTTTGACAAACTGTCACAACAGCCTGTGTGCCGTAGGCGGAACCATCAATGAGGACGACCATATGTTTGGACTCACCTGCGCAAAGAAATACGGAGGGGTCTATGTACCTCCTCATCAGGCGGTTATACATCAGTTTGCAAGAGAGATGCTTGCCGAGTGCGGCAAAATGATTCTCGGCTCCGACAGTCATACACGCTACGGAGCTTTAGGAACCATGGCGATAGGTGAGGGCGGACCGGAGCTTGTCAAACAGCTTCTTAATAAAACATACGACATCAATATGCCGGGCGTTGTGGCAATCTACCTTACAGGAGAGCCGGCGAAGGGAGTCGGACCGCAGGATGTGGCGCTTGCAATTATCGGCGCCGTTTTTGCCAACGGATACGTTAAGAATAAGGTTATGGAGTTTGTAGGTCCGGGCGTTGCCGGTCTCAGCGCAGATTTCAGAATAGGCGTTGACGTTATGACCACGGAAACTACCTGCCTTTCCTCTATCTGGAAGACTGACGATAAGATTAAAGAATTTTATGATATCCACGGAAGGAGCGAGGCATATAAGGAGCTTAATCCGGGAGATGTTGCTTACTACGACGGGGTCGTGTATGTTGATTTAAGCGCGGTTAAGCCTATGATTGCCATGCCGTTCCATCCAAGCAATACTTACACAATCGAAGAGCTTAACGCCAATCTTGAAGACATTCTTCATGACTGTGAGAAGAAAGCGCTTGTAAGCCTTGACGGACAAGTTGATTTTGAGCTTACAAGCAAAATAAGAAACGGAAAACTCTACGTAGACCAGGGAATTATTGCTGGATGTGCAGGCGGCGGTTTCGAAAATATATGCGCGGCAGCTGATATTCTCAGAGGACATTCAATCGGCTCCGATGAATTCACATTGAGCGTATATCCTGCAAGTACCCCTATTTATATGGAGCTTGCCAAAAACGGAAGGCTGGCTGACCTTATGGAGACGGGCGCAATTGTCAAAACGGCATTCTGCGGACCGTGCTTCGGAGCGGGGGATACGCCTGCCAACAATGCCTTTTCAATCAGACATTCAACACGTAACTTCCCGAACAGAGAGGGCTCCAAGCTTCAGAAAGGGCAGATTTCCTCTGTGGCTCTTATGGATGCACGTTCTATTGCGGCAACGGCAGCCAATAAAGGATATCTTACTGCGGCAACGGATATTGATGTTGAATATACGGGACCTAAATATCATTTTGACAGCAAAATATATGCCAACAGAGTTTTCGACAGCCATGGCGTGGCCGACCCGTCGCAGGAGATACAGTTCGGGCCGAATATAAAGGACTGGCCAGAGATGGCGGCGCTTCCTGAAAACCTTATCATTAAATGCGTTTCGGAAATCCATGACCCGGTAACCACTACCGATGAATTGATTCCTTCGGGAGAGACCTCTTCGTTTCGTTCCAATCCTCTCGGGCTTGCTGAGTTTGCGCTGTCAAGGAAAGACCCGCTCTATGTTGAGCGTGCCAAGGAGGTTCAGAAGGCTGAAAAGGCGAGGGAAGCCGGAAAATGCATGGGAGAAGCATTCCCCGAAATTCGTGATATCATGCATAAGATTAAGGAAACTTATGATGTAAGCAAGGAAAATACCGGTGTGGGCAGCACTATTTTTGCGGTTAAGCCGGGAGACGGTTCCGCAAGAGAGCAGGCGGCTTCATGCCAGAAGGTGCTCGGCGGCTGGGCTAATATTGCCAATGAGTATGCCACAAAGAGATACCGCTCCAATCTTATCAACTGGGGCATGATACCGTTTACAATTGATGAAGGAGAGCTTCCGTTTGCCAATCTGGACTATATCTTTATTCCGAACATTGCTACGGCAATAAAGGATAAGGCTTCAAGCGTCAAAGCATATGTTGTCAACAAGGATATGAAGGAATTTGAGCTTAAGATTGGTGAACTGACCGATGACGAGCGCAGAATTATACTTGCGGGATGCCTTATTAATTTTTATAAGGAGCAGTAAACGGCACATCAATTTCGGCTTTAAATTGAGAGGGAGTATAAATGAAAAGGTACGCGCTTATTGTCATAATGCTTTTGCCGCTCATGTTATCCGGATGCGCCGATGCGGATGGGAATAACATAGTTACAGATGATAACGGAAGATTAACCGAAGCTGTAACTCCGGATGAAACAGAAAATAACGGTCTTGCCGATTATGAGTATTATGACAAAAATAAGATAAACATTGTTGATTGGACTACAGAAATTCCGGTAATTACAGTTCCTGCCAAAATAATTGTTGACGGTGTTACATACAGATATGTATATAATGACGCGGGTGACAGAATTGCAAAGTATGCAGGTGATGATTACCGCATAGATTATGAGTATGAACAGCCGTCAAGCGGTTCCAAGAGCGTATTGATATCTGAAAAGTCGAACCAATACAGTGTAGAATACACATATGAAGATGTAGACGGTATATATTATCTTTGCGGATTAAAATATAATGGCAAAGATTACACATATATAAAGGACGATTCGGGATTTATCACGGCAATCAAGGACTTTGACGGAAATATTGTCGCAGAATACACTTATGTCTGCAAAGACCTTTCAACAGAGGTTATAACAACAAATTATACTGATGAGAACATAGGTGATATTAATTCAATGCTGTTTGAGAATTCTTATTATGACAGAGAAACCGGATTTTGTTGTGATTATGTGTATACTAATTATGTTAATGGCCGGTCATACCAGATAAAAGCATTTTATTAATGATATTTGCCAAATTAGTTTAGATGACGCATCAGAGATAAATACACTCACTCATGTGGTCGAAGATGACCCAAAGGTGGGTGTATTTTTTTCGTAAATTAACCTAAATTAATTAAAAAAACAAAAAAATAAGTCAAAAGAACGAAATTGACTAATAAAAAATACAGGCGCATAATCTTTTAATATCAAAATATGGCACAAAAGGAGGAATGACCGTGAAAAATTTAGAGACGAACGATTGGATGATTCTCAACAGCATAATATATAAAATCTATACAACAGAGGATTTAACTGCGATGAGAACGGCATTGCTTGAGCAGCTCAAAATGATTATGGACTTTGACAGCGCTGATTTTTATCTGGCGTCTCCGGACGGGGGCAGCGAGCTGGTGAGCCAGGTCACATATAACTGTGACGAGGACGGTTCCTCCAAATACAGCGAGCTTGATTACAGCCGCGGAATTATGTACAGCGGAAAAAGCATGGTTTACCGTGAAACCGATATTATCTCCGATGAAAAACGTATTGAAACGGAGTATTACAAAAAAGTGTACCGTCCGAACAACTGGCATTATTCTCTGCAGATTATCCTTGGATATAATAAGGAGTTTCTGGGAGTGATAACGTTGTACAGAACCATTGGCAAGGATAATTTTGCATATGATGATGTGTTTGTGATGGATATGATGAAAGACCATCTGGCTTACAGACTTTATCAGGATAAATACAGGAACGACAGCCAGGCACATAAGCTGTCCGTGGCGGAAATGGCGGAGAAATATGACCTGACGAAACGAGAAAGCACGGTTCTCGGGGCGCTTGTTACCGGTGACGATAATCAGAAAGTATGCGATAATCTGAGTATCAGTATTAATACACTTAAGAAGCATATTTTAAACATATATCGCAAAACAGGTGTAAAAAACAGGGTTCAGTTGTTTAAGTTGGTTAAATAACATTATGGAAAATAACCCTAAAAGAGTATAAAAATGGTATTGATTGAGTATTGAAATTATTAAACTATGATAGTAGTATATCCGTAAAGCAAAGGAGCTAATCATATTGATTGGCTCTTTTTTTGTTTTTATAAACAATTTTGTAATTATTTAGGATAAGGAGAGGACCAATATGAAAGAGATTAATATGATTATCAGACCTGAGAAACTTGAGGAAGTTAAGGCAATTCTTGACGAGATTAACTGCGGAGGAATGACTATTACCACTGCAATGGGCTGCGGTACACAAAAGGGTATGACCGGAGTGAATGAGATTAAAGGCTTTAAGACGACCATTAACCTTCTTCCGAAGATGATGGTTACCGTAGTCGTGGAGGACAGCCACGTTGAACCGATTATCATGAAGGTTAGAGAGAAGCTGGCAACGGACCACGTCGGCGACGGTAAAATATTTATCAAGCCTGTTGAGGAAGCAATCAGAATCAGAACAGGCGAGCGTGGAAACAAGGCGCTTTAATTAATAATCATAACATAGTCTTAACGGAAAGCAGAGGTGACAACTTTGGGAAAAAACATAGTTGAATTAACCGGGGTAAATAAAATATACGGAACCAATCACGTAGTAAAGGATTTGACGCTCAATGTTGAGGAGGGTGAGTTTTTAACGCTTTTAGGTTCATCGGGCTGCGGAAAGACGACCACGCTGAGAATGATTGCAGGCTTTGAGGAGCCAACAACGGGAAGCATTAAAGTCGAGGGCGAATCCATAGAGGAGAAGGAGCCATACGAAAGAGATGTAAACACGGTTTTCCAGAGCTACGCGCTTTTCCCTCATAAAACCATATATGACAACATTGCATACGGACTTAAGATGAAAAAGGTACCGAAAAAGGAGATTGCCGAGAGAGTGAAGGAAATGATGGAGCTTGTTCAGCTGGAAGGTTTTGAAAAAAGGTATCCGAACCAGCTGTCCGGTGGTCAGAAGCAAAGGGTCGCAATTGCCAGGGCTCTTATCAATAAGCCGAAAGTGCTTCTTCTTGACGAACCTCTTGGAGCTCTTGATTTGAAGCTTCGTAAGCAGATGCAGCTTGAACTGAAAAGACTTCAGAAGAAGCTTAATATTACATTTATATACGTAACGCACGATCAGGAGGAAGCGCTGACAATGAGCGACAGGATTGCTATTATGCATGACGGAGTCATGGATCAGATTGCAACACCGTCGGAGATTTATGAGAAACCTGCAACAAAGTTTGTGGCAACCTTCATCGGAGAAACAAATATTTTTGAAGGAATGGTTAAAATCGTTGAGGGAAATACCATTACAGTCAGCGTTGAGAACGGTGACATTACCGGCTGCGGTGCTGATTTTTCCGCCGGGGAATTTATAACCGTATCGGTAAGGCCCGAAAAGATGAAGTATTCTTACGAGGCAGTGGATGGCTTTTCCATAGCTGCAAAAATCGTGGATTACATATATGTAGGAAATATAGTGAAATGTGTTGCGGAGCTTCCTAATAAAACACAGGTAAAGATAGAACGGCTTGCAGGAGAAGATATTCCTTCCGTGGGAGATGTGGTATGCCTGTACTGGAACAAAGAGGATGCGGTTCTTATTCACAACATGGACAACAAATTTTATCAGGCTGTTGAAAATGCCGTGTTCGCTTAAGGGAGGTGTATTGTATGACCAAACACAAATTTAAGGCAAAGACGCTTCCTGCCCTGTCGATGGTAGGACCCGTGACAATATGGCTTCTGGTATTTGTAGCTGCACCGCTTATCTATGTGCTTGTAATGAGCTTTTGCGGAATTGACCAGTTCTACAATGTAAGCTATCATTTCACGCTTACCAATTACAAGAGACTTTTAAACGCTGATTACGTTAATATATACGGACATTCTCTTATTATTGCACTTGCTACCACATTGATTTGCATACTTATCGCATATCCGTTCGCATATATAATAGCAAGAACCAAGAGTAAGAAAAAAAGTCTTCTGTATATGCTTGTAATTATTCCGTTCTGGACAAATTCGCTTATCAGAATATACGGATGGAGGTCGCTTTTAGGCACAAGCGGATGGATAAATACTTTTCTTATGAATATACATTTGATTGATGAACCTATTGACTTTTTGTATAAGCAGGGGACTACGATTTTCGGTATGGTTTACTGTCTGTTCCCGTTCATGGTTCTTCCGCTTTACACGGCGATTGAGAAGCTGGACAATTCACTGCTTGAGGCGTCTGCCGACCTTGGCGCAAAAGGGCCTAAGACATTTTTCAACGTTATACTTCCGCTTACCTCAGGAGGTATTTTTTCCGGAAGCATTATGGTATTTATACCGTGCCTTGGCTATTTCTTTGTAGCGGATATTCTTGGCGGCGGCAACTCGGATGTTATCGGAAATCTGGTTGAGCGGCAGTTCCAGAGCGGCAATAACTGGCCTTTGGGGGCTGCGCTTTCAATCATATTAATTCTTGTTACCCTCATTTTGGTAAAAATATACCAGAAGCTGGGCGGCGACATGGACAGTCTGGGGGTATAGCCTATGAAAAAGAGAACAAAGAGAAAACTGAAAAAGATACTGAGCATAGTATTCTGCGGGCTTGTGTATGTGTTTTTGTTTGCTCCGATTATATATATCGTTGTAAACTCTTTCAACGCTACAACCTCAAAGCCGTATTTAAGCTGGAAGGGATTTTCCTTCGACTGGTATGTGAAGCTTTTTGACAACGACACTCTTTTACAGTCATTCGGAAATACAATGATAATAGCCATATCAAGCATGATATTGGCTACTGTAATAGGAACGCTGGCGGCAGTAGGAATGTACAAATTCAAATTCAAGGGAAAGGCGGCTATAGACGGGCTGCTGTACATACCTGTTGTAATTCCGGAGATAGTTCTGGGAATTGCTCTGCTGACACTTTTTTCCAACATTAATATTCCGAGAGGAATGCTGACATTGATAATTGCCCACACAACATTCAGCGTGCCGTTCGTAATTTTTAACGTGCGGGCAAGGCTGGGCGGTTATGATATGTCCATTGAGGAAGCCAGCATGGATTTGGGAGCGGGAAGGATAAGGACATTTTTTGAGATTACGCTTCCTGTTCTTGCTCCGGGAATTGGCGGAGGTGCCCTTTTGGCATTCACGCTTTCCATAGATGATGTTATCATCAGTTACTTTGTCAACGGTCAGACCAAAACTTTTCCTCTCAAGGTATACGAGAGCATAAGGAGCGGTGTTGCACCTGACGTAAACGCATTGTCCACCCTTATTCTTATCGGAACGACAATTCTGGTTGTGCTGACGCAGAGCGGACTGATTAAGAAGCTGCTGAAAAAAGCGTAAAAAGGGAGAGAAGGAGAGATTGTTATGAAAAAGAAAAGAGTTTTAAGCATTGTACTTTCAGTTATGCTCGTATCTGCCATGTTTGCATTTACGGGATGCGGAAACGGTTCCGGTTCGGGAGCCAACGGAGAACTTAATATTTTTACATGGACCGAGTATGTGCCGGAAGCGGTGATAGATAAATTTGAGGAAGAATATGATATTAAGGTCAACTGGACCACATTCTCAAGCAATGAGGATATGCTTGCAAAGGTCAGGGCAGAGGCGGACGGTACATATGATATTGTGCAGCCTTCCGATTATATGGTTGAACAGATGATTGCGCAGGATATGCTTATGGAGCTTGATTATGATATTATTGACAATCTGGATAATATCGGAGAGGGATATCTGAACCCTTCATATGACCCGGGAAATGTATATTCCGTTCCTTATCAGGGAGGTGTGGCTGCAATAGGCGTGAACACCGATGAGATTGATTTGGAAATAACAAGCTATGCCGACTTGTTTGACGAGTCGCTTAAAGGACAGTTAGTTGTGCTGGACGATTACCGCGCTGTAATCGGTATGGCGGCAAGAAGCATGGGTTATTCCATGAACGAGACGGATGAGGATGTGCTTTCGGAAATCGAGGAAAAGCTTCTCACACTTAAAGACAACATTAAGGTATATGATTCGGATTCTCCAAAGAGCTCTCTTATTTCGGGCGACTGTACGGTAGCATACTGCTGGTCCGCAGAAATTGCCCTTGCTCAGGAGGAAAATCCTGCCATTGAAATTGTATTTCCGGAGGAGGGACCGTATGTATTCATGGACAACTGGGCCGTGCTCAAAGGAGCAAAGAATTCGGAAAATGCCATGAAGTTTATAAAATTCATGCTTGAACCCGAAAACGCCCAGATGGTATCTGAAGAATTCCCTTACCTTAACGCTAATGAAAAGGGCGTCGAGTTAATGGGTGAAGATTTTATCAATAATGAAGCTAAGAATCCTCCTTCATCGGTAATTGCATCCGGAGAGTATGTATCTAATCTTGACACGGACACACTTGCAATTTACGACGAGATGTGGACGAAGCTGAAAAGATAAGGAGGAATAAAATGGAAATCAAAAAAATGTATATTGACGGAGAGTGGACGGAAGGAACCTCCGGTAAGCTGATTAATGTTGTAAACCCTGCAACGGGAGAGGTTTTTGCACAGGTTCATGAGAGCAGCCTTGAGGATACAAAACGTGCTATTGCCGCAGCAAAAAAATCATTTTATGAAACAAGAGAATGGCGCGATATGGATTCACAGGTCAGAGGCGATATACTTCTGAAGATTGCCGACATAATTGAAGAAAACCTTGCGGAGCTTGCCAAAATCGATTCAATGGATAACGGCAAACCGCTGCGTGAGGCGGAGGGTGATATTGACGACGGAGTACATACATTCAGATACTATGCCGGACTTATTAAGGCGCCTTACGGCGGTGTATATGATGTCAACAGCAATTTCGGAACAATGCACTCATATATGGTTCATGAACCGGTGGGCGTATGTGCGCAGATTACGCCTTGGAATTATCCGTTTCTCATGGCAGTCTGGAAGCTTGCTCCGGCCCTTGCAGCCGGCAACAGCATAGTATTCAAGCCAAGCTCGGACACAATGCTTTCAACCATCAGGCTCTTTGAGATTTTTGAGGAAGCGGGACTTCCGAAGGGAACGGTAAATCTTGTAATGGGTCCCGGAGGAACGGTAGGCGATTTGATGGCTTCTTCGGAAGATGTTGATATGGTCACATTCACGGGAAGCACCGCCGTAGGCCAGTCCATTATGCGCGCAGCGGCAAGCAACGTTAAGAAAATCGGTCTTGAGCTTGGAGGAAAGTCGCCTAATGTGATTTTTGCGGACGCGGATTTTGAAGGTGCAGTGGAATGGGCGATGGTAGGTATATTTTTCAATCAGGGCGAAGTGTGTTCGGCAGGTTCAAGAATTATTATTGAGGAATCAATCAAAGATAAATTCGTAGCCCGCCTTGCAGAGCGTGCCAATGCAATGACTATAGGCAATCCGCTTGACAATCCTGATATGGGCCCGCTGGTATCGGAAAAGCATATGAACAGAGTTCTGTCATACATAGAAAAGGGCAAGGCAGAGGGAGCGACCTGCGTTTGCGGCGGGTATCGTTACACCGAGGGCGAGTGCGCCAAAAGATATTTTGTAAGACCTACGGTTTTTGATAACTGTACCTCTGATATGACAATTGTCAAAGAGGAAATTTTCGGTCCGGTGGTTACAATCCAGACCTTTAAAACCGAAGAGGAAGCAATCGCTCTTGCTAATGATACTCCTTACGGACTTGCAGGCGCTGTGTTCACCTCAGATGCAACCCGCGCAATAAGGGTAATCAAGGAAATACGTGCCGGAATTACCTGGATTAACTGCTATAACCCCACCTTCAATGAAGCTCCTTGGGGAGGCTACAAGATGAGCGGTATAGGCCGTGAGCTTGGTATCCATGGTCTTGAGGAATATCAGGAGGTTAAGCAGATTAACATGAACCTGAATCCGGGAGTGCTGGGCTGGTATGAGCACTAGACAAATGCTCTCATTTGTGATATCATTATACCAACAAATGAGGGGGCAGTAAGGGAAATTGTATATTTGAATTTATGAACCCCGATATGTTTTACATACCGGGGTTTGTGTATATTATAGTAGAATTAACGCATAAAAGGAAAATATATGAAAAAAAAGTGTTTTTTATTTATCTTAATAATATTTTTGAGTATATTTTGTTCAATACAGAATATTTACGCAGAAAATGCAAAGGCCGTTGAAGATATACAGACATATTTATTTGCCGTGCCAGAAGGTGGCTGGTCTTCGGCTAAACTTCATATTAGATATTATGAATATTGCTCAAATGCTAATGGATATATGATAATGAATAGAAGAAGAAAATGGATTTCTGCAAAATTATTATACGCAACAGAAAGACCTAAAGTTACATTCGGAAATGTAGAACATTCTAATGGAAAAGTTTTTAGTTCATGGGATTGTCTGAGTGTGATGTATGATCCTACACAATGGGATTATAGTGAATTGTATGAAAACACAGAAAAAGTTTCTTACAAAAGGCCAGGAAATTTTGAAGGAAAATTTTATTATACAATAAGTTGTTATGGCGGAATTCCGCTATATTATATAGAGAATGTAAGATTAGCTTTTTCATTTAAATAGAAGGAGGAAAATAATGAAAACAAAAACAAAAATAGTTATCCTGGCATCTACGGCCGCCATCATAATAGGTGGAGCGATAGCGGTTACACAGGCCGGTAACCGGGAGTCTTTTTTTTCAAAATGGGGAAAAGTGCTTAGTAATAATTCGGTACAGACATATTCAGATGATTTATATGCGGTAGGGAACAACACCAGCATAACACAAAAAGATTACGAACAGACATTGCAGTTCCAACTGCTGTCAGGACTGGAACAAAAAGAGGCAGAAAAGGAAGCCTACAGATATGTAACGGAGAGAGAGGCTTTGTATTATCAGGCTGTAAAGGCCGGATATTCCGTCACGGAAGAAGAGGTACGTGATTATATTGAAATATTAAAGCAGATGGTCGAAGAGGCAGAAAACAGAGAAGATATACAGCAGCTTATAGAGCAGTTTGACTCTGAAGAAGCGTATTGGGAATATGAAGTCAGCGTATATATGAAAAACCTGCCAATCCAAAATTACGTTGAAAGCCTGCAGACGGATTTTTACAAACAGATTTCATCTGACGAAACCGGATCGGAAACAGCATGGGATGAATATTTTGACGCATTGAAACAAAAATATGCGGCAGAGGAGGAGTATAAGCTTGTGCAGTAATCATACATCGTTTCTATATGGAAGGGCGTAGCTTGACATAAGTTACTATTTATTGTATAATATGGGCACTTAATGAGAGTAAACGTAGCATAGGGAGAATACGGTAAGAGTATATACCGTTAAGGCATAATTAATAAAAAGGGGTTAGCAGAGAGAGGGAATTATATAGTTGAACCAATAAACCCCAATATGCCAGGTGTATATTGGGGTTTTATATATGGGTGATTGCAGATAGGAAACGCATGAAATAACAGCACATTTATCTGTATCAACGAAAGCATTATGATTACGTTAAGGAGGAATCAAGTATGAAAGACAGAATGATAAGGGTAATATCCGTGTTGGCAGTTGCAGCGACATTGATTATGGCGGGGCTAAATACCGTCTCTGCGGCAATTTAACATATAAAAAAGTAACTTTTAATTTCTACGGAAATACGGCTGGTCTCACGGCGTATACACATGTGAAGTACGATCCAAAATAATGAGTGGAGGTCATAATTTATT
This sequence comes from uncultured Butyrivibrio sp., assembly GCA_944382105.1. GTDB lineage: Bacteria > Bacillota > Clostridia > Lachnospirales > Lachnospiraceae > Eshraghiella. The sequence goes on from CALWMX010000030.1 coordinate 12,351, forward strand.
ATGTTTAAGTCATTCAAAACACATATGTCCGTCATATGCAGCAGACCCGGATTTATGCTCACATTTATGGGATTGCTGGCATGGGCGTTTTATATATTGGTATGCAATGTTATGAAGTACAAGGGTACGGATATATCCAACATGATAAATCCGGTTGAACTTATGATATTGGGAGAAGGCGGTAAATTTCATTGGTATTTTGTACAGTTTTACCCTTTTCTGGCCGTAATACCGGCTGCATTTTCGATTATGACCGATTCAATTACCGGAGAGCTGCCCAATATAATATACCGGAGCGGAACGGCAAGATATTACATATCCAAGCAGCTTGCGGTTTTTGCAGCGACGTTTATCTGTTTTGCGGTGCCGTTTATTATAGAGATGGCAGCAAATTTTATTGTATTTCCAAAGGAAGCTATGGGAAATCTGTATGGATGTGATTTATATAGTTCAAATTATGAGAGTATATTTCAATACCCGTTTATATATTTCTACGCTAATAACCGGGTTGTATTTCAGCTGATTTATATTGGGATAACTTCTTCGTTGGCAGGACTGCTGGCGGTTTTCGCTTCATCGGTTTCGGTCTTCCTAAAAAGATTCCGGGCGATTGTTTTCATTCCGGTATATTTGATATTGGCTGTGGCAGGAAGAATCGGCAACGTATTCGATGATATGGAAATCCGTGTTAAATTTCAGTACGGAAATTACATAACAAGCTGTTCCACCGGATTTAATCAGGGAAATTATATTTACCTGTTGGCAGCGGCAGCAATTCTGCTGGCTCTGAGCATAGGATTTACGGTTTCCAAAATAAAAAGAGACTGCATATGAGAAGATATTGGATATTTATGCTGATAGCAGCCGGCTGGGCAATTATGGGAAATCTGTTTACAAGAGCAGGTCTGACGGATATGACAACTTCCATTGTCATATCTGCGTATGGTTATATAGAGAAGATAGACAGAACGACGCTCACGGCAATATTTGTAAATCTGTTGCCATATATGGTATTTTCAATAATATATGGGCTGTACATATATAAAGAGTACTGCAACGTAGGCGTGTATGTCTTTTCCCGTATGACGAACAGGAAAAGCTGGTGTATGCGCAAGATAGGAGAATTATATTTATTCTCCTTTGTGTATACAGTCATTATTATCGTCGTGTCGCTCGTTACGCTTGTATTTACAAATAAAATTCAATATTCAGATGGTACAATACGTCTGGCATTTTTTTATATTGTGAATACATCTTTGTTTATCTGTGCATCGGCGCTGCTCGTAAACGCACTTGCGATTATGTTCGGAAGTCAGACCGCCGTCATAATAAGTATGGCTATACAGATAATATGTACGGGACTGCTGATTTTTTCCGCCCCTGAGTGGGATGAGGTCCTTATGACATACGTGATGAGCCGAAGGGCAGAGATATTGCTGAAAATCAACCCCATAGGAAATCTTGTGTTGAACTGGCACAGTGACTGCAGCGAACCGGTTAATCAGGTTATTAACTGCTTTGGCATTAATTATCCGTTGTGGAGTTCAACGGTGTATATGTTGGCTTTGCTTATCATAATGACGGCTGTTATAAATACAGCAGTAAAACACAGGGATATAATTATCTCCAATCCGGAGGAGGGATAAAATGAAAAACACGATAACGGTGGATGGAATATCAAAAAAAATAAGGAACAGGACAATTCTTGATAATATATCGCTTACGATGGAAAGCGGTAATATATATGGCTTTGTAGGGCATAACGGTTCAGGAAAAACAATGCTCTTTAGAGCAATATCGGGACTTATGAGCGTTGATTCCGGCAGCATCAGATATAATGACCTTGAGATACGCAAAGATGTTCCGGTTATTCCCAGTCTGGGAATGACATTGGAGAATGCCGGGATGTACTCTGATTTTACAGGGTTTAAAAACCTTAAAATTCTGGCGGGAATAAAAGGGAATATTGATGATGAACAGATTCGTGCCGCGATTAAAAGAGTTGGACTGGATCCTGATGACAAAAGAACATTCAGAAAATATTCCCTTGGAATGAAACAAAGGCTGGCGCTTGCACAGGCTTTTATGGAGAGCCCGGATGTGCTTATGCTGGATGAACCCACTAATGCGCTTGATGCGGAAGGAATCGAACAGATAAGAAATATAATTCTGGAGGAAAAGCAACGCGGAGCCATAGTGCTTATTGCCAGTCATAATAAAGAAGATATCGGACTGCTTACGGATTATGTTTATTCCATAAGCGACGGTCAGGTGTCGCCGGAAAGGAAGGATAAAACTGATGAATAAAATCTTGTATCCAATAATGGGAGCTTTGGCGGCTGCAATGATGATATTTGCCATATGCAGCAACGGAATCATTAAGGACAGATATTCTGACGGCACATATGACAATCTTAGAGTAGGATGTATTCCGGAAGGGGCTGAACAGAATATAGAATTCTGGAGTAAAAATGTTTCGGAGGTTTCCAATGTGATTCTCAGAGTCAGAGCGTCCGGAGAGCGCGACATAGTTTTTAGAAACGGAAAGCAGTATGTTACGGTTCTTGAGGTTATAAAGGGAGACGGAATGGTAAAAGCAGGCGATGACATCGCCGTAGCCGGAGAGGGCCATGTCTTTGCAGAAATTGGCGGTATGAATATAGGATATGTAAATTTCATGCAGAAGGATAACGAATACCTGATTTTTCTGGAGGGCAAAGCGAGAGAGCTTTATAAGGGTGAAGTTGTTTATGCAATACATTATGATGCGAATCTTCTGTTTCCTTACATAAATGTGGCGGACAAAAGCAGTGTTCCTACAGGCTCACAGGAATGTCTCTATGAGGAGTACAGGGATAATGAATATTTCTGTACCACACAGGACGTGCTGGATTTGGTGCTCGAGTATAAGGAGAATATACTTGAACAGTATGGAATTGTTACCTCAAAATAATATAATAAATGGTCTTTTGTGATAATTGATAAAACGTATTTTTTGGAGTATCATAACAATAATAAAAGCAATGAGGCTTTGGGAATAATAATCTCAAAGTCTCTTTTTTTAAGAAAATACATTCATATATCAGGAGAAAATAATGAGTATTTTTGATATTATAGGTCCTGTTATGGTAGGTCCGTCCAGTTCCCATACAGCCGGGGCAGTGCGCATCGGCTTGGTGGCAAGAAGGCTGCTGGATGAAGATATACGGTCGGCAGAAATTTTGCTTTACGGCTCTTTTTTAGCAACGGGTAAAGGGCATGGAACCCAGAAAGCGCTTGTTGCAGGGCTGTTGGGGATGAAACCGGATGATTACCGGATTCCGGACAGTATAAAGATTGCCGAAGAACGGGGAATGGCAGTGAGCTTTGGAGAGGCGGCGCTTAAGGAGGCTCATCCCAACACGGCGCAGATTAAACTTGTGGGAGTGACGGGAAAGGAACTGGAGGTAATAGGGGAATCGCTGGGAGGCTCAAGAATAAATATTGCTCAGATTGACGGAATTGAAACCAACTTTTCGGGAGATAATCCAACATTGATAGTACACAATCTGGACCAGCCGGGTCATGTATCGGAGGTCACGTCAATGCTCGCGCACAAATCAGTTAATGTTGCGGCAATGCAGCTGTACCGTTCATCCAGAGGGGGCAGAGCCGTGATGGTAGTTGAGTGTGATCAGGAAATTCCTGCGGACGGATTAAAATGGCTGGAAAGAATAGAAGGCGTACTTAAGGTAACATATCTTGGAAAAAATGAAGGGGATAAATGACGGTGAAAGGATAAAGTAAAATATGACCTATAACAGTATTCAGGAAATTCTTGACATATGTCAGAATAATAAAATACCGTTCTGGCGGGTTGTTCTGGAAACGGACATGCGGGAGCGTGCCGTATGCGAGACAGAATCCTTTGAAACAATGAGAAAAATGTACAGGGCGATGTGTGAGGCTGACAGCAATTACGATAAAAGTCTGAAATCCGAGAGCGGAATGACGGGCGGAGACGGAGAAAAGCTCCATATATATAATATGAGCGGAAAAAACCTTTGCGGCGAATATGTATCACTGGCAATGGAAAAGGCTGTTAAAATGAGTGAATCAAATGCCTGTATGAGGCGTATTGTTGCTGCGCCTACGGCGGGAGCCTGCGGGGTAATTCCGGCGGTTCTGCTCAGTTATCAGGAGCTTTATCATACGGAAGAAAACAAAATGGTTGAAGCCATGTTTGTATCTGCCGGTATCGGCAATGTAATTGCCATGAATGCGTATATTGCAGGGGCATCAGGGGGATGTCAGGCGGAAATCGGATCGGCAAGCGCGATGGCGGCGGGAGCCTTGGCGTATCTGGAAGGCGGAAGCAACAGACAGATGGCCAATGCCATGTCGTTTGCACTTAAAAATATGCTGGGGCTTGTGTGTGACCCGGTGTGCGGACTTGTTGAGGTTCCGTGTGTAAAAAGAAATTCCGCCGGAGCAGTGAATGCCATTGCATCGGCACAGCTTGCAATGGCGGGAATCGAAAGCGCTATCAAACCGGATGATGTGATAGATGCAATGCGGCGTATAGGAAACAGCATGCCTTCTGAGCTGAAAGAGACAGGACAGGGAGGGCTGGCGGCAACAGAGTCAGCAGAAAAAATAAGAAAAGCAATTGAATTATAATGATAAATAACCTAAAAGTGCCATGAGGATTATAAAAAAAGTATATAAATGGTATCTAAAAGGAATTGAAAAATAAGTAAATAAGGTGTACTATAGCTTCATCACAAGCAACGGAGCTTCAAGATATATTCTTAAAGCTCTTTTTTTATTAAAGTCCCCGGCGACAAACAATGTCTTTGGCGGAAAAACAGGAGGTTTTAATTATGAGTTATGAACAGGTAAGTAAAGATTTGGAAAAAGTTATCGGATATATTCATTCAGACGGACTTTCCGATGATGAGAAAAAAACAATGACGGAGCAGACGCTTGATTATTTTGATAATTATGTAAGCCCGGGATGGCTTAAATACCGTAAGTCGGTATCCACAAACTCAGCTGTTCTTGAGTGGACTGACCATGACGGAGTTTGCGAAGGACTTTACGGAGAAGAGTTCATAGACTGCCTTGGCGGTTTCGGTATTTATACATGCGGGCACCGTAATCCGGAAATTCTTGATACCGTTAAGGCGCAGCTTGACCATCAGGCGCTTCATTCGCAGGAGCTTCTGGATCCGCTTCGCGGATATCTTGCAAAAGCCGTGGCTGATATTACTCCGGGAGATTTGCAGTACTGCTTTTTCACTAACGGCGGAGCAGAGGCCGTGGAGATGGCGCTTAAGCTTGCAAGAATCGCAAAAGGCGGCGGATGGTATATTTCAACGGTTGGAGCTTTCCACGGAAAATCTTTCGGCGCTATTTCAATGGGCGGTAAGAGTACATACAGAGTACCTTATCTTCCGATGGTACAGCAGGTACAGCATGTTGAATACGGTAATGCGGAAGATGCGGAGAAGGCAATCAAAAATCTTCTTGCCGTAGGTGAAAGAGTTGCAGGTATGATTGTGGAGCCTATTCAGGGCGAAGCAGGTGTAATCGTTCCCCCTGCGGGATATCTTGCAAAGCTTCGTGAAATCTGCGACAAGTATGACGTAGCTCTTATTTTTGATGAGATACAGTGCGGTATGGGAAGAACCGGCACCATGTGGAGATGTGAGGCAGAGGGCGTTGTTCCGGATATTATGACATTCGGAAAGGCTTTCGGCGGAGGAATAATGCCGATAACAGGTATTATATGCAGACCGCAGATGTGGGTTCAGCAGCTTATTGACAATCCATGGCTTCTCGGTTCACCTACATTCGGCGGAAACCCTGTATGCTGTTCGGCGGCAATCGCTACAATCAAATATATGATTGACAATGATATACCGGGACAGTGCGCGAAGAAGGGCGAAATCCTTAAGGCGGGACTTGAATCTCTTAAGGAAAAATATCCTGAGGTTATTGATGACGTAAGAGGTCTGGGACTTATGCTTGCAGTTGAGTTTAAGACCTGCGAAGTGGGATATTCCGTAGCAAAGGGACTTTTCTCAAGAGGCGTTATGACAGCCGGTACGCTTGTAAATGCAAAATGTATCCGTTTTGAACCTACGGCGGTAATTACCGAGGAACAGATAGCACAGGTTATCGAAAGAATGGATGCAGCTCTTGCGGACACCAAGAAAGAGTTTTCATTATAATATTTCATATTGAGCAGAAAACAGTATGCATTTATGCCTGCACCCGGCTTTGGCCGGGGAGCATGGCATGGCAGGAAAGAAGGATTGCATTATGTTAAAGGACGAATTACCTGAAATCATTACCGGAACGGTTCCGGGGCCAAAAGCGGCAGAACTTTTAGAGAGAAGGAACGCATCGGTGCCAAAAGCTCTTTGCGGAACCACATACCCTATATGTATTGCCAAGGGTGAAGGCGCCATGGTTCAAGACCTTGACGGCAATAAATTCCTGGACTGGATTGGCGGAGTGGGCGTTCTCAACATGGGTTATTCAAGACCCGAGGTTGTTGAGGCAGTCAAAGAACAGGCCGACAAGTATTTTCACACTATTTTTAACGTAGTAGTTCATGACGGTTACGTTTCTCTGGCAGAAAAATTTAATCTGACGGTTCCATGCCGTGGGGAAAAGAAAAAAACGTACTTTGCAAACTCTGGAGCCGAGGCGGATGAAAATGCAATCAAAGTTGCCAAGGCATATACAAAAAGGCATAACGTTATCTGTTTTTCCGGCGCGTTTCACGGAAGAACAAACCTTACGATGGCGCTTACTGCAAAAAAGGCATATTCAATAGGAATGGGACCTTTCCCGTCAGGTATTTACAGGGCGGATTATCCGTATATGTACAGAGCGCCTAAAGGATATACCGAGGAAGAAGCAATCAAATATTACATAGATAAAATTTACCAGCTTTTTGACGAGGCGACGCCTGCGTCGGACGTTGCATGTATGATTATAGAACCTATTCAGGGTGAAGGCGGATTTATCCCGGCCCCTGTGGAATGGGTTAAGGCCGTAAGAAAAATCTGCGATGAAAACGGTATTCTGATGATTGCCGATGAAGTACAGTGCGGCAATTGCAGGACAGGAAGGTACTTTGCATCGGAATACTGGGCAGAAGCCGGAGCAGCGCCTGACATAGTTGCCACGGCCAAGTCAATGGGAGCGGGAATGCCAATCAGCGCCATAACGGCAAGTGCTGAGATTATGGATTCCGTTCCGGCAGGAACGATAGGCGGTACATATTGCGGCAACCCTGTTTCCTGTGCTGCGGCCAACAAGACAATGGATATTATGAAGGCCGAGGATTTTGCAGGGAAAGCGCTTCATATTGCCGAGAAGGTCATGACAAGGTATAATGAGTTCAAGGAAAAATATTCTGTAGTCGGAGACGTACGCGGACTTGGAGCAATGATTGGCATTGAGTTTGTCAAGGATAAGGAAAGCAAGGAGCCTTTTGGTGAATTTGTATCCAAGATGATACAGAATGCACTTCAGATGGGACTTTTGCTTGAAAATGCAGGAACTTTCGGAAATGTAATCCGTTTTCTTGCTCCTCTCGTAATGACTGATGAACAGACTGACAAAGGCCTTGAAATTTTTGAAACGGCATTGGTTAAAACCATGAAGGAAATGGGGCTTTAATGAGGAGGCGCATATGAATTTTAATTATTATCTTCCTGTAAATCTTATTTTCGGCAGAGGCAAAGCGGAATTTATCGGAAGTGAAGCGGCAAGATACGGTCACAAGGCGTTGGTAGTTACGGGGCGCGGAAGCGCCAAAAAGTCAGGACTTCTTGACCGGGCTGTACAGTATCTTGAGACGGCGGGCGTAGAAAGCGTAATTTTTGACAAGGTAAGTCAGAATCCGCTTACAACCACAGCTATAGAAGGCGCCGAGTTTGCCAAAGCCAACGGCTGCGACGTGGTAGTGGCGCTTGGCGGCGGAAGTATTATGGACTGCGCCAAGGCCATAGCATTCATTGTAAAAAATGACGGAGATATCAACGATTATATTTTTAATATAAAACACAGTGATGACGCCCTGCCCCTTATCCTTGTCCCGACCACATGCGGAACCGGAAGCGAGGGAAACGGCTTTGCGGTACTCACTAATCCGGATACAGGTGATAAAAAATCCCTCAGATGCCCGGCGATAATTGCAAAAGCTTCAATTATCGATTCCGAGCTTATGGAGACCATGCCTAAATCTGTTCTTGCATCCGTAGGCTTTGACGCTCTTTGTCACTGCATGGAAGCGTTCACCTCAAAAACCGGCCAGCCGATGACGGATATGTTGGCGAGGGAGGGCATGAAGCTTATAGGGGAACACCTTACAGCCGTATACCAGGGAAAAGGAAATGCCGACGATTGGGATGCCATAACATGGGCAAGTACAATCGGCGGAATGGTAATTAACACGGCGGGCGTCACACTGGCGCACGGAATGGAGCATCCGGCAAGCGGGCTTCGTGATATCGTCCACGGCAAAGGTCTTGCCGCGCTTACGCCGGTCATCACTGAAATGAGTATTCAGGGTGCTCCTGAAAAATTTGCGGTTATTTCTCAGTGCCTGGGTGGAAAGGACGAAAGTGACTGTACGAACATAATTATTAATCTGCTCGAACAGATTGACCTGAGGATAACCCTTGGCGAACAGGGGATAAAAACGGAGGATGTTGATTGGATGGTGGATAACTTTTTCAAGGTGTCCATAGGAAATTACAACAATCATCCGGTTACCTTTACCAAAGAACAGATTAAAGAGATTTATCTTAAAGCTATGTAAAAAAATGCTTATATAAAAAGATAAAAAGCGGCAATGAGGCATGCACTCGTTGCCGCTTTTTGAGAATCAGGAGTTTAAAATAGAAAAAACAAAAGCAAAACAACTGGGCGCAATTATTCTGCTGGTTCTTGCCTCCTTTCCATGGAGGCGGTATACGGTGCAGTATTTTCTGCTGTATTTCTGCATGAAAAAATGAGCGTCAGAATGATTGTCGGAAGCGCCATGATTGTGGCGTCCGCTTTTATAAACGGAGTAGGAGGAAGGAATAATGAAGTTAAAAACAACACCTAAACAGGATGGTTTCCGCATGCCCGCGGAATACGAGCCTCAGGAAAAAATATGGATGATATGGCCTTACCGTCCGGACAATTGGCGCGACAATGCCCTGCCCGCACAGAAAGCATTTGCTGAGGTCGCCAAAGCCATAAGCATGTTTGAGCCGGTGGTTATGCTTGCGTCCAAGGAGCAGTATAACAAATGCCGTGAGGCGCTTCCGTCGGAAATTCAGGTTGTGGAAATGGAGAGCGACGATGCATGGTGCCGTGATGTGGGAGCTACTTTTCTTGTGGATGATAAAGGCCGCTTAAGGGCCTGCGACTGGACCTTCAATGCATGGGGCGGTACCGTGGACGGTTTGTATTCTTCATGGGAAAAAGACGACAAAATTGCGTCGCAGATATGTGAGATGGAGGGAATAGATTATTACCGGACCGAAAATTTTGTGCTTGAGGGCGGTTCAATCCATGTTGACGGAGAAGGGACGGTGCTCACAACAAAAATGTGCCTTTTAAGCGAAGGGCGCAACCCTCATATGAGCCAAAAGGAAATAGAACACATGCTTTGCGAGTATTTAAACTGCAGCAAGGTGCTGTGGCTTGAGGACGGAATAGACCCGGATGAAACTAACGGGCACATTGATGATGTGGCTTGTTTTACGGCTCCGGGAGAGGTTGTGTGTGCATATACCGATGACAGCAGCCATCCGTTTTATGAGGCACTGCATAAAGCATACAATGATTTGTGCAATATGACCGACGCCAAGGGAAGACCTCTTAAAGTGCATAAATTATGCTGTCCCGCAGAGCCGGTGCTTATAGGGGATTTTGACATTGCCGAAGTCAACGGCAGTAAGGCACGCAATAAGGGAGATTTATGCATCGCATCATATGTAAACTTTTTGATTGTCAACGGCGGGGTAATCGTTCCGCAATATGGGGATATAAATGACGGCAGGGCGCTGAAAGAGCTTCAGGCTCTTTTCCCCGACCGTAAGGTTGTGGGAGTATACACAAGAGAAATAGTTTACGGCGGAGGAAATATACACTGCATAACCCAGCAAGAGCCAAAAGTTGATTAAAAGAATATAAATGTTTACTAACATTAATGATTTATGATATAATATGAACACTTAATGAGCACAAGCGAAGCGCAGTGCGAATTTAGTGAGAATATATACCTGAACGCTTGGCGAGGTAACTCACGAGCCTAGCGTGAACGGTATAATATGAACACATATGGGGCCCAAGCGAAGCGCAGTGCGAATCTAGTGGAAGATATTTGTGTGATTAATCAGGAGGATAGGAAAATGCAGTATTCAATTGAAGGAGAACCGTTGCCGGTTGTAATCTGTAATCTGGAATCAGGAGAGAAAATGATTTCGGAATAGGGAGCAATGTCATGGATGTCGCCGAACATGCTGATGGAGACAAAGGGCGGCGGTATAGGTAAAATGTTCGGCCGTATGTTTTCGGGTGAAAGTATGTTTATTAATGAATATACGGCACAGAACGGTCCGGGGATGATAGCCTTTGCATCAAGCTTTCCGGGTTCCATAAGAGCCTTTCGTATCAGCCCGGGTAATGAACTTATTTGTCAGAAATCGGCGTTTCTGGCGGCAGAGATAGGAGTTGAGCTTTCCGTTCATTTCCAGAAAAGGCTCGGAGCAGGATTTTTCGGAGGCGAGGGCTTTATCATGCAGAGACTTTCCGGCAACGGAATTGCATTTATTGAAATAGACGGATATGTTAAAGAATATGATCTTGGGCCGGGACAGAAAATAATTATTGATACCGGATATCTGGCTGCAATGTCGCCCAGCTGCACAATGGATGTGGTTACGGTTCCGGGAGTGAAAAATATGCTTTTTGGCGGCGAGGGAATATTCAACACTGTTGTGACCGGACCGGGGCGTGTATACATACAGACAATGCCGTCGTCACAGCTTGCCGCGGCGCTGGGCGGTATAGGAGCCGCATCCAAATAATCG
>CALWMX010000031.1 GCA_944382105.1 uncultured Butyrivibrio sp.
TGTTATCCTCAATATTCGCACGACTTATCCTGACAAATTTACTGCTTCCGGTACTGCCTGATGTTGACAGAAGCAGCGCCAGCTCCTTATGTATATTATACTTGAAACGGTTGTTTGCACGCAGAAGCACATAGCCGTAACGTCCGAAAACCACCGAATAGCCGGAAGGCATATTTCCGTCGCGCTGCCATATGTATGCAGGACGGTAATTTTCAATAATGCCTGCATCGGCAACGGAGCCTTTATCCTCGCACAGCATTACAGGCGTGCCGGAATGCATGGCCGCTGCGTACCCCATAATTGTCGGAACATTAATGCCGCATTTTATCAGTATCAGCCCTCTGTCTGACAGCCTGTTTCCAAATTCGTTGCAAAAATCATTCAGCTCCTGATATGTAATTGTGATTTTTTCCGATATTATCGCGGCTTTATCCGGTTTCACCATTTCCTCCCTCATCAAAATTCTGCCCTGCTAGCTTTTAAGTAATATTGTATACAAACCTTCCGAATCATGTTTTTCGGTTATCTCTGTAATTCCGTCCTGAATTTCCTCTCTCGGAAAATTGTTTCGCTCAAGAAATTCGTCATCAAAATCATTCATATATTCGTATGCTGCAAGCATTGTGTAATAATCATCCTTATCAGCCGGATTCAGACTGTCGTACATAAGATTTTCCGCTTCGTCAAAACGTCCGTCATCCGCCAGCTTTACTATCCTGTAATACACTGAGTCCTCCGCACAGTTTTCAAGAAATTTGGGCTGTTTATATTTGTTTTGGGCAGCTCCGCATATTATATACATGCACATCCTGATATTCCCTGCTATTTTGCCCGCCAGTGTCTTTTTATCCTGAATCATCTTTACTTCCTTATCCTGTTCTTAAAATAAATGTATTTTCCGTTTCCCTGCACCTGAAAAAGTTCATCCGTAAACTCGAACTGGTATTCTGCATTTTTAAGTCTGGGCTCATCTATGCATTCCAGAAACTTTTCCTGAATATATTCCGGTTCGGTTTCATCATCACGGCATATTTTAATGCAAAAAAAATCATAATCTCTCTGCTCTATATAATACTGCCTGACCGCTCCCTGTGTAAGCGCATTGACCTTGTCCAGAATCCTTACAAACAGATATGATCCTGCGCGTTCTTCTTCAGAAAACTCTATATAATCATTGGCACGTCCGCTTGCCAGTTTTATAACGGGTTTATTGCTGCCGCACTGACATGTGTTCTTATATATGCAGCCTCTGTCACCGATATCATACCTTACAAACGGCATCGCCCTGTTTGTCAATGAAGTCAGGATAATTCTTCCGTCCTGCCCGCATGTTTCAATCAAATTGCCGTTTTCGTCTGCTATTTCCACATGTACATTGCTCTGCATAACATGCATGTTTCCGTACGGGCACTCATATGCTATGGAACCGACTTCGTTAGCCCCATACTGGTCGGCCACCGCACATCCGAATGTATCCTCAGTCATCCTCCTTACCTCATCTGCCAGCAGTTCCCCGGAAAACTCTATATATCTTAACGCTTCCGGCTTCCTGACATGATGAGAGTTCACATAACTGCACAGTATAGCCGCGGAGCTGGGCTGCAAAAGCATCCATTCAGGATTCCATTGAAGAATTTTGTCATATACCGTTTCAATTCCTTTATCGGTCAGCAGGTTTTTACATACTCCCAATTCATGTTCACCGCTGATAAAAAGCCCGTCCTGTCCGTTTTCGGTAAAAAAATACGTCAGCCGGTTATGAGGGTATATATTATAATACTTTACACGTTTCATCCAGAGCTCTATTAAGGATTTCTTATAATCCGTTTCATCCCATAATATCTCAAGATATTGGCCGGTTGAGCCGGATGTACGGCATGATATAAGTTTCCCCTGAAGATATTCCACGGTATGTTCCGGCGATATGCAGCTGCTTCCCCACTTCAGCATATAATTTTTGTTTACAATAGGAAAATCCTCAAATTCCTTCGCTTTATCCGGGTCAATGCCAAGTTCCTTTGCCAGATTATAATACACCGGAACATTTTTATATATGTATTGTGCTCTGTTAAAAAGCTGTCTTTTGTTCATTTTATTTCCTTATTTTTATCTTAAGTTCGGCAGCTTCAAATCCATAAAGCTGTCAGTCAGCTCCAGCAAGGCGCTCCTGTCTCTGTCATTGCCGCGAATATTATATATCAGCTGTCTGTTCTTTAACATCTCACACAGTTTCATCTGTTCCGAAGCTTCATCCACAGCATATTTTTCCGCCATTCCTTTTTCATTGAGACATTTCATTCTATCATTCATTAGCTTTCTGTGATTAAAAAGAATACTGACGGGCCGTTGGTCCGTGGGCAGCCCCTGCAAGACGCATTCACGTATATAACCCATAAGCGCATTCACGGCGTCCGTTCCTGTTTTTCTTCCTTTCGCCGGATATGAACCCACCGGCTCCAAAGGCGCTTCTCCATTGTACTGCATTATCTGCCTTTGTATATATTCGGGATATATTTCAAAATCCAAATCGCTCCTAAGCCTGAGGATATTTAAATAGTTCGGTCCGGAATCCCTGAATTCTTTGTATGTCACCATACCGGTCGTATATTTGCCGGTTTCATCATAGCCGGCCGTATAAAAAACTTTTTTTCCGTCGTCATATCCATACAACAGTATATTATGTTGAAAATGATATGTGCGGTACGGTTCGCGCCCCGGAATAAAATATTCGTCAACACAGCATTCCAGATATTTCCCGGCTTCCAGCTGCTCTTTGGCAATCCTTTCCGGTTTTTCACTTACATACGCCATAATACTGTCCGATAAATATTCCCTTTCAAAAACCGGCTGGCAATATATGTAATCCATATAAAAATCAAAGGTCAGCGGCCCTTCGTCAGGATAAAAGCCCAAAAGTATATAGTTGTTATATACCCAGTTCATCCCCCACCATACGGTAGTAATTATACCCGTTCCGAACGCATGGTGATTATATGTGGTCACCGGCGGATTAGTGTTAATCTCAAGTATTTTCATCCTCATTGCCGCCTTTTCTCCTGATGTCTGATATCGCTTCCAGAAGCATACCCGGTGTTGCAATTTTTTCAGCCAGTATATCACTGTTCATAAAATCCACTCCGAAAGTCTCCTCTATGTCAATAATAAGCTGCATCAAATCTACCGAACCGTATCCCAAATCTTCAAAAAGCCTTGTATCATCATTGATTTCCGTTCCATCCTGCATGGATGACGCATTGCTTTTAATTAAATCATATAAAATTTCTTTGTCCATTTTTCACCTGCATTTTTATCATTTGAGCCCCCAATATTCTGCCAGATATTCTACCAGCTCATACTGAGCTTTTTCTACAAAAGCCGATCCATCCGGACGTCTGAATAATATCCCGCCTCTTCCTGAATACAGGCCTATTTCTTTATCATAAAGAGCACCTCCGACCATATGGTTAATTTCTCCAATTTTATCATCCGTATAATTCGTTTCCTGCACAGGACCGTCCTCCGGGCAGTAATATCCTGCCACTTTATTCCCGTGTTCATCAATTATATATGTATATGGGTATTCTTCCCTGTAGTAATATCGTTTTCCTTCATACACAAATCCCTTGAGAATATCGGCCGGAATCGCCAGCCTTCCCGAATCGTCGCATTCATATATATATTCTATGCGCCCGTTTTCTCCGGTCTCTGCCGCTATCAGCAAATTTCCGGAATCGCCTACTCCCAGTTCATATTCCGTGACCACTCCGTTGACGCATTTTGATTTCCTGAAATAACCGCCCTCATAATACTCAAATTCTATGCAAATATCGTCACTTCGTATTTCCGTTACCAGATACTCGTTGATTACTTTTACGCGTATTCCGTACTTTTCAAATTCCTGAACCTGAAGATCATTTTCATTCACAGGCGTCGTTCGTTCCTCGGCTGTTGCGGTATCTTCTTCGACTGCCGATACAGCGGAAGTTTCTGTTTCCGCATGCGTCGTTTCCGCTTCCAAGCCCGAGGAACATCCTGTAAGCCATGCCAGCAGAATTACTGATATAATAATACATCTTTTCTTCATAATATTTTATCACTTTCTCCTATATATGGCAAATACGCAAATAAGCATAGACAGTAACAAAAGTCCGGAGAGGAAAATCCCCGGACTTTTGTTATATATTTCAAATACTCTCCTTCAAGACTGCCTGATTTATTGTACCTGCTTATCAAATCAATGTGTGTACCATACACATAACTTGAAATGCCGTAAGCTCAACAAACACGCAATCCCTTCAACCCTGTCGGCAGCTTATTATTTTGCTGCCGCTTTGCTAAGTCTCTGTTCAATATCAACAGGTTCCTTAGCCTGATAACAATAATTAGCAGATGTTGCATTCGCAGTTTTTTTAGCCGCTGCTGCAGCCATTTTTCCGATAATTTCAGCAATCTTTTTCTTCATTTGTCTCACTCCTCCTTCTGCATTTTGAATATATCAGCAACAGTACGACACATAATATTGCCGACACCGTGACTGCCTGTATTATGTAACCAAACCAAAATGATATTACTGCCATCGCCGTGGCAATTATAACAGAACGGCACTTGAATCTGGATATGCGTTCCTTAGGAATCCTCTTGTTAGGATTATCTCCGGGGGCAAGCACTGCCAGTATAACTATACAGATAGCTGCAATAACCGCATATACCCGGCTTCCGATACCTGCACTGATAAGGACGCTAAGATAAACCGACGCCGCGTAACATATGAATGTTGTTGCAAGGCATCCTATTCTGCTGTCAGCGTGATAACCTCCGCTCTGTCCTCTGAGCAGCACAAATACCAATATAAATGTCAATGTCTCAGGCAATCTGTGCAGTAGTATTCCTGTTATTAACAATGCCGCTGTAGTATAAACAGTGCTGAATATAGCCGTAAGCCCATATTCGTATATATCAATATCTTCCTCTGCGCATACACCGTTTTTGGATAAAAAAACAGCTATTCTGTGTTCCATGGTTTCTTATAACTCAGCTTAAAAATCCGCTGATTATTTCCTCCATATCCACAGAATAACCGATAATAATTTTTTGTCAATAGATTTAACGTAAACGACGTTTTAAACGGCGCGAACAACATCATTCTTAAATTCAATATGAAAATTCAGCGCCTCACCTTCCTCATATATATCCATCATACCATCTAAATTTTTGAGAATACGATATATGCTTTTTATTCCCAGACCATGCAGCTCTTTGTCCTTCTTACTGGTTACAAGCCCCGGATTGCTCTCAAGAACAGAACCATTGATTGTATTTGACATGTCCAGACGGCACATTCCCTCAACAGCATCTATAGAGAGGGTTATTTTCCCTTTTTTAACATGCTCCTGTGCTTCTATGGCATTGTCAATCAAATTCGATATAATTACACCTATATCCGTTTCTATTTTGCCCGAAACTTTTCCTGTCATCTGAAAATCAAATCTTATACCGCGTTCCTCGCATATTCTGCTTTTGGCATTCACTACATTGTCAATAATATTATTTCCTGTATAGATGGCATATCCGTATTTCAGCTTATTGCCCGTGACAAATTCGAGCAGTTCTTTAGCCTCGTCATACTGTTTTTTCTCAATCATTGCCTGAAGTATGGAGTAATAATGCTTTGTATCGTGACGCATTGTCCTGACAAGCTCATAATTGTCATTAATCTTGGCCAGCAGCAGACGCTCGTCCTCCAGCCGTTTCTCAATCAGCTGTTCCTCTATTTGATTTTGCTCGTATATCCTAAGCCTCTGGATTATCATGGTTACAACAATATTAAGCACAATCAGCCCCACATCAGCTATGAGTATTTCAATTTGCTGAGTGTAATCCATGTTAAAGCTTCCGCTTATTTTACACAGCACCGTACTCACAACAAAGGATATTGCCAAAACGCTCATTCCAATCGCCGACGTATAGACATTTACCTGCATTTCCCTGAAAAGATGCATTATCTGTCTTATTACAGCCCAAAGCGCCAGCTTGACGAACACAAGCAGAAAAATTCTCGCCACCGAGCCCGGTTTGACTATATCCGTTACATCCATCCGCGATACAATGGACACAAGCTGTATGCCTGCATTATTAATTATGGGAACACAGATAAAAAACACTACTATAGCCGCCAGCATACGAAGTATATTGTCCTTGTAAAAAATAAAGGCATACAACACCATCACCGCAATTCCTCCTATTATAGTTCCCCAATAGCTGTCCTGCAGTGCTGTCATAACTCCGTATTCGGCAATAACCGCAATGATTCTATGCCACCATTTGTGTTGAAACCTGTCCTCAAATAACCCGCTGATTAAATATACCAGAATCACGGCATCTGCCGTGGTTGCAAGCTGTTCGAACACGTTACTTACGATTTCCATTAATCGACTTCCTCCTGAACATCATATATACATCCTTGACATTCTGGCTTTCTTTCCGTCCTACAGGTATTTCCGTCCCGTTCCATAACCTTATTTCTTTTGAATCAATGGACTTTATATGGCGCACATTTACAATATAACATTTATGTACCCGTACAAATGAATACGGCGCCAGTTCTTTTTCGTAATCAGAAAGCCTTCCGCGCAATATTTTATCTCCGTCGGTCATATGCACAATTACATTGTGTCCGCCGCCCTCAAGATACATAATGCCTTTGACTTCCATCCTGTAAGCATTTTTATTGTCGAAAGCAAAAATAAACGAATCTTCTCTGAGCCTTTCCAAAAGGCGAAGATAAATTTCTCCCAGCTCTTCATTGATATATTGTTTTCTTACAAATCCGAAAGGCTGAAATTTCAATGTGTTAAAGACCAGGTCCTCTCTGTTAGTCACAAATACGACATACACATACCTGTTCTTTTTCCTTATCAGTTCGGCCAATTCAATTCCGTTGATTCCTTCCATCTCAATATCAATGAAAAAAGCGTCATAATTTATAACCGTCGCCTTTTTGGAAAGCTCCCTGCCGTCAGTATAATAATCAATATGCTCGCCATATTGGTTCAGAATTCCTTTTATTATGTTGATATCTTCTATACTGTCATCGCACACCGCTATATTAAACATAGTGAACTCCTTTTCAGAACTGTCTAATTAATCATCAGTATATAATTATATATCCTCTTAAATATATGGCACTGTAACCCTGCATCTGTCAAAACCGACGGCCAAAAAACAAAATATGCTAAAATTTCTGCTCTACCCAGTCAATCATTTTCTGGATATTGTCTTCTCTTTTGTCCAGAAAATCCCTTATGCATTTTGAACTTGCATATCCGCCGTAAAGAGCATCGTTTTTACTTCCGGTTCCCGGATATCTTTCAAAAAACTGGTCGAAAAGCGGACCGTAAATCTCTTCAAACTCTGTCAGCTTATTCTGCGCCGTTTCTTTTTCAAAGTATGTTTCGGAAAGCTCAAGAAGCCTGTTGCAGTAATCGGTTCTGAAGCCTTCATTGGTCATCAGATAAGCAAAACAAAGCACCGCAGGATTATCCGTACCGAAATCAAGCAGTCCGTTCGGTTCGTAATTATCCTCGCGTATAGTATTGGTGTAAGCATCCTGCGCGCCGCTTACGCCTCCGAACTCAACGTCATACAGACAGAACCTCCATTTTCCGTCGGCATACTCGCTGCCCGAATCAACATTCACCGTCTTCCACATTGACCAGTTCTTGCCCGGCCAGTCCCATTTATTGTTAATCCAGACTTCAACCGCAAAATAATCCATCACGCTCTCAACATCAACAAGCTGGGCAAATTCATTGTAGTCTTCTTCACTCTCAAGAGAATCGTGTGTATCAAAGAAATCTATAAGCTCCTGAAAATAATAGCTTTCTTCCTCTCCTTCAGGAATCGTTCCTTCGTCAAGCTTATAACCTATCTCATATGTTTCCGCATCTCCCTTATAGACTACAACGTCGTCTTTGTTGACGCCGTAATGAGATTCAAAATAATCATCTGAGTAATCCTCCTCAAGCACATAAAGACCCCAGTATTCTCCGTTAATATATACAACGCACGGTCTTGAAGCCTTGGTTGCACAGTCCACCCCGGTGGCAAGGGTCTGCCAGAAGGTGTCGTTGTACTTGGATGTGAACGTACAGTTTCCTCCGGCCCTTAGTACAAGTCTCTTAAATGTATCAATATTTTCACCTGAAGAATCCTTCAATTCTTCCCCGAAAACATCATACCTGAACTTGTTGTCGCCGTATTCATTTCTTGCATACAGCCTGAAGCCCTTTTGAAGGTCAGAGCGGGAATAATTTCCCTGGACTCTTATGCCGCAGTCCTGCGAGAGAACAAGTTCAGCTCCGTCAGCATTCATTTCAAAGAAATCTATATGAGCCTCTCTCTCCCATTCACGTCCGCGCTGTGAATAGTTGGCGTCCAGTTTGCGGGTATCATCCGCCTGGAACCAGCCGTTCTCTTTTTTGAATTCCTCAAATGCCTCATCAAACACATCACCCTTGACATATATTCCCGTTGTACTGTCAAAAAGGTCCTCATAATTCATTGTAATGCTTATAACTGCCAAATCATTATCCGCAGCCTGGCAGCTCTCCGCAATTCCTTCGATATGTTCGGTTGTTGTCCCGATAAAATACGTTTCGGTGCATACGCCTCCGAACTCTCCGTCACTGTCCTTGAGCGCCGCTCTGATTACGGTACATTTATCGACAGCGTCATCATCCGGCGCTTCCATTCTGCATGTAAGCCCTTGGGAATTGGAATAACTGCTGAAATTAGTACAGAACAAGGTCGGATCCACCGCAGATACCACATTGGGGTCTCCGCTTCTGTCCTTAATCGCAATTGCACCGTCGTATTCCATGGCAGTATCGCTGGTTGTAGGGTCACTGCCGTCCGTCGTATAGTATATCACCCCGTCTTTTTTTGCCGTAATTTCCAGTTCAAACTCCTCTGCATACACCCCGCTTCCACAGGAAAAGGACATATCATCATACGCCTGTTTTACCTGTGACTCCGTACTTTCCTCATTATCCGGATTGACATTACCGTCACCGCATCCGGCAAGCATAACGGCAGCAAATACTGCCGTAAGAACAATGTATTTCTTAATGCTCATATTTCATTCTCCTCGTATGTAATTATACTTTTGCAAGTCCGACTTAATATACGGACCGTTAACAGAGTGTATCGATTATGAATTCTGTGCCGCCGTAAATCCCCTATCTGGTGTGCAGCAGTTCATGCGCCCGGCCTTTCAGAATTCCGTACTCATACAAATCCTTTACAACCGGATTCTCGTCGGAGCATTTTATTACCGCGCTCTTATCGGCTTTATACATGCCCTGTGAACGCTTTGCTTTGTCCGCCTTATGGCTGAACGGCTGACCTGCTCCGGCTATGCATCCGTATGGACACGCCATAACCTCCACAAAATCGAATTGTTCTTCGCCGCTTTCTATCAGCTCTATAAGCCTGTCGGCATTTCCAAGTCCGCTGACAACTCCAAGGCGAAGGGTTTTGTCTCCAAGCGTAACCTCCGCTTTCTTAATTCCGTCCATACCGCGTATTCCGCTGTATTCTATTTCTTTCATAGTAAAATCATTCTTATCCGCAACTCTTCTGAGCGCCGCTTCCATAACACCTCCTGTAACTCCGAAAATAACGCCTGCTCCTGAGGAAATTGAGAACGGCATATCCGGGGAACTTGGTTCGATTTCATTGAACTGTATTCCAAGCTCACGAATCATGTTGATAAGTTCCTTGGTGGTAATTACATAGTCAACGTCAGGAACGCCGTCCCTCACAAACTCCGGTCTGGCAGCCTCATACTTCTTGGCAACGCACGGCATAACAGCAACCGAAACGGTCTCAAGTCCCGCCTCCTTGTCGGCAGGCTTATAATACTCCTTAATAACCGCGCCGAACATCTCCATAGGAGAACGGCATGTGGAAATATAAGGAAGAAGCTCCGGATGCTTTGTTTCGGCAAATCTTATCCAGCCCGGACAGCAGGAGGTAAAAAGAGGATATTTGTTATCTCCGCTTTCAAGTTTTTTAACCAGCTCCGCCGATTCCTCCATGATTGTAAGGTCCGCCGCAAAACTTGTGTCAAAAACCGTATCAAACCCCAGCATTCTCATTGCCGTAAAAATCTTGCCGATTGAGTTTTTGCCTGGTTCAAGACCAAATTCCTCGCCTACGGCAACCCGCACCGCAGGAGCTATCTGAGCGACAACTCTTTTGCCGGGGGAATAAATTGCTTTCCATACTTCTTTAAGGTCTTTTTTGATAGTGATTGCTCCCGTCGGGCAGACCGCCGCGCACTGACCGCAGTTTACGCAGTCCGTATCGGCTATGTTTTTGCCAAATGCCGGACTGACCTGCATGTCGGCTCCTCTGTTGACAAAATCGATTGCACCCACATGCTGAACCTCATTGCACATACGCACACAGTCCCCGCAAAGAATACATTTATCCGGCTCCCTCACAATTGAAAGAGATGATGCGTCTATCGGTATATGCTTCTTAGTATTTTTGAAACGTATGTCGCTGAGTCCGAAGCGCTTCGCCAGAAGCTGCAGACGGCAGTTCTGGTTTTTCTCACATGTGGTACAATCCCTGCAGTGAGACGCCAGCAAAAGCTCCAGTATCATCTTGCGGTAGTTATGCAGCCTTCCCGTGTTGGTTTTTATTACCATTTTATCCTTGGGGAGCGTTGAACACGACGCTATGACGTTCCCTCTGTCATCTTCAACAACGCACATGCGGCAGGCGCCGTAAATGGACAAATCAGAATAGTAGCAGAAGGTAGGCACATGTATTCCCGCCTTCTGTATTACCTGTAAAACATTGCGTTCATCAGTAAATTCGGTACGGATACCGTCTATTATCATATATTTTCCCATATGAAATTCTCCTCTATATCTCTTCTATAGCGCCAAAATTACATCCGTTCATGCAGGCGTAGCATTTAATACATTTGTCAGTGTCAATAGTATGAGGATTTCTGACCTCACCGGAGATTGCTCCTACAGGACACATTCTTGCACATTTGGTACAGCCCTTGCACTTATCCGGATTGATTCTCAGCTTGACAAGTGATTTGCACTGTCCTGCCGGACATTTGCGGTCAACCACATGGGCAATATACTCATCACGGAAATACTTAAGGGTGCTCACAACGGGGGACGCCGCTGTTTTTCCGAGTCCGCACAACGCTGTGTTGGATATGGTATCAGCCAGTTCCTCCAGCATATCGATATGCTCCATCGTTCCCCTTCCTTCGGTAATGTCTGTGAGAAGCTCCAGCATACGTTTTGTGCCCTCCCTGCACGGAACGCACTTTCCGCAGGACTCATTCTGAGTAAAATTCATGAAGAATCTTGCGACCTCAACCATACAGCTCTTATCATTCATTACAACCAGTCCGCCGGAGCCTATCATAGCCCCGACTTTTTTGAGGGAATCAAAATCAAGGTGCATGTCAAGATGGTCCTCCGTGGCGCTGATACAAAGGCATCCTCCGGACGGCCCGCCGATTTGTACGGCTTTAAATCCTCCTCCTTTAACACCTCCTCCAATATCAAAAATAACTTTTCTCAGTGTAGTTCCCATAGGAACCTCTATCAGTCCCGTATTGTTAACATTACCCGTAAGCGCAAACGCTTTGGTTCCGTGATTATTCTCCGGACCGAAGCCTTTATACCATTCAGCTCCGTTATTGATGATCGGAGGTACGTTGCAGTATGTCTCAACATTATTAAGTACCGTAGGCTTGTCAAAAAGTCCGTGTTCAACCGTTCTTGGAGGTTTAACACGCGGCATTCCTCTGTTGCCTTCAATGGATGCGGTAAGCGCGCTTCCTTCTCCGCAGACGAACGCTCCGGCTCCCTTGCTGATATGCATATCAAAATCAAAACCCGAACCCATAATATTCCGGCCTAACAGTCCCAATTCTTCTGCCTGATCGATTGCTTTCTGAAGCCGTTCGCAGGCAAGAGGGTATTCTGCGCGCACGTATATATATCCGTGATGCGCTCCTGTGGCAATTCCGGCAATTATCATTCCTTCTAAGACTCTGTGCGGGTCGCCCTCCATCATTGAACGATCCATAAACGCTCCGGGATCGCCCTCGTCTCCGTTGCAGACAACATATTTTACCGGTTCCTTCTGCGCAAGCACCTGCGCCCATTTCCTGCCTGTGGGGAAGCCTCCGCCTCCTCTTCCTCTGAGCGAAGCCTCGGAAATTTCATCCACTATCTGCTGTGAGCTCATCTCAAAAAGTGCTTTTTCAAGCGCCCTGTATCCTCCCACAGCTATGTATTCCTTAATCGACTCGGCGTTGATATGCCCGCAGTGTTCAAGCGCGATTCTCGTCTGCTGCTTATAAAAAGGTATCTCCGCCTGCTTGTAATAAGGCGTTCCGTCTTTATCCTTGTACACAAGGCGTTCTATTATCTCATCATTGAGGATTGTTTTCTCCACTATTTCCTCGCAATCCTCAACCTTCACCTTTACATAAAGCCATCCCATAGGCTCAATGCGGATTAGCGGTCCCATCTCGCAGAAACCGTGGCAGCCGCTTTTTTTGAGGCCTATGCTGCCGTCATGCGGCTCTTTCTCAAGGTTTATCTGGCATTCCAGACCTTTTTGTTCGATTATTTCCTTCAGTCTTGCATATATATTCAGCGAGCCTCCGGCAACGCATCCCGTTCCCGCGCAGATGAGGATTTGTTTGCGCTGCGCATTGAGAGCCTTGGCAAATTCCTCTCTGGCCAGATTCATCGCTTCTCTGGAATTAATTATCATTCTGCTCCTCCTTACGAATATTCTCTATTATATTTCTTGCTTTTTCAGGTGTCATCGCAGGATTTACCACATCATTGACAGTACAGACCGGAGCAAGTCCGCAGGCTCCGAGACATGATACCGTCTCCACGGTAAAAAGGCCGTCCTTTGATGTGGGCGATTCTTCGGTTACTCCTAAAATTTTTCGGAATTCCTCCAGAATAGGAACAGATTTTCTGACATGACAGGCAGTTCCGTCACATACCTTAATTATGTATTTTCCTTTCGGCTCAAGCGAAAAGTTCTCATAAAATGTAGCCACTCCATAGACCTTCGCTTCGCTGATTTTGAGTTTGGATGCTATGTAGCACAGCGCGTCCTCCGGCAGATATCGATATTCCTTCTGAATATCCTGCATAATTGGAATTACCTGGGACGGATTATAGTCATGCGCCTGTAAAATATCATCCAGTATTCCGGTGTCGGTTTGGTTAACCATAAAAATACCCTTCTCCTTTCAGTTCTAATAATTGATATTGCCCCCATTTTGCAATGCTTTTGATAGAGTTTATCGATATCATTATAACTTAAGAAGAAGGGTTTGTATACTCATTTTTGGTTTCTAAATGCAGTAACTTTTGCATATTTTTAATGATATTTTATAATTATTCAATCATTCATTATTCCGTTTGTCATTCGTTACCGCTGCAATGCTCCGGCAATGGCTGCCGCAAGATTTACAAGTGAATTTCTCTGCTCCTCTTTAACCGTTGATTTAACCGTAACTCCGCCGTCAATAACGGTTATATTTTTCATCTTTGCAATGATTTCACTCATCTGTTTTGCGCTTGTGGGCGCCCATGTTCCGTTTTCTATAAAAGCTACGGTCCTGTTTTGAAGATTATGGGCTGCCAAATCCAGCAAAACCGTCTCCATAGGCGTGAAAATTCCGGCATTGTAAGTAGGCGACGCAAAAACGATATGTGAGCACCTGAATGCTTCTGAGACAATATATGACGGATGTTTTACCGATACGTCATACATAGCAATATTTTTTACTCCTCTGGAAGCAAGCTCTGTTGCCAGAATATTTGCGGCATTGTCCGTTCCGCCGTAAATCGACGCGTAAGCTATGAAAACCGTGTTGTCCTCCGGTGTATATGTGCTCCATTTATTGTATTTGTCTATAAACCACCCTATATTTTCACGCCATACCGGTCCGTGAAGCGGACATATCATCTGTATATCAAGCGCAAGAGTTTTTTTCAGTGCAGCCTGCACCTGCGGGCCGTATTTTCCCACAATATTGGTATAATAGCGTCTTGCTTCATCAAGCCATTTGTTTTCAAAATCAACTTCATCCGCAAACAGATTGCCCGAAAGCGCTCCGAAAGTTCCGAAAGCATCTGCGGAATAAAGAATTTTATCCGTCGTATCATATGTCACCATAACCTCAGGCCAATGTACCATAGGAGCCATGGCAAAAGCAAAAGTATGTCTGCCCGTAGAAAACGTGTCGCCCTCCGCAATAACCTTGGTTCTGGAATCTACGTCAAAATCAAAAAACTGTTTAATCATTCCGACAACTTTGGAGTTGGTAACGATTGTCACTTCCGGATATCGTAAAACAAGCTCTCCCAGCGTTGCTGCATGGTCCGGCTCCATATGGTTGACAATAACGTAGTCAAGCTTCCTGCCTGCAAGCACATATTCCAGATTCTCAAAAAATACTCCGCATACCGAACGGTCAACAGTATCAACCAGCACTGTTTTTTCGTCATTCACAAAATATGAATTGTAGGAAATTCCGTTTTCAAGGGGATATACAGCCTCAAAAAGCGCCAGCTTTCTGTCGCTTGCCCCAATGTATGTCACGTCTTCGTTAATTTTGGTTACATTATACATAATAATTGTGTCCTCCTGTAAAAATTAATATATCAGTATCCAAGTTCTTCTCCTACGAGAATAACCTTTATTCTTCCCGGATGCCCGCTCCTTCTTGTGACTACAATCTGATTGCAGAAGCACTCGTCCGAAAGGCAATCGGCGCATACTCCGGTCGCCGCACACGCAAGCTTTTTGCCGAGCCTGACTGCATTTGGCGGGCATGCGTCCGTCTTTACACGTTTATATGCCGACTTCACGTCCGCCGCCACTTTATTCATTCCCGCAATTATTATCACATGCGCCGGACCGTGGATAAGAGCCGCCACTCTGTTTCCGTTTCCGTCGATATTTACAAGCTCTCCCGATAATGTAACCGCATTAGTGCTCATAAGATAATAATCGCTCATAACCGCCGCCGCAAACATTTCCCTCTGCTCCTGCGGTGTTTTAGCCGTGCTTCTGTCAAGCAGCTTATAGCTGCCGTCCGAAATGGCATCCATTAATCCGCATTCCTTAATGCTTTCCGAACCGCCCCATGCAATTACGGAACCCTTTTCCATTATCTCAAGTGCTTTCTTTACGGCAGCTTCCTTGGTATCGCAGTAAAAGCCTTCCATATTTCGCTTTGCAAGATTCCTGATTATTGTCTGAGCTTCAAGTGCGTATGTATCTTTTTTAATACTCATACCATACCTCCATATATTTCATGAATCCGTTTTTTGTCTCCCAATTGTTCACCGAATGCGCTTGCGCTTCCTGCGGCCACTCCCCATTTCAGCGCTTCCCTGTAATCACCGCTCAGGGAATACCCGTATATAAAACCGGCAACCATTGAATCTCCCGCTCCCACGGAATTGACAGCCTCTCCGTCGGGAGCTTTCATGATTATAATATCACTGTTCTCGGTCAAAAGCAACGCCCCGTCCGCCGCCAAGGAAACAAGGACATTGCGCGCTCCCATATGCTGCAGCCTGACGGCATATTCCGCAGTCTCCCCCATCCCTTCAAGCCTTCTGCCGAAAAATTCCTCCAGTTCATTATTATTGGGTTTTACAAGAAAAGGCTTTTGAGGTAAAAGCCTTCTCAAAGACTCTCCCGCCGTATCAGCCACCGTCATTATTTTTTTTCCTGAAACACGCCGCATCATCCTCAGATACGCATCCTCCGGCAAAGCCGGCGGAACACTCCCCGCAAGAACAAGAGTATCTCCGTCGGCAATACAATCCATCTGCTCTAAAAGCCTGTCAAAATCCTCCTCGGATACCGCCGGACCGCTGCCGTTTATTTCGCTTTCCATGTCCGCACGGAGCTTAACATTGATTCTGGATAAGCCGCCGGGAAGATTGATAAATTTTTCACAAATTCCGTATTCTTTAACGCGCCGGCGTATTTCATCTCCGGTAAAGCCTGCCGCAAACCCAAGCGCTACACTGTCAATTCCCAGATTATGCAGGACAAAGGATACGTTGATTCCTTTACCTCCTGCCGTCACAAGCTCCCGTGTACTTCTGTTTACTTTGCCTGTTTCAAACCCGTCCATCATCATAATATAATCTATGGACGGATTAAGCGTAACCGTGTATACCATATTATCGTCCTTTATAATACCTCGCTAAGTGCTCATATTGCACCATTCCCGCTAGGTTCGTATAATACCTTGCCAAGCGTTCAGGTACATATTCGCACTATGCTCGCAAATACCTCGCTAAGTGCTCATATTGTACCATTCCCGCATGTTTTATGCAATCATACTTTAACCTTATTTTGTATATTGCTTTTTTGGAATACAGGAATTATAATTTTTTTAACGGCCGGACATAAGGCCTGTTTCAGAGTATATATTAATGGAGGAAACAAAATGGAAACAAAATTTTACAAATGTGAGCATTGCGGAAATATCATCACCATGATAGAAGATAAGGGCGTTCCTGTAATGTGCTGCGGTCAGAAGATGACGGAATTGGTTCCGGGAGTATCCGACGGCGCAGCAGAAAAGCATGTGCCTGTATTTACCGTTAAGGACAACACCGTATCCGTAGTCATAGGAGAGGTTGAGCATCCTATGATTGATACGCACTATATAGAGTGGATTTGCCTTCAGACCACAAGTGGAAACCAGATAAAATATCTGAAACCGGGCGAAGAACCAAAGGCAGTATTTGCTCTTACGGAAGGAGAAAGTGTTGAGGCTGTTTATGCATACTGCAATCTTCACGGATTATGGAAAGCATAAATAAACGGACAAGCGTATAACCATGAGTGAAAAAATCGAATTCTGGGATATATATGACAGCAGCAAAAAGAAAACCGGACGCACCATGCGCCGCAATGACTGGTGTCTTAAGGATGATGAGTACCATCTGACAGTTCTTGGCGTGATTGTCAGACGCGACGGTAAATTTCTGATAACAAGACGCGTGATGGACAAAGCCTGGGCTCCGGGATGGTGGGAAGTTTCCGGCGGAGCCGTAATGGCGGGCGAGGATTCTGCCGAAGCGGTGAAACGTGAAGTCGCCGAGGAAACCGGGCTGGACATTGCAAATTTCGACGGGGGATATCTTTTCTCATACAAGAGGGAAAATCCCGGAGAAGGCGATAATTATTTTGTGGATATTTACCGATATACAGGTGATTTCAGCGAAAATGACATATGCCTTCAGCAAAATGAGGCTGACAGCTATATGCTGGCTTCTGCAGAGGAAATCAGGGCTCTTGGCGAGCAGGGAATTTTTCTTCATTACGACAGCATAAAAAAAGCTTTCGAATTATAAGAGCGGAAGGAACCTTTATATGAAACTTGTAATACAGCGTGTCACTGAGGGCTCTGTGAGCATAAATAATAAAATTACCGGTAAGATAGGCAGAGGTTTTGTTGTGCTGCTTGGAATAGAAGCTGAGGATACAGATGACATCCTTTCCAAATTCGTCAGCAAAATGATTAAACTGCGTATTTTCGAGGATGAGAACGGCAAAACCAATCTTTCCCTGACGGACGTGGGCGGTTCATTACTGATTATCTCTCAGTTTACCTTATGCGCGGAATGCCGCCACGGAAACCGTCCCGGCTTTACCGGAGCCAAGTCTCCGGATGAGGCAGAGAAAATGTACGAAAAATTTATCTCCCTGTGCAGGGAACAGGTTGATATTGTGGAACATGGAGAATTCGGGGCTGACATGAAAGTTGCTCTCGTCAATGACGGCCCGTTCACAATAGTTCTGGATAATAAACAGGTATTATAAAAACGATTCAAAAACGGCAGAGGTTATAACCTCTGCCGTCAATATTTTGGTATTCTTACAAACTCTTAACCGTTTTGACAACATTATCAACAGTAAATCCAAACTTCTCAAAAAGCTTATCAGCCGGTGCGCTGGCTCCGAAACTGTGCATGGTCACATATGCGCCGTCCAAGCCTGCGTATCTGCCCCATCCGTAATCGGAAAGTGCTTCAACAACGACTCTCTTGCGGCATGCCTTCGGCAGAACAGCCTCCTTATATTCATCACTCTGACGCTCAAAGATATCCATACACGGCATACTTACCACTCTTACATCCACTCCGTCTGCGGCAAGTGCTTTTTTGGCCTCAACTGCAAGAGAAACCTCCGAGCCTGATGCCATAATTATCGCATCAGGTACTGCCTTTGATGAATCATCTATTATATATCCGCCCTTGAGCGCTTCCCTGCTTGAGCCTTCCATCTGAGGAAGATTCTGCCTTGAAAGCACCAGCGCAGTAGGCGTATCCTTGTTAGTCAGTGCATAATACCATGCCGCCGCCGTCTCTGTGGCGTCACATGGGCGGTATACCGCAAAATCAGGCATTGCCCTGAACATTGCAAGCTGCTCAACAGGCTCATGTGTAGGTCCGTCCTCACCCACTCCGATGCTGTCATGTGTAAATACGTACGTAAGAGGCAGCTTCATAAGAGCCGAAAGCCTTGCCATCGGCTTGGTATAATCACTGAACACAAAGAAAGTCGATACAAACGCTCTAAGTCCTCCGTGAAGCATAAGTCCGTTGCCGATTGCAGCCATGGCAAGCTCCCTTACTCCGAAATGGAAATTGCATCCGGCATAATTGTCCTTGGAAAAGTCTCCGGCATCGTTCATATATGTTTTGGTGGACGGCGCAAGATCCGCAGCGCCTCCCACAAGATTAGGCAGCACTGATTTAGCCTTGTTAAGCACCTTACCTGATATGCTTCTTGTAGCCTCTGCCGCATCACCATGCGCCCAGAAATCATCATTGTCAAGAACTTTTGCCGCTCTGTCCTCATCGTAGTATTCATCCCAGAGCTCTTTCATCTCAGGATATTTCTCACAGTAATCTGCAAAAAGAGCGTTCCACTGTGTTTCCTTATCGGCGCCTCGTTTTGCAAGCTCCTTGTAATTATCGTACACTTCATCAGGAACAAAGAAGGGTTCCTTGGACGGCCAGCCCAGGTTGTCCTTAAGCGCCTCAACATTATCTGCTCCGAGAGGCTCCCCGTGTGCACTTGCCTTGCCCTGTTTTGCAGGACATCCGAAACCGATCTGTGTTTTGACGGTAATAAGCGAAGGTCTTGTTGTATCGGCCTTGGCCTGTTCGATTGCCATTCCGATTGCGTCGGTGTCATTGCCGTCCTCAACCGTGATTGTCTGAAAACCGAAAGCGTCAAATCTTTTCTGGACATTCTCAGTAAAAGCGATATCCGTGCTTCCTTCTATGGAAATGGAGTTGGAATCGTATATAACTATAAGCTTGCCTAATCCCATTGTTCCGGCAAGCGACATTGCCTCTGATGAAATGCCTTCCATCATACAGCCGTCTCCGCCAAGAACATAGGTATAATGGTCAACCACAGGATACCCTTCCTTATTGAAAACGGCGGCAAGATGAGCTTCTGCGGCGGCCATTCCCACTGCCATGCCCATACCTGCTCCGAGCGGGCCTGTTGTAGCCTCAACTCCGATTGTGTGTCCGTACTCAGGATGTCCCGGTGTAAGAGAACCGTCCTGTCTGAAATTCATCAAATCCTCTTTGGTAAGTCCGTATCCGAACAGATGAAGCAGCGAATACAAAAGCGTAGAACCATGTCCGCCCGAAAGAATAAAGCGGTCCCTGTTGACCCATTCAGGATTAGCCGGATTATGGTTCATATGTCTGCCCCAAAGCTCATATCCTACTGCGGCACAGCCCAGAGGAAGTCCCGGATGCCCCGAATTGGCCTTCTGAACAGCGTCAGCCGCAAGAACTCTGATTGCATTTACCGACATCTTATCAATCTGTGTACTCATATATTGTAATCCCTTTCTTAATATAAAAAATCATAGACGTTCCATGCCTGTGCCGCGCATAAGCAAAAATCGTCCCATATGCAATATTTTAACCAAATACCTTCTGATAATCAGCCACAAACTTCTCAATTCCCTGGTCCGTAAGAGGATGCTTTGTCATCTGCTCAATTACCGCATAAGGAATTGTTGCAATATCGGCGCCCGCCAGTGCACAGTCCGTTACATGGATTGGATTTCTGATGCTTGCCGCAATAATCTCCGTCTCAATTTCAGGATAATTCATAAATATATCCGAAATGGTTCTTATTAAATCAATTCCCGGCGTCGATATATCATCAAGTCTTCCAAGGAAAGGCGATACATAAGCCGCTCCCGCCCTTGCCGCAAGAAGCGCCTGATTAGCGGAAAAAATAAGCGTTACATTTACCTTGATTCCCTCTGAGGCAAGAACCTTGGTTGCTTTAAGACCTTCAACTGTCATAGGGATTTTAACTACCATGTTAGGATGAATTGCTGCGATTTCGCGGCCTTCCTTAATCATTCCCTCTGCATCCTGAGTGGTTGCTTTAACCTCTCCGCTTATAGGTCCGTCAACAATTGATGCTATTTCCGCAATAACCTCTTTAAAGTCTCTTCCTTCCTTGGCTATCAGGGACGGATTAGTGGTAACTCCGCAGATAACGCCCATGTCATTGGCTTTCCTGATGTCTTCAACCTTCGCTGTGTCAATAAAGAATTTCATTATAAACCTCCTGTGCCGCGGCATATGTATGCATTATTATTCCATGCCGCCTGTATTTTCCTCTCCGGAACCGTATTAAGCCGCCCGGCTTCACGGCTTTCTTACAAAAAAAATTCTACAACAAATCCGTGGAAAAGGCAACAAATTTAATCAAACGCTTTCCCAGTCTATTTTCCTGTCCTTAAAATAAAATTCCCTGTCGCGTTCTCCGACCTCCCTGATTACCTTGCACGGATTACCGACCGCCACCGTGCCCGACGGAATATCCTTTGTCACCACGCTGCCCGCTCCCACAACCACATTATCGCCTATTGTTATTCCGGGCACAATGACTGTACCTCCTCCAATCCAACAGTTCCTGCCTATTTTTACAGGCATGTTGTACTGATAGCCTTTCTGTCTCAATGAAGGTTCTATGGGATGTCCGGCGCTTGCCACGGTTACGTTGGGTCCGAACATAGTATAATCCCCAACGTATATGTGAGTGTCGTCAACCAGTGTCAGATTAAAATTAGCGTAAATATTTTTGCCGAAATGCACGTGTTTTCCCGCAAAATTGGCATGAAACGGCGGTTCGATATAGCAGTTTTCCCCGATTTCGGCAAACATATCCTTAAGCATTTCCATCCTTTTCGCATATTCCGACGGACGGGTCATGTTAAAATCGTATAATTTCTCAAGCAGTGCAGTCTGCTCTTCCATAAGCTCCTCATGTCCCGGCAGATACAATTCTCCGCCGTGCATTTTCATTTTCACTTCTTCAAGCGTCATTTTAAATCCTCCTTGTAATCTCCGGTTAAACTCTTTGAACACATTATATCCAGCCCTGACTTCTCATCAGAAAAATCCACCCTGTCAGCGTCAATGAAGACAGAAGCGTCGAGAGGACTACTACACTTGATGTAAGCACCTCATCGTTTTTCATGTTCTTCGCCATTATATAACAGGTAACCGTTGTCGGCGAACCGAGCATTATAATGATAGCCACGAGAGCTTCATTGCGAAAGCCGAGCGCAAGCGCCGCAGGCAAAAAAATGAGCGGGAGCCCCACCAGTTTTATGAAGGCAGCCGCAAATGCAGGCCCGAGCTTTGCAACAGCCTGTTTACCCTGAAATCCGGCTCCAACCACCAAAAGCGCAACAGGTGTTGCAGTCTGGGAAACGCTGGTTATGGCTTTCATTGGTATTGTCGGTATTTGTATTCCGGCTATGGAAAACGGAAGCCCGAGAAATATGCCGATTATTATGGGATTCTTGACAATACCCAGAAGAGTTTTTTTAATCTTTCCGGATGCTTCCCGGCATTGCCTGTCCGACGCCCCAAACGTAAGGATTATCACCGAATATATATTATACAGCGGGACTGCGGACACAATCATAAGAGGCCCCATACCCGAACTTCCGTATATGTTTTCGATAAATGCGATTCCAAGTATGGCCGCGCTTCCTCTTGCGGCCGCCTGCGCAAAAGCTCCCGTCATTCTTTTATCCTTGAGAAAAATCCTTGCGCCCGCCCATACTCCCCCAAACATGAGCGTTGTTGATATCATGCAGAAAAGCACAAAACGTATGTCAAAATCCGAATGAATATCAGCCGTGGCAATCTGCTTGAAAAGCAGAACCGGAAGCGCTACCTTAAATACATATTTATCGGCTATCCTCACAAATTCCCCGGTAAAAAAACCGTTTCTCATGAGTACATATCCCAGCACTATCACAAGAAATATAGGAATTGTGGAGTTAAGACTGAAAATAAAACTGTCCATTATGCAGCATCACCCTACAAAATAAAATGAGGTACGGCGTTTTTCTGCCGTACCTCTCAATTCTATAATGTATCGATAAATCTGTCAAATGCCGCCCTGCCTGCATCGTCTCTTTTGAAAACGCCCGCATACTCAAGCACCTTGGCAAAGACAATGCCGATTTCTTTTTTGATTATTTCATCAACATTTCCTGCATCGATTACGTCATAGCGTGCCATAAACTCATCCGCCCAATCGGCATGTTTCACTATCTTTTCGTTGGAGCGTATGTCCTTACCGTTAACAATGTAATCTTTAAGCAGCTCAATCTCTTCCTTAAGCCTTGACGGAAGCACCGCCAGCCCCATCACTTCAATAAGTCCGATATTCTCTTTCTTAATATGATGAAGCTCCTCATGAGGATGATATACCCCAAGCGGACATTCCTCCGTAGTTATATTGTTGCGCAGAGCCAAATCAAGCTCATATTTGCCGTCCTTAAACCGCGCAATAGGTGTAATTGTGTTGTGCGGCTCGCCGTCCGTCTCCGCAAAAACAAACGCTTCCTCGTCCGTATATCCGCGCCATGCCTTCAGTATATGGTCGGCAAGGTCGATTATCCTTTCCGTGTCGGTGCTTCTGAGCCTGATTACGGAAAGCGGCCATTTCACAATTCCTGCCTCAACATCATCATAGCCGTTAATTACAAAGCTTTTCTCCACAGGGGCCTTAGCCATTGCGAACTCGTAATTGCCTCCCTGGAAATGGTCGTGTGAAAGGATTGAACCGCCCACAATCGGAAGGTCTGCATTGGATCCGAGAAAATAATGAGGAAACAGCTTTACAAAATCAAAAAGCTTTACAAAGGTATTGCGTTCTATTTTCATCGGGGTATGCTCGCCGTTAAATACGATACAATGCTCATTATAATATACATACGGTGAATACTGGAATCCCCATCTGCAGCCGTTGATTGTGACAGGAATGATTCTGTGGTTTTCCCTGGCCGGATGGTTGGTTCTCCCGGCATAACCTTCATTTTCCTTGCAGAGAAGGCATTTAGGATAGCCGCTTTGTTTTGCAAGCTTTGCCGCCGCAATCGCCTTAGGATCTTTTTCCGGCTTGCTCAGATTGATAGTTATATCTATATCGCCGTATTCCGTGGGCGTAACCCACTTCATGTCCTTGCAGACACGGTATCTTCTTATATAATCCGAATCCTGACTGAGCTTGTAAAAGTAATCCGTAGCTTCCTTAGGGGATTTTGAGTACAGTCCATTAAATGTGTCTATTACGGTCTTAGGCCGCGGCATAAGGCAATTCATTATCTTTGTATCGAACAAATCACGATACACGATACTGTCCTCTATAAGCTTCTGC
This sequence comes from uncultured Butyrivibrio sp., assembly GCA_944382105.1. Lineage (GTDB taxonomy): Bacteria > Bacillota > Clostridia > Lachnospirales > Lachnospiraceae > Eshraghiella. Next base: position 23,839 of record CALWMX010000031.1, read on the forward strand.
TCCACCGCATAGTCAAGTATTTCCCTGAGGGTTTCTTCAAGATTTACATCCTTATAAGGAACTCCGTCATCCTCGTAATCGTCAAGCTTAAGACAATCAAGAATGAGATTAGTTGTATATATTTCTTCCTCCTGTGGCACAAGCCCTGTTTCAAGACCATATGCCACAAGCTTTTTAACTGCTGAATATATCATGGCGCCTCCTATCCCGCATATCCGTCAGGGTGTGTGCTGTGCCACTTCCATGCCGTCGAAATGATTTCTTCAAGGTCAGCATGCTCCGGCTTCCAGCCGAGAACCTCTTTTGCTTTCTCACTTGACGCTATAAGCTGTGCCGGGTCGCCTGCACGCCTTGGAGTTACAACCGCAGGTATCGGGTGTCCCGTCACTTTTCTCGCCGTCTCAATAACCTCGTTGACGGTAAAGCCAACGCCGTTGCCAAGATTGAAAATATTGCTTTCGTTGCCCTTCATAAGATAATCAACTGCAAGAATGTGAGCCTGTGCAAGGTCGGTTACATGAATGTAATCCCTGATGCACGTTCCGTCCTTGGTCGGATAATCATCACCGTAAATGCTGATTGCCTCTCTCTGTCCCAAAGGCACCTGAAGAATAAGCGGTATAAGATGAGTCTCCGGCTTGTGCGCTTCCCCTATCTGACCGCTGACATGTGCGCCGCAGGCATTGAAATATCTCAACGAAACATACTTGAGTCCGTGTGCCCTGTCGGTCCATTTGAACATTTTTTCCATCGAGAGTTTCGTCTCTCCGTATGCATTGGTAGGTTCCGTCCTGTCGGTTTCAAGAATAGGCACTCTTTCAGGCTCGCCGTAGGTTGCAGCCGTTGACGAAAAGACAATCTTGTCAAGTCCGTGCGCCACCATCGACTGAAGAAGGACTTTTGTTCCGTTCACATTGTTATCGTAATATTTGAGCGGATTTGTCATGCTTTCGCCCACAAGCGAGTTGGCTGCAAAATGAATAACCGCATCGATTTTTTCTTTGTCAAGCACACTGTCAACAAACGCCCTGTCCCTTATATCGCCCTGATAAAAACGCGCCTTAGGGTGGACAGCTTCAATGTGTCCCGTCTCAAGATTATCGATAATCACCACATCCTCGCCCTTTTCGATTAATGCGTATACCGTGTGTGAGCCGATATATCCGGCCCCTCCCAAAACTAAAACTGTCATGATATCCTGTTTCTCCTTTCACATATTTTTTATATAACTCCTGCGCCGTCTCCTACTTCGACCACATAAAAATCCGCCGCATATCCTATTGTGTCTTTATATTCTTTTCCTACATTCTCTATAAAAGCATCAATATTGTCGTTTTTTACAATGCTGACCGTACATCCTCCAAAGCCGGCGCCCGTCATTCTTGAGCCGATAACTCCCTCCTGTTTAAGAGCGGCCTCAACAAGAGTGTCCAGTTCCTTACCTGTAACCTCATAATCGTCTCTCAGCGACATATGGGAAGCAATCATCAGCTTTCCGAAGCCGTCGATATCGCCCGCCTTGAGAGCGGCAACAGCTTTTATTGTCCTCTGATTTTCGTAAACCGCATGTTTGGCGCGTCGTTGTCTCACTTCCGATTTGATTGCAGATTTGCCCGCTTCAAACTGTTCCTCCGTAAGCTCTCCGAGACTCTTGATATCCATAACTGTCTGAAGTTCTGAAAGCGCCTCTTCACACTCGGCGCGTCTCTCGTTATATTTGGAATCTCCGAGTCCTCTCTTTTTGTTGCTGCAGGCAATTACAATCTTTGCATCCTTGAGTATAATAGGCGCATACTCATATGAAAGATTTGAAGTATCAAGAAAAATCGCATTGTCCTTTTTCCCCATGGCAATTGCAAACTGGTCCATTATGCCGCAGTTCACCTTGTTGAAATTATTCTCGGAATACTGTCCTATAAGAGCAATATCCGTCATGCTTACGTCAAATCCGTACATATCCCGCAGAAGAACGCCTGTTCCGACTTCCACCGATGCCGATGACGAAAGTCCCGAACCGTTAGGAATGTTACCGCACAAAAGTATGTCAAAGCCCTCGGTGATACTGTAACCCTTCTCGCCGAATGCCCACATAACTCCCATCGGATAGTTGGTCCAGTCAGCTTCCTTACTCCATACCAGATTGTCAAGGCTTCCTTCAATTATTCCCAGATTCTCAAAATTTGTGGAATAAAACCTTAATTTTCTGTCGTTCCTTTTTCTTGCAATGAAATACGTCCCGATTGTGAGCGCACACGGAAATACATGGCCTCCGTTATAATCCGTATGCTCTCCGATTAGATTCACCCGTCCCGGAGCAAAGTACGAACGGATATCTCCGCCATTGCCGAACATTTCTTCAAATCTGCTTATAAGCTGTTCTTTCATTGTCCTTCTCCTTTAAATTATTATATTATTTCTGCGTTTCACTACATTTGCCTTACTTGAATTATAGCACTGCGCAAACGCTTGCGCAATATGAAAATCGCGTGTTTTTTATTTTTTATTGCCGGATAAAGTTTTTATTATTGCCGATACGTTAATAACAATAACCCCCGCGACAACCATAACAATACCTGCGGCAAAAATCCATTTTTCATAATCCGAATCGGTTCCCGCAATCTCAAATATTCCCTTCAGCGCCACATGAACGGTAATTGCGGCCACCCCTGCGTTGTACAGATAGCAGCCGGCAAAGCTTCCTTTCTTAAGCAATGGAAAAAAAAGACTTATAATTGACGGTATAATTCCCGCCGCAAACGGTACAGCCCACAGCCATGTAAGATAGTCGGACTTAACTCCATGGGAAAATCTGTAATAGGCAATTGTAAATATTATACAAAAAAGAGTGACCGCCATATAAATTATTATGAGTCTCTTATTATTCTCCGATGTAGACAATGTCACTCACCCGCCTTTCATGCAGTTCTCCTCCGTCCGTAGTCGGAAAGTTTACTATTTCTCCCATGAACCACATAGTTGCGGAACCTCCTCCGTCCAAGTTATATGCCACAACACAGTCCTCGTCTTCCATAACCTGCGCAAGCTCGAACAGCTTAAGTCCCTCGCTTTCATCGGTTCTTCCGTCCGAAACCACGAATTTATAATGCAGAGGCTCCACCATTCCCACGGCGCATCTCGGATTGCTCAGCATCGACTGCTGCACTTCCGTATTCTCGTCAACGGTAATTCTGCCGTCGTTTACAAGCCCCGGCCCGAAAGAAAAAATATGAACAGCCCCGTTTTCCTGAAGCTCCTCGGCCGTCACTTCATTTTCATCCACAATCTCAAAGCTTCCGTCCTCATATATGACCAAATCTTCGTTGCCCGTTCCGCTTCTGGCTTCTGTGCGGTAAAGATATCCGTTGCGCATGACATAGCCGCTGTCGCGATAACCGTAATAATCACCGTTCACAGCAAATATGGCGTCGTTTTCTTCGGCAATCACCGAGGTTCTTGCCTTGACATTCCGTCCGAAAACCCCGTCTGCAAGCCCCGCTCTGAGACAAGACGCTTCTTTAATTACAACATCGGCGATATACACCTGTGTATTTTTTATCCTTTTTGTCTCTAAGTTGATTGAAATGCTGCCGCTCTCATAGCTCGTATCAGTCGTTACAATCGTATTTCCATGCTCTTCGTCCGCATCGTCAGGTCCGCTCTCCCCGTTACTCTCCTGTGTTTCCTGCATTTCGGGCGACACTATGCTCTTAGGTATGACAAAGGCATCCAACAGCACAAAAGCCGTATAAGCAGTCAGTATTACGCCGTATACTATTACCCAGATTAAATGTTTTTTTCTCATGCCAATACCTCACGGCAGACTGTTTCGTCAGTCATTATAATAACTTAATCACAGCAGCTTCATTCTTACAAAAATATGAAATATGCCCCTTATTATCAAAGACCGTATTTTTCAATAATAAAATTAAAATCATTGCAGAACCGGTGCGCCCTCATTCCTGCACTTTCAGCCCCCTCCACATTGTTATTCCTGTCGTCAATAAAAAGACACTCTTCTGCTCTAAGCCCGTACCTGTCAAGAAGTATATCATAAATCCGTCTGTCCGGTTTTACAATATGCTCGTCCGATGATACCACAATCCCGTCAAAGTCCTCCAACGGAAAATATCTCGGAAAATATTTGTAAAACATTGAACAGGCATTGGAGAGCACGTACATACCGTATCCTCTTTGTCTGATATACCCGCAGAATTCCTTCGCACCGTCAACCGGAACCATGCATATATCCCATTCCTCAACGCATCTTTTCAACCCTTTATGGAGCCGCTCCGGTACACGTCTGCTGACGCCGTCATATCTCTGGGAATTATTAATGAGCCCCAAGTCGCCCTGTTCCCACTCCGGACCGCCAAAAAGCTCATTGAGGATTATCTTTTTATCTGCTTCATTGTCAAAAACTTCATCAAGTATGACATTGGGATTATAGTCCAAAAGAACGTTTCCCATATCAAGGATTATATTCCGTATCATAAAAACCTCCGGGCAGAATTCATTCGTCTGAAAAAAGTATACCACAGCTTAAAAGCAGAGTACAGAAAAAAAGATATGCAAAGTTTAATTTGAAATTCTATTATATTCCTGTTAACGTACCGATAAATACCGGCAGATTAGTCGTGTCATCTATTGCCGATTTAAGGCTGTACGTCTCCTTGGCGCATCCGATGCACGACACAATTATCATCATACCGGCAAGAATAAATGAGATAAATCCACAGAATATTTATATAAATTTGCTGCAATTTATTACCGGAATTTATCTGACCAATCTCTTTTTTCTTTCTCCGGCAATCGCAAAAAATATTGCAAACCCACTGCTCATATGGTAGGCTGAAAATCAGAACGACATTTGCGAATAATTTTCATACTTTTATAAAAAATAACCTTAAGGAGTTTAACATATATGAACAGGAATATTCTTTTCCCTCAGATTAAAGGAATTATGCACGGGGGAGACTACAATCCGGAACAGTGGCTGGACCGTCCCGACATCCTTGCAGAAGACATACGTCTTATGAAAAAAGCAGGTATAAATTCGGCAACGCTGGGAGTGTTTTCATGGTCCGCATATGAGCCCGTTGAAGGAGAATTTCACTTTGACTGGCTGGTGAAAATCATTGACGAGCTGTATTCCAACGGCATATATACGGTTATGGCCACACCATCCGGAGCAAGACCGGCGTGGCTTGACGAAAAATATCCGGAAGCCATGCGCGTTGACAAAAGAGGGCTGCGCGCCCACCACGGCGTGAGACACAATCACTGCATGAGTTCACCCGCTTACAGAGAAAAAGTGTCCGTTATCCTGAACAGATTAATCGAAGCTGTCGGCAGTCACCCTGGTATTATAATGTGGCATATTTCCAATGAGTTTGGAGGAGAATGCTACTGCCCTCTCTGCGTAAAACGTTTTCAGAACTACCTTGCCGACAAATTTGACCATGATATAGACAAGCTCAATAAGTCCTGGTGGACTGCCTTCTGGAGTCATAATTACAACGATTTTTCACAGATTGAGCCTCCGTTTGAGGGCGGCGAATACAGCATTATGGGACTTAATCTGGAATGGAAACGCTTTACCACATGGAATATGACCGACTACATGAAGCACGAAATTTCAATTATAAAGAAAGCCACACCAGATATTCCTGTCACAACGAATTTTATGCAGATGTATTACGGACTTGATTACCGTGTATTAGCCAAAGAACTTGATGTTGTCTGCTGGGACTCCTATCCCAGACTCCACAACGACTACGAAACCCTTGCCGATACAATGGAGCTTACCGCTTTTGACAACGCCCTGCTTCGCTCCATGAAAAAAGACAAGCCGTTTATGTTAATGGAGAGCGCTCCGGGACTTGTGAACTGGCATCAATTTAACAAATTAAAGCGTCCGGGCATCCACAAACTCTTTTCCCTGCAGGCCGTCGCTTGCGGTTCCGATACGGTTCAGTATTTTCAGTGGCGTAAGGGCCGTGGCTCTTATGAGCAGTATCACGGCGCCGTTCTTGACCATTTAGGAAGGGACGACACAAGAATTTTCAAAGAAGTTGAAGAACTGGGAGAAATTCTGTCACAGCTGGATGAGGTACAAGGTTCTGTAGTAAACTCCAAGGCTGCCGTTATTTTCGACTGGGACAACTGGTGGGCAATCGACGACATGATGGGGCTTGGCCAATCCACCAAAAAATACGTCGAAACCTGCGTTGAGGCGTACAGAGAGCTCCTTCATCTGGGAATTGATACTGATGTGATATCATCAACCGACGACCTGTCGGGATATTCGCTGGTTGTGGCGCCCATGCTTTATATGTTACAGCCCGGCGTCGGCAAATCCTTTACCGAATTTGTCAAAAACGGCGGTCAGCTTGCGGCGACCTATCTGACCGGATACGTGGACGACAATACGCTGTGTTTTCTGAACGGTTTTCCGGGGGACGTTCTTAAAGAGCTTTTCGGCATCGTAAGCGAAGAAATCGACACCTTGTATCCGTCTGACAGAAACAAGGTAATATTTGCTGCCGGCAGCGGGTCTGTCTCTGATGATGATACAAGAGACGAAGACCATGGCAGTTTTTGCGCCGAAGTCCGTGACTATGCCGAGGTTTTGCGCACCGATATTGCAGATTCTTGCGGATTGAAGGTCTTAGGCACCTATGAAAGCGATTATTACGCGGGCACCCCTGCCGTAGCGGTCAAAAATTATGGAAAAGGCAATGCCTGCTACATCGGAGCAAGGACAGATTCCGACGCGCTCCGGAAAATCTTTGGAATGCTGCTTGACAAGGCTGGCGTTTTGCACAGAAAAATGCCGAAAAATACAGAATATCACAGCAGGGAATACAATGGCAGAAAATTCGGCTTCTTCCTTAACAATTCGGAAGAAACCGTTACAATATCAGGCGTGAGAGGATATGATATTTTAAATAAATTTACGATAGACGGTTCTCTGACACTGGGAAAATACGGGGTTGCCATTATAGATGAGCAGTAGCACAGCCTGCCGCATACGAAATAATCCTTTCAAGGGAATCAGTATATTATGTACTATTTTTTAAAATGCATTCCTATAGAAAGGATTATATTCCCAAAAACTACGGCCAGAAATGGTTTTATGATTATATCAGCCGCCATATACATGCCTATGCTCATCCATGAAGGTAAATCTGCGAGACATGCCACTCC
>CALWMX010000032.1 GCA_944382105.1 uncultured Butyrivibrio sp.
AGATTGATTCCGTTGTTGAAACCTTCCATATCAAAACCTCCTTGAAAATTCCTTAAATATCAGATGATTTTCGTTTTAATATTTCTTATGGCCACAGCTTATAACCCGGGAAAAGAAAAATATATCATATTTGTTGCTTTGATATCAAAAATGTTGTACAATTAAGAAAAATTTATGATAAAGAAATCTTAAACCCGAAGATAAGGCGGACTGTGGCAGAATTTTGTATTTATTGATATGGAGGAGCAGATGAACATTGGCAAAGAACTTAATCTTCTTCTGTTTGAGCGTCAGGAGGAGCAGCAGAGTCACGTAGAATACAGCCATGAATACGGATATTATGAGAATGTGGCGCAAGGCAGACTCGATGAGGTGCGCAAGGTCTTAGCCGACCCCAATGACATATCGATGTATGAAAGCGGGCAGTACGGCAGACTGTCAAATAACAGACTGCGCAATATAAGATATCATTTCGTGGTATCCACAGCCCTGATTACAAGATTGTGTGTTGAAAAAGGCCTTGAAAGAGAATTGGCGTATACATTGAGCGATTTGTATATCGGTAAGATGGACCTGCTTGCAGATGAGAGGAGCATAATAAAGCTGCACAACGAGATGCTTTTGGATTTTACGGGGAAAATGGCGGAACAGCCGCGCAAAAACATATATTCAATAAAGGTTATCAAGGCCATGGACTACATATACGCCAACCGAACTAAGAGATTTACCGTGCAAGCCATGGCGCAGGAGCTGGGAGCTGACAGAAGCAGCCTTTCAACTGCTTTTCACAGGGAGACAGGCATGACTGTCAGCAGATTTGTACGTAAAGAAAAGCTTAAGGCCGCAGCCAATATGCTGCGGTTTTCGGATTATACTTATTCTGAGATTGCGGAATATTTCGGCTTTTCCTCCCAAAGCCACTTCATCAAATGTTTTAAAGAGGAGTATGGCGTCACTCCGAAAGAATACCGTCAATATTCTTTGAATAGTAATCAAGCAATAATTCAACAACCATTGAATATCTGACATCGCCTTCTTTGTCGCCGTTGAGCTTTATGTAAGCGTCGTTGGCGGACTGAACGGCCTCGTCAAGCTTTCCTCCGAACATTTCTCCCGCTTCGCGCCAGTATTCTGCCTGTGAGTTTATGTCGGCGATAATTGCCGGTTTAAGCGTGCCTATGAGTTCGCTGTAATGTTCGTAGGAACAGCTGGAATACAGCTCGTTGATGACATATATCATCATTTCCACAGTAGTGCTGTAGCGAAGCTCAGGGCTTTCGGAGCGCATACATGCGGCATACCCTATAAAATTGGCCTCGTCTTCATGTATAAAACCGCTCAGATGAGCAAGCTCATGGCATATTGTGTGTGGAATATTCAAATCCGGCATATCCGCGTTGTAGTTTGCTTCCATGGTATAAGGAGAGTAAAATCCCGCCATTCCCGTTGCCGACATAAGGCGGGAAGCGGCAATCGGCTTTGCCTCCGGATAGTATGAGGTCATAAAAGGGTACTGTTCAGTGACCGCTTCCATGGCATCCACGCACAGCGAATTGTAGTCGATGCCGTCCAGAGTAAAAATACCTTCATCGTCACGCCCGACCTGATCGCTGAGCTCGTTGGCATCCTCTGACATAATCTGAAAAAGCGCGATAAGCTCATCCGTGCTGTGGGCTTCCAGAGTCATGTTGGCGCACACGGTAAATGACAGCCGGTGATAGAGAATAGTGCAGTTAAAGCTTAAAATAAGCAGGCAGACAAGAACTATGCACACAAGATTTAGAAGATATTTTTTAAGACGATATGTAAAAAAACAGATATTGCTCCGTCTGTGATACCTCACAAGCGTTACGATAAGCCTGACAAGAGCATATAATACGATGGCTGCGGCAATATATATTAGAACTTCCATGACTGAAAATGGGGCAAGAGAGCTTACGGCGCCCATAACCTTGACCACGTTGGGATATATGGTATTGCAGTAGCTTGTGGCAAAAACCGTGCTCACCCTGAACATCACATTAATCGCAATCAGGCATATGAGCAGTATGGCAATTATGATTATATATTTTTTGTAGCTGATAAATTTGAGCTCTTTCTTTTTGGAAGAGCCGGATTTTTTTCTGGACATGTTCTTTCCTCGCGCAATCTTAAGGTGATTTCTTTCTAATAAATATTTTATCTTCACAATGAGGATTCTTCAATAAAATTAACAAACAAAACATAATAACTTAAAAAAATAATGCGGATATTTTATTATTGACCAAATCAAGATTGAATGACTTTATTTATTTAGGCAAAAAAAGCCGGAGAAAATAATTACAGGTAAAATTTTCCGTCAAAAATAATTATCAATTTCAAATATTGTCTGAAAATAATATTAATATAATCAAGTATTCAAATAATCTGACAATTCGCCAAAAATTTCTATTTACAACCTTCGAAAAACGTAGTATATTACAAATATCATTTTTACGGAAAGGACAGGAACGGATGATTTACGATAATGAACACAACAAGGGATTATACAATCCTCAGTTTGAGCATGACAACTGCGGTATCGGCGCCATTGTCAACATAAAGGGAATCAAAACCCACAAGACTGTTGAGAATGCCTTGAGTATTGTCGAGAATCTTGAGCACAGAGCCGGCAAGGATGCAGAAGGAAAGACCGGCGACGGCGTAGGCATTATGCTTCAGATATCTCATAAATTCTTCAGCAAGGCATGTAAACCTTTGGGAATTGAGCTTGGAGAAGAACGCGATTACGGTGTAGGTATGTTTTTCTTTTCACAGGATGAGCTTAAGAAAAAACAGGCCATGAAAATGTTTGAAAATATTGCCGAGAAGGAAGGGCTTAAATTCCTGGGCTGGAGGGAAGTTCCCATAAGACCTGAAGTCCTCGGAAGCAAAGCTATAGAGGTTATGCCGTCAATCGTACAGTGTTTCATCAAAAGGCCCGCCGACTGTAAAAAGGGACTTCCTTTTGACAGAAAGCTTTATATAGTAAGAAAAGTATTTGAACAGAGTAATGATGATACATATGTTGTATCGCTTTCCAGCAGAACCATTGTCTATAAGGGAATGTTTCTTGTCCACCAGCTGAGAACGTTTTTCCCGGATTTGTGCAGCAAGGATTACGAGTCTGCCATTGCCACGGTGCATTCAAGATTCAGTACGAACACCAATCCTAGCTGGAGGAGAGCGCATCCCAACAGATTTATCGTGCATAACGGCGAGATTAACACAATCAAGGGCAATGCCGATAAGATGCTTGCCCGCGAGGAAAATATGAAGAGCAAATACTTTGAGGGAAGTATGCATAAGGTTATTCCTGTTGTCAATACGGAAGGCTCTGACTCGGCGATGCTCGACAATACTCTCGAGTTCCTTGTGATGAGCGGAATGGATTTGCCGCTTGCGGTTATGATTACAATACCCGAGCCATGGATGAACAATAAGCTCATCAGTCTGGAAAAAAGGGATTTTTATCAGTATTATGCAACTATGATGGAGCCTTGGGACGGCCCGGCATCCATTCTTTTTTCGGACGGAGATGTGATGGGCGCGGTTCTGGACAGGAACGGGCTCAGGCCTTCACGTTATTATATCACCAATGACGATTATCTTATCCTTTCGTCTGAGGTGGGAGTTCTTGAAATAGAGCCGTCCAACATCAGGATTAAAGAAAGGCTTCATCCGGGTAAAATGCTTCTCGTGGACACTGTTGAGGGAAGGGTTATTGACGATGAAGAGCTTAAGGCAAAATACGCCACGAGAAAGCCTTACGGAGAGTGGCTGGACAATAACCTTGTCATGCTCAAGGACCTTAAAATCCCTAACAAAAAGGCGATTGAGTATGACAAGACCGAACGGGCAAGACTTCAGAAGGCATTCGGATATACTTATGAGGATTTTTATTCATCGATTTTAAATATGGCAAAAACAGGCTCCGAGCCGATTGCAGCCATGGGTGTTGACGTTCCGATAGCGCCTATATCCAAACAGAGACCGCCGCTTTTTGATTATTTCAAACAGCTTTTTGCACAGGTGACCAACCCGCCTATCGATGCGCTCCGTGAAAAGATTGTTACGGCCACATCAATTTATATAGGAAAAGACGGAAATATCCTTGAGGAGAAGGCCGAAAACTGCCATGTGCTCCGCGTTGACAATCCTATCCTTACCAACACGGATATATTAAAAATCAAAAATATGAATAAAGAAGGCTTTAAAGTAGTCGAGATTCCTATAACATATTACAAAAACACCTCGCTTGAGAAAGCTATTGACAGAATGTTTGTGGAGGCTGACAGGGCATGCGGCGACGGCGCCAACATACTTATACTTACCGATCGGGGAGTCGATGACAACCGTGTGGCGATTCCTTCGCTTTTAGCGGTAGCGGCCATGAACCAGCATCTTGTAATTACCAAGAAAAAGACCAGCGTGTCTCTTATTCTTGAAAGCGGCGAGCCAAGAACGGTGCATCATTTTGCAACGCTTCTCGGATACGGTGCCTGTGCGGTCAATCCGTATCTGGCACAGGATACTATCAAAGAGCTTATCAATATAGGAATACTTGACAAAGATTACTATGCTGCAGTGGAGGATTACAATAAGGCGGTTATTTCAGGTATCATTAAAATAGCCTCCAAAATGGGTATTTCCACTATCCAGTCATATGAGGGTTCCAAGATTTTTGAAGCAATAGGAATCGCTCCGGAGGTAATTGACAGATATTTTACGGGAACGGTAAGCAGAATCGGAGGCATCACCCTTAAGGATATTGAGGAGGACGTCAATGTAAGGCACAGCAGGGCGTTTGATCCGTTAGGACTTACCACGGATGAGACTTTTGACAGCGTGGGAAGCCATAAGCTAAGGAGCGGCAAGGAGGAGCATCTTTATAATCCTCAGACCATACATCTTCTTCAGCTTGCAACAAGAAACGGCGATTATGAGACATTTAAAGAATATTCCCGCCTTATGAACGAAGAGATGGACCCTGTTACTCTCAGAGGATATATGGATTTTAAATTCCCTGAAAAAGGCGTACCTATTGACGAAGTGGAAAGCGTGGATTCGATTGTCAGAAGATTCAAGACAGGAGCCATGTCCTACGGCTCGATTTCGCAGGAGGCTCACGAAACGCTGGCGATTGCAATGAATACATTGCACGGGCGTTCCAACAGCGGCGAGGGCGGGGAGAGTATTGAGCGTCTTACAATCGGGCCGGACGGACTGAATAAATGTTCCGCAATCAAACAGGTTGCATCGGGACGCTTCGGCGTAACCTCAAGATATCTTGTGAGCGCCGATGAAATTCAGATTAAGATGGCGCAGGGCGCAAAGCCGGGAGAGGGCGGACACCTGCCGGGCGGAAAGGTATACCCGTGGATTGCCAAGACCAGGCTTTCAACTCCGGGAGTGAGCCTTATATCTCCGCCGCCTCATCACGATATATATTCCATAGAGGATTTGGCGCAGCTTATTTATGATTTGAAAAACGCCAACAAACAGGCCAGGATATCCGTCAAGCTTGTATCGGAGGCAGGTGTAGGCACTGTCGCAGCCGGCGTTGCAAAGGCGGGCGCACAGGTAATACTTATCTCCGGTTATGACGGAGGAACGGGCGCTGCTCCGAGAAGCTCCATACACAACGCAGGGCTTCCGTGGGAGCTTGGACTTGCCGAGACGCACCAGACTCTTATTATGAACGGTCTGCGCAATAAAGTGGTGGTTGAGACTGACGGAAAGCTTATGAACGGACGTGACGTTGCCATCGCGTGTCTTCTGGGAGCGGAGGAATTCGGATTTGCAACCGCGCCGCTTGTAACCCTTGGATGCGTGATGATGAGAGTATGTAATCTCGATACATGTCCTGTAGGCGTTGCAACCCAGAATCCGGAGCTCCGCAAGAAATTTGCCGGAAAGCCTGAGTATGTCATCAACTTCATGAAATTTGTGGCTCAGGAGCTGAGAGAATACATGGCAAAGCTGGGCTTCAGGACAATAGACGAGATGTGCGGAAGAAGCGACATGCTTTTCCAGAAAACATCGGGAAACGGCAGCAGAAAGGGCGGAATTGATTTGTCATCAATTCTTGACAACCCGTATGCCGGAGCCGATAAGATGGATTATTATAATAAGAACGTATATGATTTCAAGCTGGAAAAAACCTTGGACGAGACTGTTCTTATCAAAGAACTTATGCCTGCTCTTAAAAAACGCCAGAAAAAGAGTATTGAGCTGGATGTAACCAATGTAAACAGCCGTGCCTTCGGTACGATGTTCGGTGCGGAGATTACAAGACTTTACAGCGACGGACTTCCGGAGGACACCTACACGGTAAGGTGCAACGGAAACGGCGGACAGAGCTTCGGCGCATTTATACCTAAAGGACTGACTATTGAGCTTGTGGGCGATTCCAACGATTACTTCGGAAAAGGAATTTCAGGCGGTAAGCTTATAGTATATCCGCCTAAAGGTTCAGCCTTCAAATACGACGATAATATTATAATCGGCAATGTAGCTCTTTACGGCGCTACAAGCGGAGAGGCCTATATCAACGGTGTGGCCGGCGAACGTTTCTGCGTCCGAAATTCCGGAGCAACGGCTGTTGTCGAGGGAGTGGGCGAGCATGGCTGTGAATACATGACCGGCGGACGCGTTGTCGTACTGGGCAAAACAGGTAAAAACTTTGCGGCCGGAATGAGCGGAGGCATCGCATATATTCTGGACGAAGACAATAAGCTTTACCTGAATCTCAACAAAGAGATGATAAGCTCCGAGGAGGTCACCGATAAATATGACGTCCTTGAGCTTAAGCAGATGATACAGAAGCATGTGGCATATACCAATTCCGAAAAAGGCAAGATGATACTTGATAATTTCAGCGATTATCTTCCTAAATTCAAGAAAATAATGCCTCACGATTACAAGAAAATGCTTAACAGGATTGTCCTTATGGAGGAAAAAGGACTCTCAAGCGAACAGGCTCAGATTGAAGCATTTTATGCGATGAAGAAGTAGGAAAGGAGGAAGTATTATGGGAAAACCAACAGGATTTATGGACTATGAGCGCGTTGACTGCGAAGCAGTCAAGCCAAAAACAAGAATTAACAACTTCAAGGAGTTCCACGAGCCGCTTCCTCTTGAAAAACAGCGTGAGCAGGCTGCCAGATGCATGGACTGCGGAGTTCCGTTCTGCCAGTCGGGCAAAATGCTGAAAGGCATGATAAGCGGCTGCCCGCTAAACAACCTTATTCCCGAGTGGAATGAGCTCTTATATATAGGAAATTACAAGAGAGCATACCACAGGCTTGCCAAAACCAGCAATTTCCCGGAATTTACCTCAAGAGTATGTCCGGCGCT
>CALWMX010000033.1 GCA_944382105.1 uncultured Butyrivibrio sp.
TGGTACTTTGGGTATTTCGCGATTGCATCGAGCCAAGTCACGCAAGCGTGACTTATACAAATGCTGTCGCATTTGAGGTAATGCCGGATACGGCAGAGTGTTCGTAACCGGATAGCCTAAGCTATCCACTCACTTATAATCCTTCCACCTCTTTCCCTATGTAACATTTACGAGAGGAGGAAGCAATATCGAAAGAAATTCATTTATTCAGATGAGCAAGCTCCACAATGTCCGTGGCAGGATTACTTATATATCCAGTCACGCCAAGCAGGAAAATCTGTATGCAGTTTATGAAACCACAGACCGCCACTACTGGACGGAGCTTGCACGATTTAATCAACAGGAATTTCTAAAAAGCGGTACGGAGGGGAAATGTATCGAGGCAAGGGAACTGATTATCGCATTACCGGAATCCTTCCCCGACTTGTATGACCCCGACAGGCTGTTACAGATGTTTACCAACCGCTTTAAGGAAAAATATGGTGTGGAGTGTGTATCAGCCCTACACCACAACAAACGCAAAACCAACTATCACATCCATCTCATCTTTTCCGAAAGGGAGCTGTTACCGGAACCCATAGAAAAGGTTGCAACACGCAATATGTTCTACAACGAACAGAAAAAGCATGTACGCACCAAAAAAGAGATACTGGATGATAGCGGCAATGTCCGCAAGGGCTGTAAGATAATTAAAAAAGGCGAAGTCTATGAACGAACCTTATTTACCGCCAAAAACAAACTGTTCAAGCAGGAGCATTATCTGGACGAAGCAAAACGCTTCTATACCGACCTTATCAATCTTCTGATAGAGGACGATAAGAATAAACTCCATGTATTCGACAGAAACGGATTATACCTTGCCACCAAGAAAATCGGTAAGAATAATCCTAAAGCGGAACAAATAAAGACAGATAATGAGGTGCGTATGCTGTGGAATCACGAAGTAGACCGAGCCTTAGTCAGCCAAGTGCCGGAGGATGATATACGGCAGATAAAGAACGAATTTATCACAGACCGTATCCGTAACTCCATCAAAGCATGGGGCAACTGTCCTGAACTGCTTTCCAATATCATACGAGGAGCAGCCAAACGACTGGCACTTCTGATTCACGATGTACTGAAAGTCGCAAGGGAACTGAAAAGCAAGCTGTTTTATGAAGCTCTCGAAAAAGAATACAGAAGTAAAGCAGTTATAAAAGCAGAGGATACCGCAGATGTTGCTACAGCTCTGGCTAAAGAAGTAATGACCGAGCATGAGCCACCAGTAGCCACTATTGCTACAACTGTTTCAGAAGCAGAGGTTGTAGAACAACCCAAGCCACAGATACCTCCAAGACCGGTTATGCCACCGGAAGTAGCCGCTTTCTCAAAACTTCAAAAAATCAAGGTTACGCTTGATAAGCAAAATCATCTTATCTTTGAAGCAGAGCGTGAGTGGAATATGTTGGAGATTGAATTAAGCGATTTAAAGGGACTTGCTAGGCTTACCAAGAAAAAGGAGCTTGAAAGCAGGATTGCCACCAAAAATGAGGAAATCCGAACCCTCAAAGCCGGATTATCCGGTATCGTCAGACAGCATGGATTTGCAACGGTACAGGATTTCTACACAGCATTTTATACCGCACAGCGTGCCACCGACGCATATCAGAAAGAATGTGCCAAATGGGATGAAACCTACGGTGAGAAAGCCGCTCAAAAAACCGAAACCATGCACGAGAAGATACAACGATATAAAGAAAAGGTTGATAGGCAGAACGCTAACCGACCTTACCAGAGCAAAGATAAAGGGGCGAGATGAGCGCCCCTACTCTTACCACAGAATAATTCTATTTTATATATATTCTATCCATAAATTATAATATCTCTAACGAATCAAAGAATTCTTTTATGGATTCACTATCTTTTGAAAATTCCCACTTACCCGTACCATGCACCGCATAATATACAGGAGAATTATCTAAGCTAATATCTATGCAATATGGGTCTGCGTTACAATTTGCAATCACGACATAATTGGGATTCCAATCCTCTATTACAGCCTTCTGCACAGGATTATAAGAATAGCCATGTTGTCCAATAATTAATCCTTTAGCACCATATATTTCTATTTCATTTTCATAATAAAAATCGTCATCTTCTTCATCATCATTCGTAATTACATATAGGTTGTTTTCATGATTATAAAGAAATTCTATGTAATCATTAGGCAAACTCCATCTTAAACAAATTTCGTACATTAAGTCTTTTAACTCCATGTCTTTAATCATCCTTCCTCCGTATCATCTTATCGGAACTACCTGTTCACTTTGTGAAATCAAGTATTTTTGTCCTCATACCAGATTGGTGTGGCATTCATGAACAAATCGTACAGGGAATCCGCAAATTTTTCATGCCTTTTATCCATATACTCTACTGCCAGAACCTCTCCGGTTTCGTTATTTATCTCCAAAATATAGGAATCATCTCCACCTATGCAGGCTCCTCCCAATTGGAAAAATTGACCTTTTAATATAAAGTCATAATCCCCGGCATAGCTTTCTTTTTCAAATCCATCCAACACATATTTTTCTATATTAGCGGTTGGCAATAGCGGATATATATGAAAATTTTTCTCATCCATATCCCCTTCCAGCATAAAGTAAAAATAACTTGAAATAAACGCTTTCATATCCTTATGTATGGAAAAGCCAAGCTTTGCTTCTATACTTGCAAAATCAATATGAGCCGTCTGTTCCTGCGGCTTCCACTGATAATAGCCATCCCTGTCCGGTCCTGCTATTACAAGTTCACAATCTGCATTGTCTTTTCTGATAGGACATTTAGGAAAGGCTCGCCACTTATATAAATATCCGATATTATTTTTTGGAAGGAAGTACTCCATAGCTTCCTTGATTCCCCCAAGCATCTTCGCTCTCTGCTGTGCCTGATTCATTTTTCTGGTTTCTTCTTCAATGACCGGGCGAAGTTTCTCTAATTCTTCCTCTGCAAACAGTTCCTTGGCATCGTAGTACCAAAACCGCAGAATTGTTTCCATATGCCCCAGATTTTTCCTATTACCACTTTCTAAGGCAATGTACCTATCCTTTGCTGTTTCAAAAGCAATGGGCGTATTTTCTCTTTCGCCGATTACTACATAATCCTGCTCTTTTTTAAACTGTGCAATCGGATAAAATTCCAATGGAATCCCCTTAAATTTACTTTTCC
>CALWMX010000034.1 GCA_944382105.1 uncultured Butyrivibrio sp.
TTTCTTTCACTACAAGTCTTCTTATCATATTGTATCTCCTCCGGAATTACCATGATACAAAGGTATTCTTATTGTGAAAGTCGTCCCTTCGTTCTCTTTACTGTAAATTTTAATCGTACCCTTGTGCATAAGTATAATACTTTTGGTTATCGCAAGCCCGAGACCTGTTCCGCCCGTTTCCCTTGACCTCGCCTTGTCCACCCTGTAAAATCTCTCAAACACATGTTCAATGCATTCATTGGGAATACCTATACCCGAATCTGCAACCTTAATATAGAAATATTTATGGTCCGCATTCAGGGATACTCTCACAAAACAGTTCTCTTTATTATATTTAATGGCGTTTTCAACAATGTTGTTGATTGCCAGCGTCATTTTGACCTCGTCAATTTCCGCAGCAAAGGGTCTGAAGCTTTCCATAATGAGTTCAACTTTTTTTGCTTCCGCAATGGGATTAAGGCGCTTGAGAACAAGCTCCACCAATTCATTCACGCTTACGGTGGAGATATTAAGTTCCGCGTTGACTCTGTCAACATTCACAAGCGTCAGCAAATCGCCTATTATCTCATTCTCCCTGTCTATTTCGCTTACCATGTCGCTCAGAAATTCACGGTAAAGCTCATTAGGCACTTCATCCTGGGCAAGCAGTGAATCGGCAAGCACCTTGATAGACGCCATGGGCGTCTTTAACTCATGCGATACATTTGCCACAAATTCCTCGCGGGAATCATCAATCACTTTCATCCTGTCGAGCATTCTGTTTACGGACTGTGCGACCTTGTTGTATTCGTACAGGCTTCTGTCCTCAATATGCATTTCCTTGGCTCCGCCGGTTACATTAATAATTGACTGGTTAAGCCTTTCAAGAGGTTTTACTATCGCATTGGAAATTATCAGCGCAAGCAGAAGCGCAAGCATACTGAATACAAGTATCATGGCTACAAATATACGGTTTATATACCTGTACATATCCGTAACATTGGTATCCGCTATGGTAATGCTCAGGACACCTATTATTTCATCGCTCTCGCTTGCGTAAATAGGCATGGTAATATTTGCGCGGCCTGTTTCTGTATCATATATATCATTGGCAACACCTTTAAATGCGGAAAGAACTTCTTCGCTTATAATTGTTTTACCCGTTTCGTAATCATATGTATCTTTGATTATAATACAGTTTCTGTTTATTACAAGAATCCTGGATGAGTATGTATACATCATCTGCTCAAGCTCGGTTTCAATCATCTCCGAATTCATCGTGTCAAGATATGATGTCGCCGCAATGTCCGCTGCTACAAGACTTCCCTGTCCTTTTACCGCAATTACTATATCTTCCATGGCTTTTGAACTGTAGCTGTTAAGGATTATTCTTCCGCTTATAATAAGCGGAAGAAGTATTGACAAAATTATAATTACCGTAATTATCAGTCTAAGGCTCGCAAGCCTTTTAAAGCTGAATTTGTTTTTTCTGCCGGACATGTCATTACTTAAAATCTTCCGTTTCCACATTGCCATTTATTCCCAGTCCTCAATGAATATTTCAAAGCCACTTCACTCAGAGCACAGCATCAGCTCTTGTAATAGTATCCGACTCCCCATTTTGTATGGACATACTTAGGCTCCGAAGGATTTTCTTCGATTTTCTCGCGAAGCCTCCTGATATGTACATCCACGGTTCTTGCATCTCCCGGATACTCATACCCCCATACTATTCTTAAAAGATTATCTCTGCTGTATACTTTATTAGGATTTCTTACCAAAAGCTCAAGAACGTCAAACTCCTTTGATGTGAGATTTACCTCTTCGCCTTTTATGTAAAGCCTTCTGCTGTCAATATCCAGCTTTAAATCGCCCGAAACCAGCAGATTATC
Organism: uncultured Butyrivibrio sp.; assembly: GCA_944382105.1. Taxonomy (GTDB): domain Bacteria; phylum Bacillota; class Clostridia; order Lachnospirales; family Lachnospiraceae; genus Eshraghiella. Next base: position 1,872 of record CALWMX010000034.1, read on the forward strand.
ATTATCCCGGGCAAATTTTTTTTCCATGCTGCCATTGCGTCTCATTATAGCTTTCATTCTTGCCTTAACCTCAAGTATATTAAAGGGCTTTGTTATGTAATCATCGGCGCCATACTCAAGGCCCATAATTTTATCCATATCATCTCCCTTGGCTGTCAGCATTATTATAGGCATATTGGAGAATTCGCGTATCTGCTGGCAAACGCTTAAACCGTCCACCTTTGGCAGCATTATGTCCAGAAGCACAACGTCATAATTATTCTCCCTTGCATAAGCCAGTGCTTCTTCTCCGTCATATGCACAGTCAACCGTCATTCCATCCTGTTCCAGACTGAATTTAACTCCCTTGACAATCAGTTTTTCATCGTCAACAACTAATACCCTGCTCATATTCTTACCTTTCTCTTACGATAATGCCGTATTCTTATACCTGACTGATACAGTCCCGTACGTCATACATGCCGGCCTCCCGCTAAACACATATTAAATCTTTTATTTTAGAAAACGCCGCCTCCTTTATCCCGGAAACATTCATAATATCTTCTAAGGCTTTGTAAGCTCCGTTTTCCTCCCTGTAAGCAATTATGCTCCGTGCCTTCGACTCTCCGATTCCCGGAAGGGTCATAAGCTCCTCCGCGTCTGCGGTGTTGATATTTACAAGTCCTCCGGAATCTGATGAGTTATCGTTGCCAAAAAAAGAAGCCGCTTCATTTGCCTCATCATGTGAGGGAACATACAGTCTTTGTCCGTCCGACAAAATTTCGGCCAGATTCAGTGCCTGAAGGCACGCGGAATCCGTAGCGCCTCCGGCAGCCTCTATAGCGTCGGCAACACGACCTCCTGATGCAACATAATACACATCCGGTTCATTGACCTCACCGCAGACATACACACAGATATTCCCGGATGTGCCTGTCTCAGTCTCTCCATGGACAGACGGCTCCATATCTGACGGCTGCAGATTATTTTCATATGCGGCTCCGGTGTTTTCTCCCTTTCTTCCCGTAAAAAAGAATACTGCAGCAAGAATCACACAGACACCGACGGCCGCATACATTATTTTATTATTTTTAGGCATATTAACTCCTTATCTACATAAGGCCCCTTTATGCACATTATTATTTTAACCAATTCATTGCGCAAATACAACAGTTTTTCTTAATTTCCCTGAACATCTTTGCCGCTCATGCAGAAAACAACTATTCCCACAATGCTTATCAGCGCGCCTATGACCTTTCCCCATGAAAACTCGGCTTTCTTGGTTCCGAGTATACCCATAAGCTCGATTACATACGCGGAAACTATCTGCATAATAACAATAAGCATAACCGATTTGGCAGGTCCCAGCATCTCCATGCTCTTAATTACGGTGATTGTGATGAATGCTCCTATTACTCCGCCAAGAAGCATATATTTAGGCGAAACATGCATAATTGAGCTCACGCTTTCCCTGCCTGTTACAAGCCAGGCTATAACGCATACTACGAATGCGCTTATTTGAACAAAACCTGCCGAAACCCATATGCTTGTCTGTTTGGTAACTCCGGTGTTCATGACACCCTGCACGCTCATTAGAAGACCCGATAAAAGAGCTATCAGAAATCCCCACATAAAAAACACCTCCTGAAATGGTTTGTATCGGACGTGAGATTAATCTCTCATCTGATATAGTTTTAACCGTTTCAGAAGGTTTCATTCAATCCACTTGCGCTTTCATATAGTCGTCAACCTCTGTAAGCTCCGTCTCAATATCCTCTCCCGCCACTATATTGTGCAGAGCAATCTCAAGCAGAGGATATACCTGTTCACCGTATATCAGTTTATTTTTAGGCGTAGATTTGGCATAAGATTCATATATGCTGCCTATGGCGGAATTTTCATACTGTACATCCCTCCTGCATGAAGGAAGTTTAGCCAGTCCGTAAAGACTGTCCGCCTGTCCGGCCGTTGCAAATTCCGCAAAATCCGCTGCGGTTTCCGTATTGGAAGAAAAAGGATTAACTGCCAGAACCGTAGTTATTGACAGCGGAGAGGTCCCTGTCTCGTCATTGTAATCCGGATATGCCGATATTCCGTATGCAATATCACTGCTTTCTATGGATGCCAGAGAGCTTGTGGTCGCTATAACCGAAAGGAAGCTTCCGGAATTAAATTTTTTTATACATCCTTCATAAGTGTTCTTTGTGCTTATACTGAAATAATCTATAAGCGCAAGATATTCTTCAGCGGCATTTATTACAGTGTCATTGACAATACTGAGCTTTGTGGAATCATCCCCGCAATCGCCCCCGATTACCATTCCGTCAGAAATATATCCGTAATTGGTAAACATATCGTTAATTTCACATCTGAAAACGGATTCAATCGACGCGCTCTCCTCAGACAAAAAAACGGCGTTTTCCGAATATTCCTGAAGAGCCGCAAAGCTGACGGTATCGGCTTTTTTTAAAAAGTCCGTATTATACAGAAGGAAGCTTGTCTCATATGCCAGCGGATATGCCACCAGATTTCCGCTGTAGGAACATGCATTTACGGCCGTCTCACAGTAATTATCGGTTCCGAATTCCTCCGACGTATTTTTGGAGGCCAGACCAGCAAGATAAAGCGTTCCCAAATCACTGTTGACTGCCATATATACGTCCGGAACATTATGTCCGGATGCGGAATCGGAATTTATTTCCTTAATATAATTCTCAGAAGACACAAGCTCCAAAATTACATCGATATCCATATTTGCCTTCTCATATTCAGCCTCACAATATTCAAGATACGAAGTGAAACGTTCATCACTGTATCTGACCCTGATAACGGTTTCCTCATTACCGGTCTGTGTCTCTTCGGCTGATGTTATGTCTTCCGCATATTCCACCTTACAGCCCGCAATCGATACCGATATAATAATTCCGGTCAGGGCAAGAATTAATTTTCTTTTCATATATATAATCCTTCCTGCCGTGCGCAGGAAGGAAAATTCCTACAGACACAGCACAAGCTTGTCAATCATTTCGTCAACATTGGCTTCGGTAATCACAAGGGGCGGGATAAACCGGATAACATTGCTTCCTGCCGCAAAAGTAATCACACCGGCATCAAGAAGTTTATCGATAACGTTTCCGACAGGACCGTCAAATTCAAGTCCCTGAATAAGTCCCATACCTCTGTGGTCAACAATCTGGGGAAATCTGTTTTTAATTTCCTCGAGCCTTCCGTATAAGTATGCACCAACCTTATTAACATTTTCAAGTATTTTTTTCTTTTTAAACAATTCAAAGACTTCAGCCGCCGCTGCGCATGCCAGTGGGTTGCCCCCGTATGTGGTTCCGTGGTCTCCGGCAGCCAGAACATCAGCCATCTTTTCGGAAGCTGCAAACGCCCCTATCGGCACACCGCAGCCAAGCGCCTTTGCCGTGGCAAGTACATCCGGCATAATCCCGTACTTCTGATAGGCGTACATTGCTCCGCTTCTTCCCATTCCGCACTGCACCTCGTCAAGAATCAGAACAATATCCTTCTCGTCGCAAAGCTTCCTGACATTCTTAATAAAATCCTCCGAAGCAGGATAAATTCCGCCCTCTCCTTGAATCGTCTCCATTATTATTGCACAGGTTTTGTCATTTGCCAAGGCTTTAACGCTCTCAAAATCATTATATACGGCAAAATGCACATCCGGCATAAGCGGCTCAAAAGCCTCTCTGTAATGGGCGTTGCCGGTAACCGAAAGGGCGCCTATTGTCCTTCCGTGGAATGAATGCTCCATGGCTATTATACCGGTACGTCCCGATTGGCTGCCGTATTTTCTGGCAAGCTTAAGGGCGCCCTCTATAGCTTCTGCTCCGCTGTTCGTAAAAAAAACTTTGGCAAGACCTGTGGCCTCAACCAGCTTTTCACTGGCTTTCGCAGCAGGCTCATTATAAAAATAGTTTGAGGTATGAACAAGCTTATCCACCTGTGCTTTAACCGCATCATTATACTCCTTATCGTTATATCCAAGCGCAAAGACTCCGATTCCTGAACCGAAATCAAGATACCTTCTGCCCTCCGCATCGTACAGATATACTCCGTCTCCCCTGTCAAGGGCTATACGGTATCTGTTATAAGTATGTATAACGTTATTTTCTACTTTTTCGATAATATTACTTGTCCGTGACATAAAATCTCTCAGCTCCTTTGTCTATAATGGCGGTTCCTATACCTTTATTGGTAAATATTTCAAGAAGAAGACAGTGCGGAATCCTTCCGTCCAGTATATGCACTCTTGAAACGCCATCCCTTATTGCATCTATACAGTTTTTCAGCTTAGGAAGCATACCGCCTCCGATACATCCGTCGCCTATAAGTTCATCGGCTTCGTCGAGACTCAATTCGGAAATAAGCGTGGACGGGTCGTCCTTATCCTTATATACTCCCTCAATATCCGTAAGGAAAGCAAGCTTTTCGGCATTGACGGCCTTAGCTATGGCGCATGCGGCATCATCGGCATTGATATTGTATGTGTTGAAATTATCGTCAATTCCTACCGGACAGATGACCGGAAGAAAATCATTTTCCAAAAGCGTATGAATTACCTTTGTATTCACATCTTTGATTTCGCCCACAAAGCCTATATCATGTCCGTCTGAAAGCTTTTTATCGACCCTCAGCATTCCTCCGTCCTTGCCGCTGATTCCCACGGCTTTTACTCCAAGCTGCTGAACCAGGTTCACAAGGCTTTTGTTCACACGGTTTAACACCATCTCTGCAATTTCCATTGTAGGTCCGTCGGTTACCCGGAGTCCGTTGATAAAATCGGTTTTCATTCCTACTTTGTCCACCCATTTGCTGATTTCTTTGCCCCCTCCGTGGACAATTATGGGCTTAAATCCTACCAGCTTCAAAAGTACCACGTCTTCTATGACTTTGCGCTTAAGTTCCTCATCAACCATGGCGCTTCCGCCGTATTTTACCACGATTATTTTACGATTGAATTTCTGTATATACGGCAGCGCTTCTATCAGCACCTCCGCTTTAGCCATCTCTTTGTCTAAATTAATCATATTCTGCTCCTTATGACCTGTAGTCCGCATTTATATTAATATATTCGTGTGTCAAATCACAGCCGTATGCAGTCGCTGAATGAGCGCCCTGATTGCAGTCACATACGGCGATTACATGTTTTTGTGACAGGATTTCGGTTGCCTTTTCCTCGCTGTAATCAGTCTGAACGCCCGCCTCGGCAATTTTAAGCTTTCCTGCGTTGCTCTCAAAATACAAATCCACCTTGTCCGGGTCAAATTCCGCGCCCGAGTATCCCATGGCGCAGATTATTCTCCCCCAGTTGGCATCATGTCCGTAAATAGCAGCTTTGGTAAGATTTGACTTTATAACTGATTTTGCCAGCATTCTGGCGTCCGCCTTGCTTAACGCATTAACAACTCTCACCTCAAAAAGACATGTACAGCCTTCTCCGTCTCCCGCAATCATCTTTGCAGACTTTTCGGCAATATAATATAATGCCTCATAAAATTTTCTGTAATTTTCATCCTCAGACGTGATTTCCTTATTTCCTGCCATACCGTTGGCAAGCAGAAGCACCGTATCGTTGGTTGAAGTGTCTCCGTCAACGGATATCATATTGAATGTATCCTCTGTCACGGCGCGCAGCGCTTTCTGTAAAAGCTCCTTGCTGATTGCGCAGTCCGTGGTGATGAAACACAGCATTGTGCACATGTTGGGATGTATCATTCCCGAGCCTTTGCACATTCCGCCGATTGTTACCGTAACCCCGTCGATTTCAATCTGAACGGCAACCTGTTTGTCATGCGTATCCGTTGTCATTATCGCTTGTGCGGCAAGCGTTGCATGTTCCTCGTCGGCTTCCATTTTTTGCGGAAGCTCGTCTATACCGGCATATATTATATCCATTGGAAGCTGTTTCCCGATTACTCCGGTTGATGCTACGAGCACTGCGTCAGCCGGAATACCAAGAACCTCCCCGGTTTTGCGGGACATATCCGCGCAGCATTTCATGCCTTCTTCCCCCGTGGCTGCATTTGCCACTCCGCTGTTAACGACAACTGCCTGAACGTATTCCGATTCGTGTACAAGCTTGTAATCCCATTTCACCGGAGCCGCCTTAACCTTGTTGCTTGTAAAAACGGCGCCGGCCCTACAAGGGCTCTCACTGAAAATAAGCGCCATGTCTTTCTTTATATTATTCTTGATGCCCGCATTGAGACCGTTCGCTTTAAATCCCTTCGCCGCGCATACGCCGCCCTTTATACCTTTGACCATCATTAATTCCTCCTGATAAATATATTTGTTTACGGGAAAAGCGGGGCCATCTTAAGTCCCTCCGTCTCGTCAAACCCAAACATAAGGTTCATATTCTGTACTGCCTGTCCGGCGGCGCCCTTTACGATATTGTCCAAAGCGCCCATCATAACAATCCTGTTTGTCCTTGCATCAAGCTTAAATCCTATGTCTACAAAATTACTGCCTTCAACCCATCTTGTCTGGGGGCACTCATCCCTCTCAAGCAGCCTGATAAAAAATTCATTCCCGTAGTATTTCTCGTATGCCGCCCGCACATCATCATATGTCACGTTCCTTGTCAGGCCGGCATATTCGGTTACGAGGATCCCTCTGTTCATGGGAACGAGGTGCGGCGTAAAAATAATTTTGACATCCTTGCCGCAGGCATAACCAAGCTGCTCCTCTATCTCCGGCGTATGACGATGTGTGAGCACTCCGTATGCCTTGATATTTTCATTGACCTCGCAGAAAAGATTATCCGTCTTTGCACTCCTGCCCGCTCCTGAGGTCCCCGACTTTGCATCGACTATAAGTGTGTTCGGGTCGATTATCCCCTCTTTAACAAGAGGATATGCCGTAAGTATTGAGCATGTTGTATAACATCCGGGATTGGCGAGAAGCCTTGTGCTCCTGATATCTTCCCTGTTGATTTCGCATAGTCCGTATACCGCCTTTTTGATAAGCTCCGGACTTTTATGCTGTATTTTGTACCATTCCTCGTATACGGAAACGTCCTTGATTCTGAAATCGGCGCTCAAGTCTATTATTTTTGTCTTTGACAATATGGATTCAT
>CALWMX010000035.1 GCA_944382105.1 uncultured Butyrivibrio sp.
ACATCCGCTTTGCCGTTTCCGGCTTTAAACGCGCTTCCCGCCTTGTCGGTTTTTACCTGATATGGCGTATCTCCTATTGCCACATCACTGTCAACCGCTATGTACACGTACAGTTCCTTGCCCTTTACACTGACCGGCATCACGTATGCGCTTCCTTTGGCTTGTCCGTCCTTGTATATAAACGGCGGCTCCATATCTAAATTTATGTCCTTATTGCTGAGTTCGGATGCAAAAATACCGTCATTCATATTGGCGAACTCACATACGGCGTCAAGAACCGCATCGTTGACTTCATCAGGTTTTTCTCCCAAAAATCCGGCTGCAAGCTCCAAAATCCCGTCGACACTGTCTGCGGCAGCAAATCCCAGATAAATGCTGCTGTCACCTGCAAGCTTCTGCCCCATAATATATGAGTAATCAAAGCTATCAACCTTTTTTATTCTGTCCATATAAAAATCGGAGGTTACAAATCTCATTATGTTGCGCAGTACAAGTCCCGCAATCTCCGTGACATACGGCTTTGATGAAAAAGCGAAAAAAGGTATGACGGCATCAATATCATCATCCTTAAGCGCTTTCATTTCCTGAGCCGAAAACCCCTTGTCTTTCTGAAAACCTGTAAGGTATTTATCAAGCTCCGATATATCCACATACTTATTCTCCGTAAGCTGCTGGATAAATTTCATTGCTGCGCTGCCCTGTTTTTCAAGAAGCCCCTTAACCTGTTCCTCCGTAAGATAACCCATTTCAACCGCAATGTCGCCAAAGCGCTTGTCCATCTGAGTCTGAAGATGATTAATCTCCTCCGCCTGTTTATCCGTAAGAAGCTTATCCGCAACTGCTATAGTACCCAGCCTGACCCTGGCCTGTGACTGTCCGTTCAAAAGCTTCCTAAGCTCCGAATCCGTAATCACCTTGTTCTCCACAAGATATTTTCCCAATAACTGACTAAACATAAATCCACACTCCTGTATAAAATGTCCGCATTTAGATTTATATTATCATAAAGGCCGTATTATTTCAACAAAAACACGGCCTTGGCATCGTACTGTTATCGTACCGTATTCAATTTAAATCTGCCTTATGGCATCCTTCATGCTCTTTACGTATTCAGCCACGTATTTCGGGCTGTCGGCTCCGTACTGTCCGCATATTTTTACGATTGCGGAACCGACAATTACACCGTCCGCCGCCCCGGCCATCTTCACTGCCTGCTCAGGAGTGGATATTCCAAATCCTACCGCACAAGGTATGTCGCGGCACTTTTTTACCAGTCCCACCATCTCGTCTATATCGGTGGTAATCTCACTCCTCATTCCTGTCACTCCCAGCGAGGAGACACAGTAAACAAAGCCTTCCGCCTCCTTTGCAATCATGGAAATCCTGTCATGTGATGTAGGTGCGATAAGTGATATCATATCAAGCCCGTACTTTCTGAATACCGAAGCGAACTCTTCTTTTTCCTCATATGGAATATCCGGCAGGATAATGCCGTCCATTCCTGTCTGTTCCGTCTTCTGCGCAAACCTTTCGATGCCGTATGAAAAAACCACATTGGCATATGTCATAAAAACCATCGGTATTTTGACCGTTTCTCTAAGCTCCTTCGCCATCTCGAAAATCTTGTCTGTAGTCACGCCTCCTGAGAGCGCCCTGACGTTAGCAGCCTGAATCACGGGGCCTTCCGCCGTAGGGTCGGAAAAAGGTATTCCAAGCTCTATAAGGTCGGCACCGGCTTTCTCCATCTCTTTCACTATCTCCTTTGTGACCTCCAGAGACGGGTCTCCGCAGGTAATAAAGTGTATGAATGCTTTACCGTTTGAAAATGCTTCTCTTATTCTACTCATGTATATCCTCCCCTCTGTAGCGGGCGATTGCCGCGCAGTCCTTGTCTCCGCGTCCCGATAAATTGACTACTATTATTTTATCCCTGCCCATTGCAGGCGCAAGCTTCATGGCATAGGCCACCGCATGAGCGCTCTCGATTGCGGGGATTATCCCCTCGGTTTTTGAGAGATATTCAAATGCATCGACAGCTTCATCATCGGTAATTGCCACATATTCGGCGCGTCCCGTATCATAAAGGTCCGCATGCTCCGGTCCCACGCCCGGATAATCCAGTCCGGCGGAAATGGAATATACCGGAGCTATCTGCCCGTATTCATCCTGACAGAAATACGATTTCATTCCGTGAAAAATTCCCAGCCTTCCCGTGGAAATCGTCGCCGCCGTATCGGCCGTATCTATTCCGCGCCCGGCTGCTTCGCAGCCGATAAGCCTCACTTCCCGATCCTCTATAAAGTTATAAAAAGCGCCTATTGCGTTAGAGCCTCCGCCCACGCATGCAATAACGGCATCCGGAAGCCTTCCTTCCGCCTCCAGAATCTGCTCTTTTATTTCCTTGGAGATAACAGCCTGAAAATCTCTCACAATGGTGGGAAAAGGATGAGGCCCCATTACGGAACCCAGCACATAATGCGTATCGTCAATCCTGTTAGTCCACTCGCGCATCGCCTCGGATACGGCGTCCTTCAGCGTAGCCGTTCCCGTGGTGACGGCATTTACCTTTGCGCCAAGAAGCTTCATCTTGTACACGTTAAGGGCCTGACGCTCTGTATCCTCTTTTCCCATGAAAATTTCACATTCCATATCCATAAGAGCCGCTGCGGTAGCAGTCGCCACACCATGCTGTCCGGCTCCCGTCTCTGCTATCACTCTCGTCTTTCCCATCTTTTTTGCAAGAAGCACCTGCCCGAGAACATTGTTTATTTTGTGAGCGCCGGTATGGTTCAAATCCTCCCTCTTAAGGTAAATCCTCGCTCCTCCCAGCTCCTTGCTCATACGCTCCGCAAAGTAAAGCCTTGAAGGTCTCCCGGCATAGTTATTCAGAAGGTCTTCAAGCTCCCTGTTAAAATCAGGGTCTTTTTTGTAATGTTCGTAAGCTTCCTCAAGCTCAATTATCGCGTTCATCAGTGTTTCCGGAACATATTGCCCGCCGTGAACGCCAAATCTGCCCTTTGACATATCAAAATCTCCTAACTTTTTCTATTATTTGTTTTATTTTATCCGCATCTTTACATCCGTCGGTTTCAACTCCTCCGGATATATCAACGCAGTAAGGGTTGTATTCAAGCGCCATTTTTATGTTGTCCGCACAAAGTACGAACAAAAGAAAAAAAGGCTTGTCAAAATCTCCTATTGCATTCCAGTCAAACGTTCTCCCGGTTCCTCCCGGTCCGTTGTCAAACAAAAGATAATCCGCGCTGCTGTCCTTCCAACTGATTATGTCCTCTGCGCTTTTTACCGAAACTGCCTTGATAACGGGCTTTCCGGTTTTTTCCCTCAGCCACAGTATATCTTCCTCCGTCTCGTTTCCGTGAAGCTGGGCAATATCAATTATACCATTCATAAGCAGCTTTGCAACCTTACACCGCTCTTCGTTTACAAATACACCGACGGCGGCAATCTCCGGCCGCAGCATTGATTTCATACGCGCTGCCTGCTCCGGCGTTACCTGCCGGCTGCTGGGAGCAAGCACAAAACCGATATAATCCGGCATATATTTATTGACTGTCTCTATGTCTGCGTCCCTCTTAAGTCCGCAGATTTTAATTTTACTCATACAACATATCTCCTGAGCCCGTCAAGCATGTTTTTTTTATCCGGCGCACGCATAAGAGTCTCTCCGATTAACACGGCATCGGTCCGGTTTTCATACAGGGCTTTAATGTCTTCCGCACCTCGTATTCCGCTTTCGGACACATACACATAATTCTCTGGAACAAGATGCCTCAGCCGCAGGCTTGTTGTAATATCCACCTTAAACGTCTTTAAATCCCTGTTGTTGACGCCGATAATCCTTCCTCCGCACCTGACCGCTAATGCCGCTTCATCAGCCGTATGCGCCTCAACAAGCGCAGAAAGCCCAAGTGAATGCGCCGTTTCAAGATAAGCCTTAAGCTGTTCTTCCGTCAATATGGCACATATAAGAAGCACTGCCGAAGCGCCGAGAACTTTGGCCTCGTATATCATATACTCATCCACGGTAAAATCTTTTCGCAGCACGGGAATATTCACCGTTTGGGCTATTTCCCTGAGGTACTCGTCGCTTCCCTGAAAATAGAACGGCTCCGTAAGACATGATATTGCCGCAGCTCCGGCCGCTTCATAATCTTTTGCTATCTGAAGATAGGGAAAATCCTCCGCAATGACGCCCTTTGACGGTGAAGCTTTTTTTACCTCACATATAAAGCTCATACCCTGTTTTTTCAGCGCTTTTTCAAACGGAAAACCTGTATCCGCATCCATGGAGCATGCTTTTTGCTTTATTTCTTCAAGAGGAACAAGCTTTTTTTGCTGTTGGACCCTTGTGCGTGTTTTTGCCGTAATTTCATCTAAAATCATATAATTTTCCTTTCATGTCACAAACCATGCTTCCGGCCGGGGCCGGAGGACCTTTACTGATTGGAATATTTTATAAAATCGTTGAGCTTTGCATTGGCGGCTCCGCTGTCTATAATTTCCTCCGCAAGCCTTACGCCCTTCTCCAATGTAGCCGCTTTTCCTGCCACATAAAGAGCCGCTCCGGCATTCATTACTACGGCGTTTCGTCTGGCGCCCTTTTCCCCGCCAAGAACCGCCCGGGCAATCTCCGCATTTTCCTTCGGAGTTCCCCCTACAAGCTCCGATTTGCCGCAACGCTTAAATCCGAACTGTTCAGGCGTTATCACATATGTTTCAAAATGTCCGTCATTTACTTCACATACGGTTGTAGGCGCACTGATTGAAATTTCATCCAGCTTATCCTGCCCGTACACCACCATGGCCTTTTTTACTCCAAGATTGGACAAAACTCTGGCAAGAGGTTCCACAAGCGACTGGTCGAAAACTCCCATAATCTCCATATTGGCCGCAGCCGGATTGGTAAGCGGTCCCAGAATATTAAATACGGTTCTGATACCCAGCTCCTTGCGGACAGGTCCAACATATTTCATCGCCGAATGGTATTTCTGTGCAAAAAGAAAACAAATACCTATATTTTTAAGCATCTCCGTACTTTTCTCCGGCTCAAGGTCAATCTTGACTCCAAGAGCCTCCAGAACATCCGCGGCTCCGCTCTTGCTTGACGCCGCGCGGTTTCCGTGCTTTGCGACAGGAACTCCCCCCGCCGTGATTACCATTGAAGACGTGGTTGAAATATTAAAAGAGTTTGATTTGTCCCCTCCGGTGCCTACGATTTCAAGAACATCCATATCATGCTCCAGCTTAAGTCCGTGAGCTCTCATTCCCACAGCCGATGCGGTAATCTCATCTATCGTCTCGCCTTTCATGGCAAGGGCTGTCAGATATGCGCTCATCTGCACCGGAGTGGCTTCCCCGCTCATTATTTCATCCATCACGCCTTCGGCCATCTCGTAGCTTAAATCTTCTTTATTATTAAGTGCAATAATAGCTTCTCTAATCATTTTTAATTCCTTCTTTCAAAAAATTTTCTATTATTTTATATCCTTCCGGAGTGAGCACCGATTCAGGATGAAACTGCAAACCGTACACCGGGTATTTCCTGTGCTCAACCGCCATTATTTCTCCGTCATCCGTCTCCGCCGTAATTTTAAGACAATCAGGAAGCTTATCTCTTACAGCTGACAAAGAATGATATCTGGCCACTCTGATTTCTCTGTCCATTCCCTTAAAAACGGCGCTGTCCGTGTCAAGCTTTGCAACAGAGGTTTTTCCGTGCATCAGATGCCCTGCATATGATACCTCTCCTCCGAAGGCGGTGCAGATTGCCTGATGCCCGAGACACACTCCCATTATCGGGACTTTTCCCGCAAAACGCTTTGCCGCTTCCATACATACTCCGGCATTTTCAGGTCTTTTGGGACCGGGAGATAAAAATATATAATCCGGGCAAAGCTCTTGTTCGGCAAGCTCTTTTTCGTCCTCCAGCAGTTCCCTCTCAAGCCTCAAATCCTCCTCATCGTCAGTTCCTCTTGGCCTGGTTCCTGCAAGCGGGTAGGTGTGAAGCACTTTATTT
>CALWMX010000036.1 GCA_944382105.1 uncultured Butyrivibrio sp.
GTGGCAAACATCATAATAAGAACTGAGAGCAGACACACAACCGCACCCGCCGCCTTGTTCTGGATTGACATTGAAAACAGTAAACGCCGCGCGGTAAGAGCAAGCACGGCCATTATACTTACAACCGCAAAACGCAGAATTTGCGCTGCTTCCATGGTAGTTCCGTCAAGGAAAACCTTTCCCATTGCCAGCACAACAAGAATATACAGAATATGCATCATTATATCCGCCGCCGCACAGACAATTAACTTGGAAAGATAAATACTTCCCCGTGTATGCCCTACAGTCAGTTTATTTCTGATGGTTCCGTCAGAATATTCCGTCCCCACAAAAATACAGATAAACACGGCTATTACAAACTCTATATACACTCCTCCTGCGAAAATCAACCCGTCTGCATTGCTGTATTCTATGCTTAACTGTGCGTAAATCTCAGCGTTTTTCTTAATATCCAGCCATCTGACCAGAACGGCGAAAATTCCGAAGCCCACAGAAACTGCCAAACCCAGCTTAAAAATCAAACTTTTAAATAACCTCACAAATTCAGCCGACAACAATTTATTCATTCTTTCCGCCTCCCACCAGTCCTACATAATAACTTTCCAGACTCTCGTCATGTTCCTGCATCGAAATTACCTGACATCCGTCTTTTGCAAGCGCCAGTACAAGCTCTGAAACGTTCAGTTTTGCATACACATCAGCCGTAGTCTGTGATAGGATTTTATAATCAATCTTCATCCCGTCAAGAATACGGACAAGTGATTTTACATCGCTCACTTCCATTCTGACACATTTCCTGCATGCGGATTCCAGTTCTTCGGCGCTCATTTCTTTTACGATATGTCCGTTATCAATAAAACCGTAATAGGTCGCAAGTTTTGAAAGTTCGTCAAGAATATGGCTTGATATCAAAACCGTGATTTGTTTTTCACGGTTAAGCTTAAGAATAAGTTCACGCATCTCTATGATTCCCTGTGGGTCAAGGCCATTGACCGGTTCATCCAAAACCAGGAAATCCGGGTCTCCTACAAGCGCTATGGCAATTCCCAGACGCTGGCGCATACCGAGAGAAAAATTTTTTGCTTTCTTTTTTCCTGTTTTTTCAAGCCCCACAAGTTGCAAAATCTCATTGAGTCCGTCAAATGACGGAAGCCCGAGAATACGGTATTGCTGTTTAAGATTGTCCTCCGCCGTCATACCCAGATAAATCGACGGGGTTTCAACCACGGCTCCCATTCTCCTGCGCGATTTTGCTACGTCTTTATCTGTGTTCTTTCTGCCGTACAGTGTGTATTCTCCCGATGTGGGCTCCTGAAGTCCGCATATCAGCCGGATAAGCGTCGTTTTGCCGGCTCCGTTTTTCCCCACGACACCGTAAATCGCTCCCTTGGGGACATTCATAGACAGTCCGTCCAACGCCTTGAAATCTCTGTATTTTTTGCTCAAGGCGTTTGTTCTCAGAACATAATCCATAAAATTTACCTCCTTTATTTGATACCGGCATTTTACAAGTCAACGGTAAAGAAAGCGGTAAAGAAAACAGTAAAGAATCAGTAAATATTTATTCCGTCCTCAGTTTAAATCCAATCCCCCAAACTGCTTCTATATAATCCTTTTCGTTAATCTCCCGGATTTTTTTCCTGAGATTGCTCACATGCATTTTCAGAGAACTTTCCGTACAATCCGGAGTATCTTCGCTGATTCGTTCCAGCATCTGGGATTTTGTAATGACCTGTGCGGGATTCTGCATAAGCAGTTTAAGTATGGCGCATTCGGTTCTTGTAAGCTTTACACTGCCTTTGCCTGAAACAGCCACATGAGTATCCGTATTGAGCGTCATATCATCGAATGTGAGAACCGGAGCCGCTCCGGAGGCTGAGGAATTTCGCAGCTGAACGGCAATTCTGGCCAAAAGCTCCTTTGTGTTAAAGGGCTTGGTGACATAATCCACGGCGCCTCCAAGCAGTAAATCCACTTTATTATCCACATCCACCTTTGCACTTACCACAATTACGGGTATCCCTTTTATCTGCGGGAGCACATCCTCCCCATTCAGTCCCGGAAGCATCAAATCAAGCAGCAGCAAATCCGGTTTTGCCTGTGAAAGTACAAACAGCGCTTCCGTTCCGGAATAAGCCCGCAAAACGCCATACCCTTCTTTCGTAAGCGTTTCTTCAAGTACATTTCCGATATGAATGTCATCGTCTATAATCAATATTTTTTTCAAATCAAATCCTCTCCGTTCCGTTTTCCGGTTCATTGTCCGTCCGATTATATTTTTGCCCCGTCACAAGTCAATGTTTTTATCCGGGCCGGATATTCTGACGGATTTGCGATAAACAATAAACGCCACTGCCGCCGTTATCGCTTCCGCAACCCAAAAGGCATTCCATACTCCTGCCGGTCCGAAAATCCGGCTTAAAAGGAATGCGGCCGGGATAATAATAATTATATACCGGCACAGAGAAATGGCCAGCGACGGTGTTCCTTTCCCAAGCCCTTCCAATGCTCCCGACGAAGTAACGGAAACGGCCGAGACAATAAAACCAGCGCTTATGATTCGCAGCGCGCTTTCGCCGGCACGGATTGTTTC
>CALWMX010000037.1 GCA_944382105.1 uncultured Butyrivibrio sp.
AGGGGCGCGCCCGTACTCCCCAAAACCTGTAATGCAGCGTTTCGGGAAGGTGAAAGCACCGCAGATGCCGGAGCGGCGGGGAATAGGAATAATGACGGTCTGCTGCGTCTTACCCCCGTGAGGAAAGGCAATATGGCTTATATTGCTCCCACGCAGGTACAGTATGTTGCAATGTGCGGCGATGCCGGAGAAAAGGTCAGAAATGTCCGCGGACATATGCTTGTGCTTGAACATATACTGAACTGTGATTATCTGTGGCGGCAAGTGCGGGTAAATGGAGGTGCATACGGCTGCAGCGCCGATTTTTCATATAACGGAGGAATGAGTTTTGTATCCTACAGGGACCCGAATATAAGACAAACCGTGGAGGTCTTCCTCGGAGCGGCCCGGTAAATACGGAATATTGACATATCTCCAAGAGAACTTCAGCAGTATATTGTGGGTACAATGAATAAGCTGGACGTGCCCATGACGCCGGAAAGCGAGGCAATGTCCCAGATACAGCTTGATTTGAGCGGCATATCCAATGAAGAAATGCTTCGGATTCGGGAACAGATAATAAACACAACCGTTCAGGACATCAGGGCATTGGCGGATATAATCGAAGAGACGGCGGCAGAAAGCGATGTGATTGTGGTGGGAAGCGAGGAAGCGATTACGGCGGAGAAAAGCTTTTTCAAAAGCGTATACAATTTCATCCGTTGAAAAATTATGGGTTTTTGAAAGCGGCGGACGAAACAGCGGTAAAACCATCTGAAAGGAGCGGGGTATGTTAATCAGGACACCGGATTATTACGACAAATTCAAATGCATTGCGGGAGCCTGCACGGATACCTGCTGCGCCGGCTGGCAGGTGGATGTGGACGACGCTTCCTTTGAATATTATAAGAGCGTGCCGGGAGCAATCGGCGACAGGCTCCGTTCGGTTATGATTGAAGGCAGAAAAGGAGCCGAGGGCCGGTTTCGTATAAGAGATGACGGAAGATGTCCGTTCCTCAACAACGAAAATTTATGCGATTTGTATGCCGAACTGGGAGAGGATTCACTTTGCGTTACATGCAGCATGTATCCAAGATACACCTGCGAGTTCGGCAATCTGCGCGAGACGGGAATCGCGTTGTCCTGCAAGACGGCGGCGGAGCTTATCCTTAAGGACGACAGGACTCCCGGATTTACAGAGTATAATGATGACGATGCTTTTCCGTCGCTTAACAATATCGACGGGCTTCTCTTTGTAAATCTGATGAAGGCAAGAGAAAAGGCTTTTTCCATAGTACGGGACAGGAATTATGACATCAGGGACAGGATGAAAAGGCTGTTGTCATTTGCATCTGATATACAGGGCTGCATCAAAAAACCCGGGACAATGAAGGATATAATCAGCCGGGACGTAAGCTTAGACCGGTATGGGCATACACGGGCGGACGGCGGCGAAAAGGCAAAGCTGTACAAACGCTTTTGGAAATATTATCTTAAGCAGGTGATTATCAAAAGGGAGTGGGTTGAGCTTGCCGAGCTTGCCTATAAAGTGCTGTACAATGATAATTACGAAAGAACCGAACGCGCTTTTTTACGGTCATACAAGAACGAAGAATATGAATGCGAAAATATCCTGTTTTATTTTGTATTCAGATATTTTATGAAAAGCGTTTTTGACAAAGATGTGCTGACCAAAGCCAAGATGGCGGTTATAAGCACTATGATGATAATGCAGTGCTTTATGGCATTGTGGGGAAAAAATGGCCGGAAGCTTACGTTTGAGGAGCGGATAGAAGCCGCGCATCTGTATTCCAGGGAGGTCGAGCACTCCGAGGAAAATTTTGCGAACCTGTGTAAACTGTTTTCGTGCAAAAAGGAATTTTCCACGGCAAAACTTATACAGCTTTTGAGTGAGGGCGATATGTAGAAGACGGGAGCGGCTTGATTTTATGCAGGCGGAAGGCATAAATTCATGAAACCCGCCCGAATCTGCGTCTGTACTGAGCGGGAGTGAAGCCCGTATGTTTCTTGAAAACCTGCGTGAAAAAGCTTTGGGACGCAAAATGCAGGGCCCCGGATATCTCCACTATCGGGAAAGAGGTCAGAATAAGAATGTTTCTGGCGGTTTCTATGCGGGTCTGTTCCACGAAAGCATTGAAAGACATTCCGATTTCTTCTTTGAACCTGACTGAAAAATACTGTCTGCTCATGCCTATATGGGCGGCCACGGCGGAGGCGGATATTTTTGTATGGAGGTTCCGGTATATATAATCAAGAGCTTTGCTGATTCTGAAGGAAATCCGGGAACCCGAAAGAAGCGTTTTCATCCTTGAGGCGTAATCCATAATCATTTCGTCGTTCAAAGCCATGACTTCCTTCACGGTCCGGCATTCGGCCGTGCGCTCGATGTACATATCGCTGAGCGTGTAGGATATCTCCTGAGGCATGCCGGCATCAATACAGGCGCGGGCGGTAAGCGCCGTATTTACTATCATATGATATATCTCATTGGTGACGGGATTTTCGGAAAGCTTTCCCTTGCCGGAATCCGAGGTGTTGGGATATTTTTTCTTATTATCTATTATTTCATCAACCTTTCCTGCCGCAACCATGGCGTAGAAATCGTGTTCATTGGATTTGGGCTGGTGGGTAAAGAATTTTTCTCTCTGTACATAAAGGTAATAATCAAGATTTGGTTTCTCCATTAATTTTTCTCCGTATATGACAAAAACTATATTTTAACGACAAATATTATATAACATTTTACGGAGTAATGCTACAATAAAATTACATAATTTAATTCGGAGGTTGATGAATGAGAAGGAAAATTAAAGCAATACTTGCGGTGGTATTGACTGCTGTGATGCTTGCAGGCGGATTTTCCGTATCCGGTACGGATGCAGTGAAAGCGGATGTATCGTCGGAAAGCGCGCTTCCTTTTCGCGAGCTTAGCGGAGAGGACATGATTAAGGAAATGGGCGCGGGCTGGAATCTGGGAAACACCATGGACGGACATACCGGATTTACGCCTAATGAGACGGTATGGCAGAATGTTACCACCACCAAGGAACTGATTAAGTCGGTTCATGATATGGGATTTAACACAATAAGAATCCCTGTAACGTGGGGAACAATGATTGATGATGACAATGACTATGCAATCAATGAAAAATGGCTCAGCCGTGTGCAGGACATAGTTGATTATGCCATCGAACAGGACATGTATGTCATTGTAAATATCCATCATGACGGAGCTGAGCAGATGGGCTGGCTCAGAATTGCCACTGACGACAAGGAAGCTCTCTTTGATAAATTCGGCGGCGTCTGGAAAAACATATCCGAGCGCTTCAAGGATTATGATGAGCACCTTATTTTCGAGGCGATGAATGAGGTCCGCGGAGACGGAATGACATTGGCTGAGGAAAACGAAGTCATAATGGAGCTGAACCAGATTTTTGTGGACACAATAAGGGAGACCGGTTCCAACAATGCCAAGAGATGGCTTGTGGTGTGCGGAAAATATAATTATATCGATTCACTTGTAAACTCAAGCGGAGGCTTTGAACTGCCTGAGGATACGGTTGAAAACAGAATCATTTTATCCGTTCACTGTTATACAACATGGGATTTCTGCGGTTCCGAAAGCACATCCACTACCACATATACAGGCTCCGCTCTGAAAAACAACAACGAAAGAGAGCTTTCGGCGCTGGAGCGGTTTACGTCACAGGGAATACCCGTTATTGTGGGCGAATACGGATGCATTAACAAAGATAATCCGGAGGAACGTGCGTTTTTCCTGGAAGGCATGAACCGGATATTCAGTAAATATAACCTTGTAGGCATATATTGGGATCAGGGCTGGTATGACAGGAGCCAGACGCCGGATTACAGTTTCACCATTATCGACAGGGAGACGGGCGAATCCATTGACAAGGAAGTAAGCGATGCAATACTCAGAGGCTTTTTCAAGCCGGGCGACGCGGATGTTGAGACCCTTGAGCACAGTCCTGAGGTGACTCCTCTTGAGGAAATAAATATCGAGGAGGAAAGCCTTGAACTCAAAATGGGTGAAACGGCTGAGCTTACCGTTACAGAGGTGCCTGCCGAAAATAATGACGTTGTTTTGTACAAAACGGAAGATGCTTCGGTTGCCACCGTGTACAACGGAATGGTACGGGCCAAAGGAATCGGAGAGACGGTAATCACTGCGTTCGCACAGAACGGCGAGGCGGTTACGGAAATAAATGTAAAGGTTGATGCTGCCGACATTGACCAATGTGATGATATCAATCTTTCCACACAGGAATATGAATTTGAGGTGGGGGATTACGAATATATCGAGGCCGGGATAGATGGCGGAGACGACAGTGCATATCTTACATACAGTTCATCGGACGACTCCGTCGCAACGGTCTCATCAATAGGAAAGATTGTGGCGGTTGGTAAAGGAAGCGCAGTCATTACGGTATGCTGTTCTGACGGAATCTCTAAGGATATAACTGTAACGGTGGGCGATGCGGAATCGGCAAGTGAAATAAGACTTGCACTTAATGTATATTATAACGATTCCACACATGAGTATTACAGTAACGAAGTGGGAAGTGAAATTATAACCGTAAATGAAGAAGGACAGTACACCCTTACATTTGACTGCGCAACCGACCTGTCGCAGGCGGCAAAAGATGCAGGTGTGGAGAGTCTGGCTAATCTCACGGCGATTTATATCAAGGATCAGGATGTGACGGAGGGCAACACGGCTGAATCACCTCTTGAAACCTGTGATATTATGTATGATAAGATTGTCGTTGACGGTCAGGAGATGACAATTAATCAGACAGAGCCTAAGAGCGCGTTAAAAAGCTCGGGCATTTTTGACACAAACGACCCGATTAATTCATGGGACGGAAGCTCAATCGATGAGGTACAATGCAGCGGCAATGTGGCCAATTTCTCCACAGTTGAGAATCCGACTAAAATAGAGGTCACATTTACCTTGTCGAATATGAAGTTCAAAGGAGCGGATACCGAGACGGAAACCGTCGGAGAGACCGAGCCTGAAACGGAAGCGGAAACAGAGACCGAGACGGAAACAGAAACCGCTGCGGCTCAACAGGATTCGGAGGACGGCAATGCAACATGGATTATCATCGGCGTTGCGGCGGCAGTTGTGATTGTTATAATCGTTGTGGTTATAGTTACGGTTAAGAAAAATAAAGCTTAAGTATTAAAAACACATACAGGAAGTTTAAAGTGAAAGCACGGGTATAATGATACGGAGAGTATCTGTTTGTCCGTGCTTTTTCTTTACAATAAATCCCTCAAATGCTATACTATGTACCATAAAACAGCAGAAAAATAAGGGAGCAGGATATGAAAGTAGTTTTAGGCGTTGATATAGGCGGCTCCACCACAAAGATAGTGGCGCTCGATGAAAATAAAAGGTGCATTGCCACTCTTCAGGTTAAGGCGGCTGACCAGATTACCGCGCTTTATGGGGCAATAGGCAATCTTTTATACAGAAATAAAATATCCTTCGATCAGGTCCGGAAAATCGTGCTGACCGGCGTGGGCTCGTCCCAGGTGGAGGGAAGCAGTATTTATGATATTCCCGGCTTTAAGGTGGACGAATTTGAGGCAATCGGACACAGCGGGCTCATAATGTCAGGTCTGGACGAAACGCTGGTTATAAGTATGGGGACGGGAACGGCGTTTGTCCATGCGAAAAACGGCGTTTATAAGCATATCGGCGGAAGCGGAGTCGGAGGCGGAACACTCATGGGGCTTGCAGCCAAGCTTTTGGGAGAAAGCGATGTTATGGCAATTTCGGAGCTTGCCAAGGGAGGCAATGCAGCCAATGTGGATTTGGCCATTGACGAGATAAGCAATATTGACACCACGGCTCTTCCCACATATGTAACGGCATCAAATTTCGGAAAACTGAAAAGCAACGCAACCGATGCGGACATTGCGCTCGGTATCTTGAATATGATATATCAGACTGTCGGAATGCTTGCTGTTTTTGCATGCCGGAATACGGACATCAAGACAATTGTCGTAACAGGTTCGGTTGCCACGCTTCCGCAGGCAGAGGAGCTGCTGGGAGCGGTGGGAAGACTTTGCGGAGTAAAATTCATCATCCCTGAGGAGGCTCAGTTTGCCACGGCAATCGGAGCCGCGTCATTATGCTTTGAAGACTGAGAGGTAAATATATGACGTTGCAGCAGCTTAAATATATAGTGGCGGTAGCGGAAAAGGGAACGATAAGCGATGCGGCCAAGGCTCTTTTTATATCACAGCCGAGCCTGACAAACGCCGTCAAAGAGCTTGAGGCCGAGATGAACGTGACAATTTTTACCCGTACCAATAAGGGGGTAATTCTCACCAACGAGGGCTCTGAGTTTCTGGCGTATGCCAGACAGGTTATGGAGCAGGTGGAATTGCTGGAGAGCAGATATCTTGACAGGAAAGAGACCGGCGCAAGATTTTCGGTTTCCTGCCAGCATTATTCCTTTGCGGTCAATGCTTTTGTGGATGTGATTGAAGAGTTTGGAGGAAACAGATACGATTTTACCCTGCGGGAGACCCAGACCAACGAAATAATCGAGGATGTGGCCAAAATGAGAAGCGAGATAGGGATTCTTTATACATCCTCCCAGAATGAAAATATCATCATGAAGCTTGTCAAAAAGAACGACATGGAATTTACGGAGCTTTTTACTGCCAGACCACATGTCTTTATCAGTTCTTCGCATCCTCTTGTGGACAGGGAAATAATAACGCTTGAGGATTTGGAAAATTATCCGTATCTTTCCTTTGAGCAGGGGGAGTACAATTCGTTTTATTTTTCGGAAGAGATATTGAGTACCCTTGACCATGACAAAAATATCAAAGTAAGGGACAGGGCAACGCTTTTCAATCTTGTGATAGGGCTGAACGGCTATACCGTAAGCTCAGGCATTATAAGCGAGGAGCTGAACGGGCACAATATTGTGGCAAGGCCTCTTGCCGTTGATGAATATATGAAAATAGGGACCATTACACTCAAGGATATGCCAAGAAGCCGTTACGGGAAGGCATATATTGAGGCGCTGAAAAAATATACAGTCGGTATAGCTTAAAACTATATCAAAGCGCAAAGAAAATATATTTTAAAATAACCGACAAAAATAGTATACTGTCTGAAAAGCAGTTTTGAATATAAAGGAGATTTACCATGAAATTATCCGATATACTTGGCAAGGATGAAATAACCGTATCAATGGAGGTTTTTCCGCCGAAAACAACGTCCGACTATGAATCCATAGAGAAGGCGGCATTTGGTGTTGCCGCTCTTAATCCCAGCTATATGAGCGTAACATACGGCGCAGGAGGCAGCACAAGAGGAAACACATTAAACATTGCGGCGGGAATACAGGACAGGTACAATGTGACCGCTATTGCACATCTTACATGTGTTGGGGCAACGCGTGAGGGCATCAGGGAAGAGCTTAAGAAAATGAAAGAGGCGGGAATAGAAAACATTCTTGCTCTCAGAGGAGACAGACCGAAAGATTTTGACGGGGAGCCTTTTACGGATTATCGTTATGCTTCGGAGCTGGCGGCCGATATAAAGAAATACGGAGATTTCTGTGTGGGAGGCGCCTGCTATCCTGAGGGGCATCCGGAAGCATCCTCCAAAAAGGAGGACATTCTTAACCTTAAGAAAAAGGTCGATGCCGGCTGTGAATTTCTGACCACCCAGATGTTTTTTGACAATAATATATTCTACAATTTTTTGTACAAAGTAAGGGATGCGGGAATTACGGTTCCGGTTGTTCCGGGTATAATGCCTATTACAAGAGCCAATCAGGTCGGAAACGCCGTCAGGCTTTCGGGATGCAACGTTCCGGAGCGCTTTAAAGCCATAGTCGACCGCTTCGGCGACAACCCCGCAGCTATGCAGCAGGCCGGAATTGCCTATGCGACCGACCAGATAATCGATCTGATTGCCAACGGCATCAACAATATACATGTATATTCAATGAATAAACCGGAAGTGGCCGGAGGGATTCTTGACAATCTATCGGAGATTATAAAATGATAATAGACAGAAAAGAGGCCTTAAGGTACATGGGGTTCGGCAAAAACGACCCGGATGAGCGTACGGCGGCTCTTATGGAGGAATGTATAAGAGAGACCGAAAATACAGCCCAGCCAAGACATGTATACAGACGCTTTGGCCTTAAGGTTACGGAGGATGACTATATTGAAGCGGCGGGTTTAAGGTTCCACAGCCGCAATTTATCCAAAAACCTTACAGGCTGCGGGGAAATAATCTTCTTTGCGGCAACTCTGGGCAACGGAGTGGACATGCTTATGAACCGCTATGCCAGGCTGTCCATTGCAAAAGCGGCAGTTTTGCAGGCGGTAGCCGCTGCGGCAATCGAGGCGTACTGTAACCAATGTCAGAAATCAATTGAAGAAAAGCTGGCGGGAGAAGGCCTGTATTTAAGACCGCGTTTCAGTCCCGGATACGGTGACCTTTCCATCGCCGTACAGCCGGATTTTCTTGCAGCAATAGATGCGTCCAAGACGGTAGGGATTGTTTTGTCTGAGGGCGGAGTGATGCTCCCGGAAAAATCCGTTACCGCCGTTATGGGAATAAGCGGGGAAAACAGCAGATGCCATATTGAAGGCTGTGAGGCCTGCCCGAAAAAAGACTGTGCATATAGGAGAGAAAGCCGGAATGAATTTAAGAGATGAACTTGGCAAAAGAATTATATTTATTGACGGAGGCCTCGGCTCGCTTCTTCAGGAAAGGGGGCTTGAGCCGGGAGAACTGCCGGAAAGCTGGAACCTTACCAGACCTGAAGTGCTTATTGACATACACCGGGAGTATCTGGAGGCGGGAGCCGATATAATTTCGGCAAACACATTCGGAGCCAACAGATTTAAGTATAATAATGTTGATGAAATAATAAATGCGGCGTTTGTCAATGCAAGGAAGGCTGTGGAGGAAAGCGGCCGGAAAGCATATATTGCGCTTGATATGGGTCCTACCGGAAAGCTTCTTAAGCCTATGGGGACTCTTGATTTTGAGGAGGCAGTCTCCGTGTATGCCGAAGTTGTCAGGGCCGGCGTCAAGGCAGGAGCGGATATTATTCTGATAGAGACAATGACCGATACCTATGAGCTGAAGGCGGCGGTGCTTGCCGCCAAGGAAAACTCCGACCTTCCGGTTATGGCTACGGTTGTATTTGACGAGCATCAGAAAATGCTTACAGGCGCCACGCCTGAGGTCGTGACAGCGCTTCTTGAAGGGCTTAGAGTGGATGCCATAGGAATGAACTGCGGACTGGGACCGAAGCAGATGAAACCGATTTTTGAGAAAATGGCAAAATATGCTTCCGTTCCTCTGATTATTACTCCAAATGCGGGACTTCCGAGAACGGAGGGAGGCAAAACGGTATATGATGTCGGACCGGAGGAATTTGCCTGCGATATGGAAGAAATAATAGGCATGGGAGCGTGGATTGCCGGAGGCTGCTGCGGAACAACACCGGCTCATATTAAAGCTCTTACAAAGCGCTGTGCCGGTATGAAACCAAAGCCTCTCACCGAAAAGGATTATACAATCGTGACCTCATATTCCACGGCGGTCATGCTTGGCGGGCGCCCCGTCATTATAGGCGAGAGAATCAACCCTACCGGAAAATCCAAATTTAAACAGGCTCTGCGCGACGGCAATATGGAATACATTCTTGAGGAAGGTGTAAGACAGGCGGATTCCGGCGCCCATATCCTTGACGTTAATGTGGGGCTTCCCGAAATAGACGAGACTGCAATGATGCAGAGAACCGTTTATGAGCTTCAAAGCATCCTGCCGCTTCCGCTGCAGATTGACACCACAAATCCTGAGGCAATGGAGCGGGCAATGCGTATATATAACGGCAAACCGATGATTAACTCCGTCAACGGCAAATCGGAGGTTATGCACAGCATTTTCCCTCTTGTACAGAAATACGGCGGAACGGTGGTCGGCCTTGCCCTTGATGAGGACGGTATCCCGCAAACCGCTGAGGGAAGGCTTGCCGTTGCAGAGAAAATATATGATACGGCAGCCGAATACGGCATCAAGCCAAAGGACATTGTAATAGATGCTCTTACAATGACCATGAGCACCGACAGCAGCTCCGCCGGCATTACGCTTGATGCGGTGCGCAGACTTAAGGCTCAGGGCAGAAGAACCGTTCTCGGAGTATCCAATATATCCTTCGGACTTCCGCAGCGGGAAGCAATCAATTCGGCTTTTTTCCTTATGGCAATGCAGGCGGGACTTTCGGCAGGAATAATAAACCCTAACGCAGCGGCGATGATACGGGCATATGATACCTTCTGCGTGTTGGGAGGATACGACAGCCAGTGCATGTCATACATTGAAAAATATGCTGCGGCAGAGCCGGCCGTTATGTCCGGAACAGCTTCTTTTGAAGCACAGACCAAAACAGCCGCCGGCAAAACAACCGGTGTCAAAGCATCTGCGCCGCATGAGCTGACGCTCACCGACTGCATTGTGAAAGGTCTTAAAGAGCAGGCGTACAAGGCGGCGGAAGCGGTTCTTGGCACAAAGGATACAATGGAAATAATCAACGGCGAGCTGGTTCCGGCTCTGGATATTGTGGGCAAGGGCTTTGAAAAAGGCACGATTTTCCTGCCTCAGCTTCTTATGAGCGCGGAAGCTGCAAAAGCCGGATTTGAGGCAATCAAGGATTACGTCAGCCGTCAGGGCACGGCACAGGAGAAAAAAGCCGTAATCGTAATTGCAACAGTGAAGGGAGATATTCACGACATCGGCAAAAACATTGTCAAGGTGCTGCTTGAGAATTACGGCTATGAGGTGATAGACTTGGGAAAAGACGTTCCTCCGGAGACCATCGTTGCAAAAGTGGCGGAAACCCATGCGCCGCTTGTGGGGCTGAGCGCTTTAATGACAACGACCGTTGTAAGTATGGAAGAGACCATAAAGCAGCTTCGGGATGCGGCCCCCTGGTGTAAGGTGATGGTGGGCGGCGCTGTGCTGACTCAGGAATACGCCGATATGATTGGAGCCGATTTCTACGGAAAAGACGCGATGCAGTCGGTGTACTACGCGGAGGAATTGCTCAATCAGGGAAAATAATTTGACAATATTACATTGAAATTATATAATCAATGAGTCGCCGGAAACCGCAGACACGGTTTCCGGCGGTCATTAAGCGGATATGGCGGAATTGGCAGACGCGCCAGATTTAGGTTCTGGTGGGCAAACCCGTGCAGGTTCAAGTCCTGTTATCCGCACTCGAAAATCCCCTTTCACTGGTTATTGCCCAGTAAAAGGGGTACATATCAGAGAAGGGGTTTTCTTATATCAATATCAGTTTCCGATTATTTTTTGATAAATTTTGAATCGGAATCCGGGATCCCTGCGTTGTCCGAAATATATCTTTCCGCTCTCATGTGAAGGTCGTATTTTTCCCGAAGAGCGGCAATAGTTCCCATCATGGGAGAGGCGTGATGAACATCAAGAGACTCTTGATTTTTCCAGCTGTCAATCAGCAGAACCGTTTCGGGGTCGTTCATCGGGAAAAAGTAGTCGTACTTTTCATTTCCGGCTTCCGCACGAATCAGGTCGGCCGTCCCGCTGCGTTCCATCTCCTCGGCAAATTTGCGGACACTGCCATTTTTTCCGGTATAATAGAGATTCATAGTAATGCTCATGGAGCTTTTCCTCGCTTTCTTTATTTCTTTACATCCAGCAGCTTAACGCCATCTTCCGGATTGTGGTCGATTGCACCTACAATCCTATGGGGGACATACGGTTCTTCCAGATAATCGATGTCATTTTCCGTGAGTTTGACGGCAAATGCCCCCGCTGCATCGTCGAAATGGGATGATTTAGTGGCTCCGATAATCGGCGACGTCACGCCTTTCGCCCACTCCCATGCCAGAGCAATCTGCTGCATTTTGACACCGTACTTTTCCGCCAGAGCATGGACTCTGCGGACAATCTCCATATCCTGCGTCTGGGTACTGTCATATTTACCCATAGCTGCACGGTCGGTTCTGCTGCGGATAGAGTCAGAGTTCCACTCCGGTCGGGTCAGATGTCCGGCTGCCAGCGGGCTGTATGGCATGAGGGAAACATTCATCTGGCGGCAGATGGGAATCAGTTCTCGCTCATCCTCACGATAGAGAAGATTATAGTGATTTTCCATTGCCACAAACTGTGCCCAGCCGTTGTCTCTTGCGGCAAGCTACATATTGTAGAACTGATAGCCATACATAGCGGATGCGCCGATTGCACGAACCTTCCCGGCTATTACCAGATTGTTTAGTGCTTCCATTGTTTCCTCAATGGGAGTATTATAATCAAACCGATGGATAATATACAAATCAAGATAATCCGTGCCAAGCCGTTTCAGACTTCCGTCAATCTCGCGGCGGATGGCCTCTGCGGAGAGACGTCCGGGATTAAAGTAAACTTTTGATGCAATGACAACTTTATCTCTTGATATATTTTTCTTGATTGCCCGGCCTAAGTATTCCTCGCTGGTGCCTTCCGAATAGCCGTTAGCGGTGTCGAAGAAGTTGATTCCCAGGTCTAAGGCGTGTTTTACGATTTTCTCGGTTTCGGCCTCGTCCACCGTCCAGTCGTGGAGAGTCCCGGCCTTTCCAAAGCTCATGCAGCCTACACAGAGCTTCGATACTTCAATATCTGTGTTTCCTAATTTCGCATATTCCATATTTGCTGATACCTCCTTAGCTTTCAGGCAGTAGCTGCCGGATGCAGTGATATGCCAATTCATAAATCGTCATCTGCGCAGAGGGAATTCCCACCTGTTCCATGACAGAAAGCTGCTTCTCAGTGGGATGGGCATACGCATAAATCCCATAGAGGAATGGGGAAAAAACATAACGGAAATCACGCTTTTCCGTGTCTTCAATGCCGGGCCGATAAGCTTCCAGGCAGTCGTCAATGGCAGTCATGGCACGATAAAAAGCGCGCTTGTACTCCATGAGCCGTTCTTCCCGGCTGTTTTCCTCAATCTCATACAGGTTCATGGTCTGAATCTTCAGCATAGTGTCCTGATTCTCCAGAGTGCGCGCCAGCGCCTGCGCAAATTCATCCCGATTCCACGGTCCGCCGAAGCTCACCTTTATCAGCTTTTCCGTCCATCGTTCATATTCTCGGGTCAGGAGAGCGAGGAAAATCTCTTCCTTTGTCTCAAAGTAGTTGTAGATTGACGGCCGGGAGAAGCTGGTTTCTGTACTGATGTCCTTGATGGTCACTTCCCGGAACCCCTTAATGCGATAAAGGATTTCACAGGCATCCATAATTTCAGTTTTTCTCTGGGCAATCAGCTCTAATGATTCTTTTGCCATACCGTTCTCCCTTCAGGCCGGCTTTTCCATCGTGGCCGGTGATGTTTTTGTCATATAAAGAAATCAGCTCAGTTTTATGTCCTGCCTCTTGTGCACCTTTCATAAATTGATGACAGAGAATATCGGAATTTCCGTTTTTTCTTGGGCTTGCCGTCCGTCATAGCCCCGACAACAACCAGTGGGGTGGGATATAGCGCTAATACAGAACCTACATTTTTCTTCATAATTATTGCCTCTCTTTCTTTCTCTGACACTGTGTCAACAATTGTTTTAATAGATTTACAAAAATAATTTTCCATAAAAATTTTTCTGAGAATAGAAATAATGAGAATTGCACAAAAATAGCCCGCCCCAACACAGGGATGGCTTTGGCTTTAACCTGAAAAATAAGCTCGAGAGGATGAAGGCTGTACCGGTTGAGCAAAAGTCAGCTTGGAAATTGTTTCAAATAGAGTCCGGTCTTGCTGTCCTTGCACTTACCGATTTCTTCCGGCGTGCCATGGGCTACGATTCTGCCTCCTTGCACGCCGCCTCCGGGGCCCATGTCGATTACATAGTCGGCGTTTCGGATGACGTCCAAGTCATGCTCGATGACAATCACTGTTGCACCGTTGTCTATCAGGCTCTTGAAAACGTTTAGCAGCGTTTCCACATCCAGAGGGTGAAGTCCGATTGTCGGCTCGTCAAAGACAAATACGGAGTCTGACTGTCCTTTTCCCATCTCGCTTGCCAGCTTCAGGCGCTGTGCTTCTCCTCCGGACAAGCTCGGCGTTTCCTCGCCAAGCGTGAGGTAACCAAGTCCCAAATCATGAAGTACCTGAAGCTTCCGGCTCACGTTCGGAAGATCGGCACAGGCTGTGAGCACCTGGTCGATGTTCATGTCCATCAGCTCCGGCAGGGTGTATCCGGTATCCGCATTTTTGGGGATTCTCCTGACGAGGCTTGCTTCCTTGGAGTACCGGGAGCCGCCGCAATCCGGGCAAGGGATGTCCACATCCGGAAGGAACTGTACATCAAGGCTGATTGTTCCTGTTCCGTCACAGATTGGGCAGCGCAATATTCCGGTATTGTAGGAAAAGTCGCCGGCCTTATAGCCTTTCGCCTTAGCATCCGGAGTTCTGGCGTAGACCTTGCGCAGTTCGTCATGTACATCGGCATAAGTGGCCACGGTAGAGCGCACATTGATGCCGATGGGTGTGGCGTCAATCAGCTTGACCTGTTTTATGCCGTCAGCCGATATGGACTTCACATGCTCCGGCAGTTTTGCTTCTTTTATTTTTGCTTCCAGCGCCGGAACCAGACTCTCGAGAACCATTGTGGTTTTTCCTGAGCCGGACACGCCGGTCACGGCAATCAGCCTGCCTTTGGGGAAATCTGCCTCCAGCGGTTTTACCGTATGGATCTCCGAAGTGGACAGATGGATTGTGCCAAGATTAAACATCTCCTTTGCGGGGATATGATTTCCTACATTGATGACCGTCCTTCCCGTGAGAAATCCCGCAATTTTTGAGGAAGGGTCGTTCTTTACGCAATCTATGCTTCCCTGCGCGATGATTGTGCCGCCGTTCGCGCCAGCTTCGGGGCCAAGCTCAATCAGCCAGTCCGCCTCTTTCAGAACATTAGTGTCATGGTCCACCAGAATGACCGTATTGCCGTCGGAGAGCAAATCACGCATGACGCCGGTCAGTCCTTCCAGATTGGAAGGATGCAGGCCGATGGACGGCTCGTCCAGCACATAGAGAACTCCGGTCGTTCGGTTTCGTACTGCCCTTGCCAGCTGCATTCGCTGACGTTCTCCGGTGGAAAGAGTGGATGTGGCGCGGTCAAGAGTAAGATAGGAAAGGCCCAAATCCATCAATCGCTTTGCCGCCTCTTGGAAAGAGCCGCAGATACTTTCCGCCATCGGGCGCATTTCCTTCGGGAGCGATTCCGGTACGCCATCTACCCACTCTGACAAATCCGAAAGGGTCATCATGCAGGCTTCGGAAAGGGATATCCCCCGCAGCCTCGGCGCGCGGGCGGCTTCGGAAAGCCGTGTGCCGCCGCAGTCCGGGCATACGTCCTGCCGCAAAAATTTTTCCACACGCTTCATACCCTTTTCGTCTTTGACCTTCGACAGGGCATTTTCTACGGTATAGGTAGCGTTGAAATAGGTAAAATCCATATCGCCTGCCGCACCGCTTGTTTTATTCTGATAGATAATATTTTTCTTGACGGCCGGCCAGTGAAAGACAATATCACGTTCTTTTTCAGTCAAATCCTTAAACGGAACGTCTGTCCGGACACCCATCTCGCGGGCGATATCTTTCATGAGCGACCACATAAGT
>CALWMX010000038.1 GCA_944382105.1 uncultured Butyrivibrio sp.
GGAGTATTAAAATGATATGAATGTACGCGGGACAATGGGTACCCTATACTTGCAATCAAGCGAGGTTGTTTTTTGTGATGCATTATCATCATATAAATTTGGGGCTACTGCATATAAAACAGATTATATAGAACCTTTTGTATATAAAATTGGCGAACCTGCTATTGCTGGTTTTATCGCATTTTATCATGATACAAATACGGATTTCAGTCTTGAATATGTTTCCATGCTGATACATTGCAAAGACACAAATAATACTGATGGTAGGACGTACATAGAAGAAATCGGACACGTAACCCTGTCTGCCTTGCGAACTCTGATAATATGTTCGGATGAGTGCCTCGGAAAAGCCGGATGGTGTTCACGTCAAATAGAGCCGGGTGCAAAGTACCTTGCAGCGGATATAATAAACTGCCCTGATGCCGCTCCGGACGCCTGCATTGAATATATTAAAGAAAAGTACACTAATGAGCTGGACCTTGTTACAGGTTCAGACCTTATTGATTATTGTAATAATAATGGTATTACCGGTCAATTTGCACTGAATAATAATATACGTTCCACTCAATTTACGGAAGAAGCGCTTGAAATAGCTGAAACAGATTGGAACGCCGGGTCAATGTTTAGGGCAGCAGTTGCCAAATCAAATGTGACAAGGGTTCCGATATATAGAGTTAATGATAATGCTCTGATTTTTGCTCTTAACGGAGCTGATCGGGACCATGTCAAAGCAGATTTTAGTGGTAAAAATGCATTTCTAGATTTATTGTAAATACTAAATGCGAGGGAATATATCTATAATCTCTCGCATTTTGACCATATGAATATTTATAACTCTTCCGTTTTAAATGTTGTATAACCCTCGTAATAATAACTGTGGTCAATACCTTTCATATAGAGTTCGCGACTATTGACATCATCGGTTAGTGACGCTTTCAGCAGATGCTTAATTTCAATATCTTTAATTGGGCTGCGTTCCATTGCAAGAAGATAATCTTCTTTATCTACTTCGCTCCAGTTAACCACCTTGCCGATTTCTTTTTTGAAAATATGGTCAAGCCAAATACGGGTACTTCGACCGTTGCCCTCCCGGAACGGATGGGCGATGTTCATTTCAACATATTTTTCCACTATCTCATCAAAGTTCGACTGCAGCATTTTATCAATGTTTTTAAGCGCCTCTTGCAAGTATAAAAGCGGTGCAAAGCGGAAATTGCCCTTTGCAATGTTTACAGTGCGGATTTTGCCGGCGAAATCGTAAATATCCTCAAACAAGTATTTATGGATTGCCTGTAATGTAGAAAACCTGCCGGCAGGGAGATTATCTAAAATAGATTTTTCAAAAAGCTCCATAGCCTTTTTCTTGCTGATTCGTTCTTCTTCACGTGCAAGGTCGGCAGAATTTGTGATCCCTAATTTATTTTCAAGCATAATAACACCTCTTTGTTACGCTAAGCTTGTACTGTGCTGTGCTTGTATTCGCTAAGTGTTCACATTATATCATGTTCACTATGCTCGTAAAATACCTCGCCAAGTTTACAGATATATGTTCCACTAAGCTCATGACGTGCTGTGCTTGTATTCGCTAAGTGTTCACATTATATCACGTCGACTGACGTCTCCGTGTGGGCATTCGCACAATGTCGGATTCCGCAAGCGCAATCCGCCGCTGTGCTTATTATATCACAAAAATGATTAAATATAAAAGTTAAATTTACGCAATCACGCGGCCCGGCTATTCTTGACAAATCCCTTTTTTCTGTATAATATTGACATTATGATTTACTAAAACAATATTAACTGTCATATACAGGAGGCAAATATGGCCAATACGACAACTTACAATCCTAAATCAATAGAACCGAAATGGCAGAAATACTGGGAGGAGCATCAGACCTTCAAGACGGATGTGTGGGATTTTTCCAAACCCAAATTCTACGCTCTCGACATGTTTCCGTATCCTTCGGGAGTGGGACTTCATGCCGGACATCCGGAAGGATATACGGCCACGGATATAGTGTCGCGTATGAAAAGGATGCAGGGTTACAATGTGCTTCATCCGATGGGCTATGATTCTTTCGGACTGCCGGCCGAGCAGTATGCGGTCAGCACGGGCAATCATCCCAACGGATTTACGGAGAAAAACATAGAAACGTTTACCAGCCAGCTTAAAGAACTTGGCTTTGATTATGACTGGAGCAGGAAAATAGCCACAAGCGACCCGGATTTTTATAAGTGGACACAGTGGATATTCAAACAGCTTTATCTTGACGGATACGCCAAGTATGTGGATATGCCGGTTAACTGGTGTGAAGAACTGGGGACAGTTCTTTCCAACGACGAGGTTATCGACGGCAAATCGGAGAGGGCAGGCTTTCCCGTCATCCGCAAGAATATGAAGCAGTGGGTAATCGATCAGGTTGCTTTTGCGGATAAACTGCTTGAAGGACTTGAAGAAATTGACTGGCCGGAGTCAACCAAGGAGATGCAGAGACACTGGATTGGAAAATCCGAAGGCGTTGAGGTGGATTTTCAGATTGTGGGAGGCGGAAACTTCTCAATATTCACTACGTGTATCGAGACAATATACGGTATTACATTTATGGTACTGGCGCCTGACGGACAGGTGGTTAAAGACCTGATGCCGAGAATCAAAAATAAGGCAGAGGTTCAGGCATATATTGACGAAACAGTCAGAAAAAACGATATGGACAGAACGGAGCTTAACAAGACCAAGTCGGGCTGCGTTCTTGAAGGGATATATGCAGTCAACCCTGTAAACGGCAAAGAAGTTCCTATTTATATAGGTGATTTTGTTCTTGCAAATTACGGTACAGGAGCGGTAATGGCTGTTCCGGCGCATGACCAGAGGGATTATGAATACGCGCAGGTTCATAAGCTTCCGTTGATACAGGTCATCGACGGCAGAGACATAGATGAAAAAGCGTTCGAGAAATACGATTATCTTGAAAAAGGATGCAGACTCATCAACTCCGACGAATTTACGGGTCTTACGGTTGAGGAGGCCAAAACGGCGATTACCGACAAGCTGGTTAATATGGGGGTTGCCAGAAGAAAAGCCAATTATCATTTCCGTGAGTGGATTTTTGCCAGACAGAGATATTGGGGTGAGCCTGTTCCGATTGTCCATCTTGAAGACGGTACAATTCATGTCCTTGATGATGATGAGCTTCCGCTTGTTCTTCCGGAGCTTGAGGATTACAAAGGAAGAAACGGTCAGGCGCCTCTTGAAAACGCTGAGGAATGGAAGCAGTATGAGCATAACGGACTGAAGGGCAAAAGGGAAACCTCGACAATGCCCGGAAGCGCAGGTTCAAGCTGGTATTATCTGAGATATATCGATCCGCATAATGATAAAGAGCTTGCCGACAAAGAGCTTCTTAAGCATTGGATGCCGGTGGATTTGTATATCGGGGGACCTGAACATGCAGTAGGACACCTGATGTATTCAAGAATATGGAACAGATACCTTTACGACAAGGGAATAGCCCCTACTAAGGAGCCGTTTAAAAAGCTTGTGCATCAGGGCATGATTCTCGGAGCCAACGGTATTAAAATGGGAAAGAGATTCCCCGAGTATGTCATTAATCCCAGCGATATCGTAAGAGATTACGGCGCCGATACATTAAGGCTTTATGAGATGTTCATGGGGCCTCTTGAAGCTTCAAAGCCGTGGAGCCAGCAAGGTGTCGAAGGCGCAAGAAGGTTTATCGGCAAAGTATGGAATTTCTTTACCCAGCCGGAAAATATAACGGACGGAGACGACGGCGTACTCAAGAAGATTTATCACCAGACGGTAAAAAAAGTTACCGAGGATTTTGAAACGCTTGGATTTAACACGGCAATCAGCCAGATGATGATATTCATGAATGCGGCAACCAAGGCCGGAAAGTGTCCGAAGGAATATGCGGAAGGCTTCATAAAGATGTTTTCATGTGTGTGCCCTCATGCAGGAGAGGAAATGTGGAGCATTCTGGGGCATGACAATACAATTGCATATGAGCCGTGGCCGCAGTTTGACTCTGAGGCGGTTAAGGAAGATACAATAGAGATCGGCGTTCAGGTCAACGGCAAGGTCAGGGGTACGGTAGAGATTGCGGTCGGAGAAGACACAAAAGACGTCTTGGAGAAGGCCAAAAAGCTTCCTTCGGTTGCCAAAGCTATGGACGGCAAGGAAATCGTCAAGGAAATATATGTTCCGGGCAGGATTGTGAACATTGTTGTAAAATAAAAAGCCTTAAGCATGTGTCATGTTAAACAAAGCGGCTTCGGTACATTAAAGTACCGAAGCCATTTTCATAAGCGTTTCGATTTTGGTCTGTTCTTCCGGGGCCATATCTTTTTTCATCGAATCAAATATGGTTTCAATATCAGCTTTGCTGAAAGTGATATTTTCTTTTTTAGCCTTGTTGGAAAAAGCCAGAAGCAGCGGAAGTATGTCGTCGGAGCTTTTGCCTGAGGATATTTCCATAAATTCTTTCAGGAGCGCCGATTTGCGGTTGTCTATACGGTTAAAATTATTGTCCATAAACCTCCATTCCGCCGAATTTACAAATCAAGCATTCGGCTGTACTGCTCATACAATTGCTGCTGTTTGGGTGAAAGAAAGTTTTTCAGCATATCCGTATCAGGGCCGTCCTTGTGTTCGCCATTGTTCATGGCATTGTATATGTTGAATATTTCATTCATGCTGCCCAGATTGGACATCATCTCAAATATTTCCATGTCCTTTTTGGGACAGTAACGCTTTATTTCATCAATGATGCGATTGTGATCCTTGTTTTTTCGGCACAAAGGGGAAGCACAGGGCATATTCCTGTAAAATTCAAGCGTCTGCATAAGTTCGGCGAGCCTTATGAAAATAGCCAGCATCTGTTGCTGCTGTCCGTCAATATAAGGCAGATATGCTTTAATCATTTGAAAATATGTACCGCATGTGGCAATGTCAAATTCCGTAAGCGGCAGGCTTTCAAATTTTTCCATAATTATAACTGTCCGTGGTTTTATACAATATATGCTTTTAACCCCGGAATATGCACTT
The DNA here is from genome assembly GCA_944382105.1 of uncultured Butyrivibrio sp. Classification (GTDB taxonomy): domain Bacteria; phylum Bacillota; class Clostridia; order Lachnospirales; family Lachnospiraceae; genus Eshraghiella. The sequence goes on from CALWMX010000038.1 coordinate 5,063, forward strand.
AAAGAGAATGAGGGCTGCCCCTCAAGTCATTAAATGACTTTTGGGACACCCCCATGATACTGCACAGTCCGCTTATAGGAACTAGCAGCCGATAAGTGCAATGAGGATAATAATCCAGATCCAGTTGCCGCCGCATCCGCATCCGCAGCTGTCGCCGCATCCGTTATTGCCGAAAAGGGAGTTGCCGAAAATTCCGCCCTCTCCTCCGCATGCGCAAGAAAGAATTAAAATCCAAAGAAGTACGTTGCAGCTGCAGTTGCCCGAACCTGAAAGTCCGTTGCCGCCGCATCCGCATCCTGTTGCTGCTAAATCACTCATTGTATTTCCTCCGGGAAATGAACTTTACACTATAGAAATATGCTGACCGGTTTGTCTTGTTACCACATTAATTGTTGATTTTCACCGATTATGTAGTATAATTTAAAAGATACTGATTATGTTAGGTATAAAATGCGTTGTTCAAAGCGCCGTGATTATATTACATAAAATAATAACCGCAATATAATAAAGGAGATTTTTATATGGAAAAGATTAAAATGACCACCCCCCTTGTTGAGATGGACGGAGATGAAATGACCAGAGTTCTCTGGCAGTCCATCAAGGACGAACTTCTGATTCCGTTTATTGAACTGAATACGGAGTATTATGATTTGGGTCTTGAACACAGGAACGAAACCGATGACAAGGTTACGGTTGATGCCGCCAATGCCAATATAAAGTACGGTGTGGCGGTTAAGTGTGCTACAATAACTCCGAATGCAGCCAGAATGACTGAATATAACCTTAAACAGATGTGGAAAAGCCCTAACGGAACAATAAGAGCGACTCTTGACGGAACAGTTTTCAGGGCGCCGATTATAGTAAAAGGCATCGAACCGCTTGTAAGGAACTGGAAAAAACCTATAACTATAGCAAGACATGCATACGGGGATGTCTACAAGAATGTTGAGATTAAAGTGCCGTCGTCAGGCAAGGCCGAGCTTGTTTTCACGGGCAGTGACGGAAATGTTCTCAGGGAGACAATACATGAGTTTGTTGGCTCCGGAATAATTCAGGGCATTCATAATACCGATAAATCAATAGAAAGCTTTGCAAGAAGCTGTTTTAACTATGCCCTGGACAGGAAAGAAGATTTATGGTTTGCCACCAAGGATACAATTTCCAAGAAATATGACCATAATTTCAAAGATATTTTTCAGGACATATATGATAAAGAATATGATGATAAATTTAAAAGCGCAGGAATAGAATATTTCTATACATTGATTGATGATGCGGTTGCAAGAGTTATGAAATCCGAAGGCGGATATATATGGGCCTGCAAGAATTATGACGGGGATGTTATGAGCGATATGGTTGCAACTGCATTCGGTTCGCTCGCCATGATGACATCCGTTCTGGTATCGCCTGACGGGGTTTATGAATATGAAGCCGCTCACGGGACCGTTCAGAGACATTATTATAAACACCTTAAGGGAGAGGAAACTTCGACCAATTCGGTCGCTACCATTTTTGCATGGAGCGGCGCATTGAGAAAAAGAGGAGAACTCGACGGGAATAAGGAGCTTCAGGATTTTGCCGGTAAGCTGGAAAAAGCCTGCATTGACACAATAGAAAGCGGTCAGATGACAAAAGACCTTGCATTGATTACCACAATAGATAATCCGAAGGTGCTTAACAGTTTTGATTTTATCAGGGCTGTCAGAGCCAATCTGGAAGCTATACTTTAAGATATGGGTATCGACGACGAGCAGTGTTAAACACTGCTCGCCATTATTTAAGCATGCGGGTATATTAATATGAAGGCTGAGAAAAAAATAAACAACAGGAGAAGCAATGTTTTTTTTAATGCGGTTGCGCTTATAAAAAAGTGCGGCCTTAATCTTGTTGTATTTGAACTTCTTTATAAGCTGGCCGCCTTTGCCGTTGCTTATCCGCTTTATCTGCTCGGATGGAATTTCACGCTGCGTAAAGCAGGCTTCCGATATCTTACCAACGATTATTTTTTTATTTACCTGAAAAGTCCGTATACAATAATTTTCTTTGCACTAATCGTTGCAGCTGCGGCATTTTATATAACGTATGAAGTATCATGCCTGTCGGTGTGCTTTGACGCAGGTTATCACAATCATCCGATTTCAATCGGAGCCATTTTCAAATCGGGCGTCCGGCTCATGAAGCGTACTATGAAGCGCAAAAAACTGAATTCCTTTTTTCATGTGCTTTTTATATCGGTTATGATGAATATTACGTTAATTGTCTTTCTGTTGTCGGATATTTCTCTGCCCGCTGCGGTTGTACGTACAATAAAAAGCCACCTTTATATATTTATTCCTATTGCCGTCGGCCTGTTGTGTTTTTTTGTGTACTGCCTTATACACATTTTTACAATAAATTATATGACTTATGACGGCGGGGATGTAACCGAAAGCAAAAGAAAAAGCAGGCAGATGATAAAGCGCCGGGGATTGTCTGCGTTTGCTGCGATTTTGTGCTGGAATCTGCTGCTGACTGCAGCAATATATACGGTGTACCTTACTTTGATTATTCTCATATGTGTCGGAGTCCTTATTCTTGACAAGGCGAATATAGGTATGGCTCTGTATCTGTCCGTGTTCAGGGTGGTTCTTTCCGTCACCAAAATCCTTCTGGTAGTATTGTCGCTTCCTATGTCATACTGTGTTATAACAAGTCTTTTCTTCAGATACAGATGCGACAGCGGCAACGAGCTTAATATGGGTATTGTCACTGAGGGTATTGTCCGCAGAAAACACAGAAAAAATAAGCATGAGAGACCTAAAATCCAGCTGACGGTATGTTCGGTTATGATAGCAGTATTGCTGGCAGTCAATATGGTATATCTGGTCAGGGCATTCGACAGCAATCCTTTTGATAATGTGGAGATTTTTGACGAAACACTGATAATGGCGCACAGGGGGAGCTCTTATAACGCGCCTGAAAATACAATGCTGGCTTTTGAGAAAGCCGTTGAGGCAACTGCGGATTATATTGAACTGGACGTACATGAGACAAAGGACGGAAGAATAGTGGTGATGCATGATTCCAGCCTGAAAAGAACAACGGGAGTCAACAAAAATATATGGGATATGAATTATGACGAGATTTCCATGCTTGATGCGGGAAGCTGGTTCGGCGATGAGGAGGAATACGGGGAATGCCGCATACCTCTGCTTGAAGAGGTAATGGAGTATACCAAAGGTAAAATAAAGCTTAATATAGAAATAAAGCTTTCGAACAATGAACCTGATTTGGTCAGAATGGTTGCCGAGCTTATCGACAGGTACGGGTATATTGACGACTGTGTGGTAACTTCAATGAATTACGAAGCTCTTAAGGAAATTAAGGAAATCAATCCGGATATCATGACAGGTTATGTGCTGACGGTTGCCTATGGGAATTTCTATAATCTTCCGTATGTGGATGCGTTCAGTATAAACTCTGGATTTGTCAACAAAAATATGGTTGACGCGATTCACAACAGGGGTAAGGAAATCTACGTCTGGACAGTCAACGGTGAAAACAGGGCAAGAGAGCTTACGGTGATGGGCGTGGATGCGCTTATCACCGATAATCCGGCAATGGCAAGGGAGGTCGTATACTCCAAATATTCCAACACTCTCATATATAATGTGTTGAGCTACGTTTTCAAGCAATAGCGCGTCGGCAATTTTGACTTTTCCGTCAGAGTATTATATAATGTGCTGTAAGGATTTCAAAAATATCATATGAAAAGAGGTATGTTAATGGACAATAAAAAGATAGTAGTAGCTTTGGGACGCAATGCATTCGGAGAAACTTTTCCGGAGCAGAAAGCAAATGTGGCAAAGGCTGCCGATGCAATAGCCGATTTGGTTGAAGCAAAATATCAGATTGTGATTACTCACAGCAACGGACCGCAGGTCGGAATGATACAAACCGCCATGACAGAGTTCGCACGTCTGGATTCGAGATATACCGTAGCGCCGATGTCGCTTTGCGGTGCAATGAGTCAGGGATATATCGGATATGACCTGCAGAATGCCATAAGGACGGAACTGCTCAACAGGGGTATATATAAGACCGTATCCACAATAATTACACAGGTAAAGGTTGACCCGTTTGACAAGGCTTTTTCCAATCCAACCAAGGTTATCGGAAGATATATGACGGAGGAGGAAGCAAAGGCGGAGGAAGCCAAGGGAAACTATGTTGTCAAGGAGGACAAGGGCTACAGAAGAATAATCGCAGCGCCTAAACCTCTGGATATATATGAGATTGATGCAGTCAGGACGCTTATGGATGCGGGACAGATAGTGATTGCGGCAGGCGGCGGAGGAATACCGGTGCTTGAACAACGGACTGCGTTGAAAGGAGCAAGCGCAATTATAGAAAAGGATTATACCGCCGCAAGGCTTGCAGAGCTTCTTGATGCCGGAACGCTGTTGTTCCTTACGGCAGCGGATAAGCTTGTAATTAATGAAGGCACCGGCAAGGAACGCAGCTTTGATACGGTAAAGGCATCGGAACTCAAGGAATACGCCAATGAGGAAAATATGGAAGCGATAACAACTCTTCCGAAGGTATCTGCGGCAGTAGAGTTTGTACTTGCCGGAAAAGAACGCAGGGCAGTAATAGCAAATCTTGAGAGCGCCAGAGATGCGCTTGCAGGCAAATGCGGAACAACAATTTTGTAACGGTGAAGAATCATTGATGCGTACATGGTTCTGAATGATAAGATATTTTAACAATAATCGGGAAGGACGGATATAATGACCAAGGTAACTATAATTTCAGGCTTTTTGGGAGCAGGCAAAACAACCTTTATTAAGAAGCTGTTGGAAGAGGTATATAAAGGACAGAAAATAGTTCTGATTGAGAATGAGTTTGGAGAGATAGGAATTGACGGCGGCTTCCTGAAGGACGCCGGCATACAGATTAATGAGATGAATTCGGGATGTATCTGCTGCTCGCTTGTGGGCGATTTCGGAAAAGCGCTTAAGCAGGTTGTGGAAGAATACGCTCCCGACAGGATTCTGATTGAGCCGTCCGGCGTGGGAAAACTTTCCGACGTAATTGCAGCAGTGGAAAATGTCAGAGAGGAAGCAGACCTCTCCCTTGAAAATTTCATTACGGTTGCGGACGGTACAAAATGCAGAATGTATATTAAGAATTTTGGAGAATTTTATAATAACCAGATTGAGAGCGCGTCCACAATTGTCCTGAGCAGAACGCAGAACATGACGGAGGATAAGCTTGAGGCCGCTGTTGCCCTTATCAGGGAACATAATGCCAAGGCTTCAATTATTACAACGCCTTGGGATGATTTGACAGGAGAAAAGATTGTAAGCGCCATGGAGAGAACATCCTTGGTGGATGAGATGCTTAAAGAGATGGATGTATGTCCGGTATGCGGCCATCACCACGGACATGATGAAGAGCATGAGCACTGCCATCACCATGAGCATGACGGAGAGCATGAGCATCATCATGGCGAAGGAGAATGCTGCTGCGGTCATCATCATGACCATGGACATCATCATGCGGATGACGTGTTTAACAGCTGGGGTACGGAAACACCTCACAAGTATGACAAATCAGAGATTGAAGATATACTTAAGCGCCTTGTCACGACTGAAGAGTTCGGAGTCATACTGAGAGCCAAAGGAATGGTGCAGGGTAAAGACGGCTCATGGATATATTTCGATGCTGTTCCCGGTGAATACGAGCTGCGTGAGGGAACTCCGGAATATACGGGTAAGCTTTGCGTAATCGGAACTAAAGTTGATGCCGGACAGATGGAAGAGCTGTTCGGACTTAAGTAAAGGATTTTTACACCGGAGGGATGCGCCTCAGGCAACATGCATGAAAAAAGCGTTAGGAGAATATTATGGAAATACCTGTTTTTATAATTAACGGATTTCTTGAAAGCGGCAAAACGGCATTTATAAAGGATACACTGGCAAGCGAGGACTTCAATGACGGCGACAGGACGCTTGTCATAGCCTGTGAAGAAGGCGAAGAGGAATATGACAAAGATGCTATGGCTACGCTCAATGCGTCAGTGGTTACTGTTGAGGATATGAGCGAATTTACCAAGGACTTTTTTATTAATTCCTGTGATAAATGTAAAGCCCAGAGGGTGTTTGTAGAATTCAACGGCATGTGGAAGCTTGAAGAGTTCATTGACCTTCTGCCTAAATTCATGGAAGTTGTACAGATTATTACGCTTGTCAATGCCGAGACTTACGATATGTACCTTTCCAATATGCGTCAGGTTATGATGGAGCAGTATAAGCTTACCGAGATGGTTATTTTTAACCGATGCACCAAGGATTCCGACAGGGCCGCATACCGCAGGAGCGTCAAGGCCGTAAACGGAAGGGCTCAGGTATATTTTGAATCGTCGGACGGCAGTTCCAATGAGGTTAATGAAATACTTCCGTTTGACGTGACAGCGGATGAAATTGAAATTGCGGATGAGGATTTCGGGCTGTGGTACATGGACGCAATGGATAATCCGGAAAAATACGACAACAAAATTATTAAAACAAAAGCCGTTGTGTACAAACCAAAGCAGTATGCCAAAAAGGGGATGTTTGCCCCCGGGAGATTTGCAATGACCTGCTGTGTGGAAGATATAAGGTTTATCGGTTTCAAATGCGTGTGTGACAAGAATACCGAAAAACAGCTCGAAGGTTATAAGGACAGGGATTTTATCAGGCTTACGGCAAGGGCAAAAGCAGAGTTCTGTAAGGAGTACAGGGGTACCGGGGTTGTTCTGCATGCTATAGATATAGAAAACGCAGACAAACCGGAAGACGAGCTGGTTTATTTCAACTGATATTAACGGGAGGTTTGGTATATGAAAAAAATAAAAACTGTTGCTGCGGTATTTTTGTGCTTAGTGTTAATCGTCCCGCTCACATCATGTTCTTTCAAAAAAGCGACGGACGAGGAAATACAGGATAAATTTGACGCGTTCTGTGACAGGCTTTTTAAAGAGTCCGTGGCCGGCGACAGCTTTAACGCACATTTCTGCATAAGCGATCCGGAGAAATACGGAATAACCTTTGATGAAGAGGATTACATTCTTGGAGAGGTTTCGGTGGACAGCGCTGATTACGACTCCATGAGAGATGAGCTGAAAGAGCTTCGCATGTACAGCAGGGATTCGCTTACCGAAGAGCAGAAGCTTGCATATGACAGTCTTGAGTTTTATATGGAAACACAGCTTGCATATGAGGGTTCAGAGCTGATTTACAATTATTTCGGACCAAGCTCCGGACTGGTGTCAAATCTGTCAACCAATTTTATTGAATTCGTGTTTTATGATAAAGATGACGTTGACCAATATCTCCTATATCTTAAGGATGTTGACCGGTATGTTGACGATATGCTGGAGATTGTAAGAAAACAGTCCGAGGAAGGTTATTTTATGTCGGATTATCTTGCCGGGCAGGTGATTGAACAGTGCGACACACTGCTCAATGCGGAGACGGAAGCTCTTATAGTGACTTTTGAGGATAAAATAAATAATCTTGACTTGACGGATGATGAGAAAAACCGTTATATCGACCTGAACGGACAGTATGTAAGCGAATATTATCTTCCTGCATACGAAAACATAAAAAATACCATGGAAGAGCTTAAAGGAACGGGAACCAATGACGGCGGTCTGTGTAATTACGGAGATGCCGGCGTTAAACTGTATGAAGCAATCGTCAGGGATAAAACCAGCTCGGAGATGACTCCGGAGGAGGTAATAGAGCTTTTGGATGACGAAATGAGCGAGCTGCTTAAGGAGCTTACTGCTATTGCCATGGTAGATTATGAGGCATATGAGGAAGCGTTAAGCTACAGGGCCGGATTTGACACGCCTGAGGAAGTTTTAGAGTATGTACTTGACAATATGAAGGAGGATTTTCCGGAGCCTTTGACTACCGATTACAATATCGAGTATCAGAATAAAGCGTGTGAAATAGAGGGGACGCTGGCATATTATGTGACCAGCAGGCTGGATGACATCAGCGTAAATAATATTAAAGTCAACGGCTCTGCAGTTGAGAGCGGTTCCACTTTGATGTATACGACTCTTGCCCATGAAGGCTATCCGGGCCATCTGTATCAGTTTACTAATTTCTACGGCAATGACAAGGTTCATAATGTAAGAAAAATATTGGATTTTATAGGTGCAACCGAGGGATGGGCACAGTATTCTTCAACATGCGTACTGGATTATCTTGATATCAGCGACAATGCCAAGGAGCTTTTAAATCTGGACAGCATGATTGGATATATTATGTCATCCAGAATTGATCTGGGAGTCAATTATGAAGGCTGGGATATTGACGACACATACGACTATATTTCCGTTTACTTTGACATCGACAATGATTATGACAGCGGAGACAATATGGCAATGAGCATGTATTCCGCGGTTGTAGGAGACCCGGGCATTTACCTGCCTTACACTGTCGGGCATATCCTTATGAACGATATGCGTGAAAAGGCTGAGGAAGAGCTGGGCGATGATTTTGACGTAAAGGAATATAATCAGTGGCTTAACGATGTGGGCATCACGTCGTTCAATGTATATGACGAGCAGCTTGACCTGTGGTTAGCAAAGCAGCAGTAATTTCGACACATTCAGCCTTCCGCATCCCTGAGTGTAACGGTCAAGGCCGGCATCGTCCGCTGACCTGCAAAGCAGCTCTTTGAACTCGTTGTTTGATATCGAAGGATTGTAAGACATAACCAGAGCGGCAGCCCCGGACACTATCGGAGTGGACATGGAGGTGCCGCTTTTTGACGTGTAGCCTCCCTGCTTTGTAAAACAGCTTACGATATTGTTGCCGGGAGCTATTATGTCCGGCTTTTGGACATCACAGAGAGTAGGCCCCTTGCTGGAGTAAGTTATATGTTTCTTTCCGGATGTGTCGGTGTGTATCATTATATCGCTGGTCCCTACGGTTATGACTTTACGGCTGATTCCCGGCGTTGTTATTGTGTGATATTCAGGCCCGTTGTTTCCGGCGGAGGTGATGACCGTTATTCCCATGTCCCAAAGGGAATCAACGGCCTTGATGAGACTGCTGAGCTCATCGTCGCAGGAGGAAGCCTCAGTGCCGATTGAGATGTTTACTATTCTGATATTATAAAGAGAATAATTATCCATAATCCATTCAAGGCCCTTAATTATTGTGCGGGCATCTTCGCAGCCGGAAGAATTAAGGACTTTGAGGGCAATAATTCCGGCATCGGGAGCCATGCCGCGGTACATACCGCGGCTCATTGCACCGTTTCCCGCAATAATTCCGCTTACATGTGTTCCGTGTGAGTTGTCGTCATAAGGCATATTTTTTTTGTTGACAAAATCATGAAAATAAATAATGCTTTTTCTTAAATCGTTGTGCGGATATATGCCGGTATCAACGACCGCAACGTTTATGCCGCGGCCTCTTATATTGCGGCGGTGTATTTGGTCAATATATAATAAATCTCTGATTTTATTCATAAATTAAATTCCGATGCATATAATTATTTACATTTTAGTTTATGTGGGAACAGGTGTTTTAGTGAAAGAAGAATAATCCCGCTGTCATGATGTATAAACAAAAAAATAAAATTTTACGAAAATCCCCCCGAAAAGGGGGTATAACATTTTCTAAAAGAAGTATAGAATATCATTAGATGTATCAATCGGAGGAAATGTTAATGAAATTAATAAGCAAAATCAGGAACATGTCAAGAAAAACCGGCGCTATATTTATGGCCGTTGCCATGCTTCTGGCAGGCTTGACGGTCGGGGTCGGCGTTTTTGGAAGCGTTACATATGCCGATGATGAGAATGTACAGGTTATTCTCAAGAGACTTATAGGAAGTGCAAAACCTTATGCGGTTACTGCGGAGGAAGTTTGGGTGTCCAACGACTATCAGGCCAACTTTGCAACCAACCTTTTTCATCCTTCGGAGCATTGGGTAGGAAGCGACCTTTCAAGCAATCCGGGAACATTTTATTTCAAGGATATGACGCCGGGCACACTCAGGCTTAAGAGTGACAAGGCAGCCAATAATATTATCATCGGAGTGCCTTTTACAGTCAACGGGGATGTGGCCGTGCTTGATTCCCCTGACAAAATGATTTATATCGCAAATAATAAAAACGTTAATATTCTTTTTGAAGAGAATTTCCTTGATGTAACGGCTGCTATTTCTTATGTGAGAAATACATTTACGGAATATGCGCAATACGGAAATACGGACGGTGTGATTGCAGATTATTCCGATATGAACCGGAGCATAATAGATGTTACTGACTGTACGGACCAGATATGTGTAGTTAATATAACGGAAGAACAGCTTAACAGCATTCAGAACGGCGGTCTTAAAATTTACAAGCCGCAGGATAAAATAGTAATCATTAATGTAACGGATATTAAGGGTGACAGCGTAAGCATAAGAGAATATGCTATTAAAGAAGGCAATAACGGATTTGTAGTTTCGTCCGGCAATGATTCCTCTACGATTTCCGATACAATTATCTGGAATTTCGCAGATTATGACGGGACAGTTAACATGAACGGCGTGTGCGGCATAGTCGTAGCACCGGATGCAGATGTCATGCTCTATGTAACAAGCTCGGGCCGTGTTATCAGTGATACATTCAACAATATAAGCGGCGAGATGCATTTTGTCTCTAATGATATTCCGGAGGAAACAGAGCCGGATTCAACTCCGGGTGAGACGACAACACCGGAGGAGACAACGACTCCTGTAGAGACGACAACACCGGAAGAGACGACAACTCCGGAAGAAACGACAACACCGGAGGAGACAACAACACCTGTAGAAACGACAACACCGGAAGAGACAACAACACCTGTAGAGACGACAACACCGGAAGAGACAACGACTCCGGAAGAAACGACGACACCGGAGGAGACAACTACGCCGGAAGAAACGACGACTCCGGTAGAAACGACAACACCGGAGGAGACAACGACACCTGTAGAAACGACAACACCGGAGGAGACAACGACACCTGTAGAAACAACAACACCGGAGGAGACAACAACACCGGAAGAAACAACAACACCGGAGGAGACAACGACTCCAGTAGAAACGACAACACCGGAGGAGACAACGACACCTGTAGAAACGACAACACCGGAGGAGACGACGACTCCTGTAGAAACAACGGCTCCTGAGACGGAAACAACAACGAGACCAACCGAGATTGAGGGAGACAATGAGACGACGACACCTGTTGAGGAAGAGACAACAAGGCCGCCGCGCAGACCTGAAGTTGAGGCAGATACAGGCGATACCCCTATTTTACATATACTTCAGATAATTCTCGGGGTATCCGGAGCATGCTTTGCCGGACTTGGTATTTACGGGCTGGTAAAGAAATCATAAAACCTAAAACTGATTTTGCAAATTTTAATATAATACAAAGCAAGAAAGGAACCGTCACACGGTTCTTTTCTTGCTTTTTAGGAAAGAATGTTATACAATGTATTCCAAAGCGTCAGGATGCCCGTTATTTTAGTGTATCTTGGAGGGAAGGCATAATATGAATGAGAGAAGACAAATAATACCGGGAGATATATACAGGCATTTTAAGAATAAACTGTACCAGATTATTTCTGTGGCATATCATTCGGAGACAGGAGAAAAATATGTGGTTTATCAGGCTCTTTACGGAGATTTCAGGACATATGTCAGGCCGTATGATATGTTTGTAAGTGAAGTTGACAGAAATAAATATCCGGAGACAAAACAGCAATATCGTTTTGAAAGGGTTATATTAGGCGGAAAAGATAAAAATGAAGAGAGAGGGGAAACAAAGGCCAATATTTGCAGTGAGGAAAACATACAGCCTGTACCGTCAGGGCAGCTGCCTGAAGCTGCGCCGGATGATAGCAGCGACGCAGAAGGGCAGGTAAATCCGTATCTGCTGATGTTCTTTGATAAAGAGGGAAGCCGTGAACAGATAGAGTATCTCAACAGCATACGAAGCAAAATAGACGACAGACTTGTCAACGACATAGCTGTGTCGCTTGATTTGACTGTTGATGACGGAAGGCTTGATGACAGAATAGATTCACTTATAAATTGCCTCAGAACTAAAGCAAGATTTGAATGCGAAAGATTCAGATGACTGCGTATCAGCTTTAAGGAGATTTTTTATATTGAAAGAGTTTTGGAATACATTTAAAAAAGATATGACCTTTGAGAAGGTTATAGTCAGGCTGGTTATGGCGTGGCTTGTCACGTCGATAGTTTTTTACCTTAAAAGCGGAACGGAATTTAACACCGCCCAATTTGCGGCTGACGTAAATATTGTTATGTATGCATGCTTTTTGCTGTTGTTTTTCGTTTTTTTCTGCGGGTTGGGATACATGAAGGTTTTTTCATGGATGGAAGTATACGGACCCATGATACTTATAACGCTTTACGGAACGCTTACAGTGAATGAGCACTCTGAGCTTACCTATCTTGTAGGTGTGCTTGCGGTACTTTGTATTGCAATAGTTTATGCGGCTGCACATACAAAGGTATTTGCCGAAATAAAAAGCAGACGCACGGTCATAATCATTTATGCGGCGGCGGCGGCTGTATATATGATGATAGCGGGTACGACAACCGTACTAAGATATGTAAACTATTCCGCGCCGGGATTTGATTTCGGTATATGGGCTCAGATGTTCCATAATATGAAAGAAACGCTGCAGCCGGTGACAACTGTGGAGCGCAATGTAAGCCTGTCCCATTTTGCCGTTCATTTTTCGCCGATATATTATGTATATCTGCCTTTTTATTTTGTTTTTCCTTATCCTGTTACATTGCAGGTGCTTCAGGTGCTTACAATTGCCAGCGGGATTATTCCGATATATCTTTTATGCAGAAAATTCGGACTCAGCAGGTCGGCAACGGCGGCGTTCGGCATAATATTTGCTCTATTCCCGACTGTTGCAACCGGATGCTATTATGATTTACATGAAAACTGTTTTCTGGTTCCTCTGATATTGTGGCTGTTTTATTTTATTGAGAAAAATAATTATAAGGGCATTATTATTTTCTCAATACTCACAATGCTTGTAAAAGAGGATGCGCCGGTATATATTGCATGTATAGGGCTGTTTGTGATTTTCGGCAAGAGAAAATATATAGCGGGAACTCTTATGACCGTAGGAGCGGTTATTTATTTTGTGGCGGTTACGACACTTATGCGGGAGTACGGGCTTGGGGTTATGACCTACAGATATGATAATTTCATGGTTGACAGTGCTGGAAGCCTTATGGATGTAATAAGGAATTTTGTGGTAAACCCTGCTTATGCTGTGTCAGAATGCTTCAGCAGCGAAAAATATCCGTTCCTTTTATATATGTTTGTTCCTGTCGGATTTATGCCGCTTGCCACAAAAAAGATATCCCAGTTCATACTTCTCCTCCCGATGGTAATAATCAATCTGGCAACCGATTATCAGTATCAGTATTCAATCTTTTTCCAATATGTGTTCGGGGTTACGGCGATATTATTTTATATGGCCATATCAAACTATTCGGAATTAGGGGAAAAAGCAAGACGCTTCATGTGCTCTGTGGCAATATGCTCCGCCGTAATAATAATGCCGCTTGCATCTCTTTCAAGGACATACTATATAGAACATTACAGCAATACGAAGGAACAGATTGAGGTTCTTGACGAAGTCATGGAGAGTATCCCGAAAGAGGCTTCGGTGGGCGCAACCACTTTTTTTATCGCACATCTGGCGGACCGGGAGGAATTATATGAATACCCGTACAAATTCGGAAAATCTCCTCTGCCGGAATATCTTATTCTTGATCTGAGATATTATAAAGTGACAGAAGAGGATGAAATATATTTTGAAGAAAACGGCTATGAGGAAGTGGCCGGACAAGCCTCGCTCTATCAGATTTTAAAAAGATAAAAGAGCCTGAAATAATTTAACAAATAAAAAACGATAAAAATTAATAAAAAATAAAGTCTATTGACTTTTAAAGTTTATAATGAGATAATCTATAAGAAATTTTTAAAAAATTCCGCTTTGGAGCAGGGTTTCATCAAAGATTCCGTACTCCATGGCAGACAAAAGAATGGAGGACTTTTAATTATGGCAACTAAAGCATATTATCCTTTATCGGAAATCGGTGCCGGAAAAGTCGGTTTTTCTAAGACACGTTCTATTATTGAAGCCGCTTTTTACGGAAACAATGTGGTTAAAGTAAACACACTTAAAGAGGCGTATGAATTGGCTAAGAATTCACCGGGAACAATCGTTACGGATATGCCTGTTTATAGAGGCGAGGAGTTTGGTCTTGAAAAGGATGCCAAGGTGCTTCTTTTCAATGACGGTGCCGTTACGGGCCGTTATGCAGCAGCACGCCGTATTAAAGGCGAGCCGGGAGTTGATGCAGCCAAGCTTGATAAAGTAACTATGGATGCTGTTTATGAGACACGCTGGAAAACAATGTATCATGCGGAAGTTTTCGTAGGTCTTGATCCGGAGTTTATGGTTAAAGCCCACCTTCTTATTCCTGAAGGAGAAGAAAACATAATGTACAACTGGATGCTTAACTTCCAGTACATGTCGGATGAATATGTTAAGATGTATAAGAACTCCAAACTTATAGGAGACGGCAAAGAGCCGGATATCTATATTTTCTCTGACCCTCAGTGGGTGCCGGGCAACAGACCGGATGTTGACTACAGCTGCTTAAGCGACCCTCTTACACTCTGCTATTTTGATACGGACCAGAACTGTGCTTGTATCCTTGGAATGAGATATTTCGGAGAGCACAAGAAAGGTACTCTTACAATGGCTTGGGCTATAGCGAACAGAAACGGCTATGCATCATGTCACGGAGGACAGAAGGAATATTCGCTTGAAGGCGGAAGAAAGTATGTTGCTTCCGTTTACGGACTTTCAGGCTCAGGTAAGTCAACGCTTACACATGCAAAGCATGGCGGAAAATATGATGCTTTCGGAGGAATTAAGGTACTTCACGATGATGCGTTTATCATTAACACAGATACGTGTGCTTCGATTGCACTTGAGCCGACATATTTTGATAAGACAGCGGATTACCCTACAGGATGCCCGGATAACAAGTATCTTCTTACGGCTCAGAACTGTTCTGCAACACTGGATGAGGACGGCAAGGTTCAGCTTGTAACGGAAGATATCCGTAACGGTAACGGCCGTGCAATCAAGTCAAAATTATGGTCACCTAATCGTGTGGACAGAATTGATGCACCTGTAAATGCAATTTTCTGGATTATGAAAGACCCTACAATTCCGCCTGTAGTTAAGATTAAAGGAGCAGCTCTTGCATCGGTTATGGGAGCTACACTTGCAACAAAGACATCAACGGCAGAGCGTGTTGTTGCGGGTACGGACCTTAACGCACTCAGAATTGTACCTTATGCTAATCCTTTCAGGACATATCCTCTTGTCAATGATTATGTCAAGTTCAAAAAACTGGTAGAAGAAAAGAATGTTGACTGCTACATCGTTAATACCGGTGATTTTATGGGAACTAAGGTAAAACCGGCTGATACACTCGGTATTCTTGAGACAATTGTTGAAGGCAAGGCAAAGTTTGAGGCTTGGGGACCTTTTGAAGATATAGAGATTATGAACGACTGGTCGGGAAAGACGGCGGACTTTACACCGGACCTTAATGACAAGGATTACGTTGCAGCACTTAAGAATGCAATGGAAAACCGTGTGAAAGCCGTTGAAGATTTCGCAGTTAAGAAGGACGGATATGATAAGCTCCCTGACGAAGCGCTTGAATCACTTAAGAAGCTTGTCGATGAGGTTGCCGGAATCTAATTTCCGATATGCAAAATCATATAATTTCAGTCATTGCCGGAAGGCGGGACAATAATATAATATGACGTATATGTGCCACAGGTTTGTGTATGAGCCTGTGGCGCTTTTGTTTGTTTTGTACTCTGTATTCGGACATAAAAATAATATTTGACCTTTTGCTTCAAAAAACATATAATTATATATGTATACTCAGATTTATTATCTTTCAAAATATACATATAACGCATGATTTAAAAAGGAGCTTTTATATGAGATGTCCGTTTTGCGGTGAGGAAAATACAAGAGTAATAGATTCAAGGCCCGCCGAGGACAGCAACTCCATAAGACGGAGAAGAAGCTGTGACGAGTGCGGCAAAAGATTTACCACATATGAAAAAATTGAACTGATGCCGATTTTGGTAATAAAAAAGGACAATAAAAGGGAACTGTATGACAGGAATAAAATTCAGGAAGGAATAATACGTTCCTGTCATAAAAGGCCTGTTTCGATAAATACCATCGCTGAGATAGTGGATGAGATAGAGACTAAGATTTTCAATATGGATGAGAAAGAAATACCGACTACCATAATCGGTGAAATGGTTATGGACAAGCTTAAGGATATCGATGCGGTGGCCTATGTACGTTTTGCGTCGGTATACAGGGAATTCAAGGATATCAATACATTTATGGTGGAGCTAAAAAAATTTCTTCAGTAGATGTTCTGATATTTCCGAACAGAAGAATAAATTCCTGCCCCTGTTCAGGGGCTTGATTTTTCTATCAATGATTTGCCGGGAGAAAACATACTCATGTTCAAAAAATTTTATCCTGAGGAATACGTGGATTCCTCATATACAATAGATTACGAGACGTTATATGAAAAAGGTATAAGAGGTATTATATATGATATAGACAATACTCTTGTGGAGCACGGAAAACCTGCCACGGAACGGGCAGTAAGACTTTTTGAAAAACTGAGGGCAATAGGGTTTGACACCTGTCTTATATCCAATAACAAAGAGCCGCGTGTTAAGCCTTTTGCGGAAGCAGTCGGTTCCAAATATGTGTATGATGCCCATAAACCGTCGAGAACCAATTATATTAAGGCAATGGAACTTATGGGAACGGACACCGGGAATACGTACTTTATCGGCGACCAGCTTTTTACGGACGTATATGGTGCCAACAGGGCAGGAATACCGTCAATTCTTGTAAAACCGATACATCCTAAGGAAGAGATACAGATAGTTTTGAAGAGAAAACTTGAGAAAATTGTGCTGTTCTTTTATAAAAGACGCAGAAAGGACCAATGATGGACGCAAAAACCAAATTATGCTGTCTGATAGGAAATCCGGTGGAACATTCGCTTTCGCCGATGATACATAATATGCTGTCGGAGCGTATGAACATAAATATGATATACACTGCTTTCAGAGTGGAGAGCGGCATGCTGGAGGATGCAGTAAAAGGGGCGTGGGCTCTTGGAATAAACGGTCTTAATGTGACTGTCCCTCATAAATGCGCGGTGATACCGTATCTTGCGGATATAGACCCTCTGGCTGCCAAAATCGGAGCCGTCAATACCCTTGTCAGGTCGGAAAGCGGGTTTAAAGGATATAATACGGACATTACCGGATTGGGACGCCAGCTTGATGAGGAAAATGTCACGATTAATGACAATTCTGTAATTATATTGGGAGCAGGAGGCGCCTCCAGAGCGATTACTTTTCTGTGTGCACAGAAAGGAGCCCGTAAAATATGGCTGCTTAACAGAAGCTTATCAAAGGCAGAAACGCTTGCCCGTGAGGTAAACGGATATTTCGGGGAGGTGGTCACGGCGCTTCCCATTGAAAATTTTTCCGACCTGCCGAAGGGAAAATATCCTGTAATACAGACCACAAGTGTGGGACTTTTTCCCGATACCGGATGCGCTCCAATTGAAAACGATGATTTCTATGAATATGTAAGCGATGGAGTTGATATAATTTTCAATCCGTCCGAAACGAAATTTATGAAAAAGTGCAGGAAACACGGCGCCAGAGCCCATAACGGACTGAAAATGCTTCTGTATCAGGGAATAGCGGCGTATGAGCTTTGGAATAACGTTCATGTACCGCAGGAAACGGCCCGTGAAATTTTAGACATGATGGAAAGAGAAATTGGAATATGAACGGTGTAGTGTTAATTGGTTTTATGGGATGCGGCAAATCAAGCATCGGCAGATACATGGCAAAAAACGGATATAACCTTGTGGACACGGACAGCTATATTGAAGAAAAGACCGGACGTACGATTAAGTCGATTTTTGACACGGAGGGAGAGGAATATTTCAGACGGCTTGAGACTGATGTGCTGCTTGAACTGTTGGGACGCAGTACCGACAAGCTCGTTGTGGCTGCGGGAGGAGGACTTCCTATGTACGCACGCAACCGTGCGCTTATACATAAACTTGGTACCGTGGTGTACCTTCGTGCCAATGCGGATACTCTTGCCAAAAGACTTCGCGGTGATACCGTAAGACCGCTTCTTCAAAACGGCGACGTGAAGGAACGGATAAAAGAGCTTATGTCAAAAAGAGCCTCTACCTATGAAGGAACGGCAGATATAATAATAGATACTGACAGATGCTCTTATGAGAAAGTTTTCAGTATGATTAAGGAGAGAATAAATTGAAGAAAATACTTGTTATCAACGGACCTAATCTTAACTTCCTCGGCATAAGGGAAAAAAATATATACGGCAGCGAAAATTATGACAGTCTTGTAAAGATGATTGAGGATTATGCCAAAGAAAAAGGTTTTGAGGTCGAATGTTACCAGAGCAACCATGAGGGGGCAATTATAGATAAAATCCAGGAGGCGTATTACAGGGGTATAGACGGGCTTGTAATCAACCCGGGGGCTTATACACACTACAGCTATGCTATCAGGGATGCCCTTGCATCGGTAACTGCATTCCCCAAAATTGAGATACATATATCGGATATCAATTCAAGGGAGGAATTCAGACATGTATCGGTGACGGAGCCGGCATGCGACGGGCAGATTGTGGGCGAAGGCCTGAAAGGATATTTAATGGCCATAGACAGAATTCTGGAATAATAATGCCGGAAGGCGTATAAATACATAAAAGCGTATAATTACATAAATTTTACAAAGGATTTTTATCAATCACGCAGAATAATAAAATAGCGGGACTTTTTGTTGTGGCTTTTTGAATTATTTCAGAGGTTGAATATGAATGTAAGACAAATGCAGGAGCAATGGGAAAGAGAGCATTTCAGTCCTTATGCGTCATTCAGCGACATGTCAGAAGGACGGGACATCCCTGAGGAGCAGTGCGACATCAGAACTATTTACCAGCGTGACAGGGACAGGATACTCCATTGCAAATCATTCAGGAGACTTAAACACAAAACACAGGTTTTTCTGTCTCCCGAAGGAGACCATTACAGGACCAGGCTGACTCACACTCTTGAAGTGGCGCAGATTGGAAGGACCATTTCCAGGGCGCTCAGGCTCAATGAGGATTTGACCGAGGCCATAGCCCTTGGACATGATTTGGGCCACACCCCTTTCGGTCATGCCGGAGAACGGGTGCTTAACGATATCTGTCCGTTTGGATTCAGGCACTATGAGCAGAGCATAAGGGTTGTGGAATTTCTTGAGAAAGACGGACAAGGTCTCAATCTGACAAAAGAAGTAAGGGACGGTATCCTAAATCACAGGACAAGCGGCAGCCCGTCCACTCTTGAAGGCAAAATAATACGTATTTCCGATAAAATAGCATATATTAATCATGATATAGATGACGCAATAAGGGGAGGAATCCTTTCGGAGAAAGAGCTTCCGGAGGAGCTGACGGCAATTCTCGGACACAGCACAAAGGAAAGGCTAAATACGCTTATACATGATGTGATAAGAGAAAGCATGGATAAACCCGACATTTGCATGTCGGAAAATGTAAGCGATGCAATGACCAGACTGCGCAAATACATGTTTGACAGCGTTTATACCAATCCGGCTGCCAAAAGCGAAGAGGTAAAAGCACATAAAATGCTCCGGGAGATGTATCTTTATTTCTGTGAGCATCCTGAGGAAATACCTGAAGCATTCCGAAGCGTCGAAAGCTTTCGCAGCGAGTCTGTTGAAAGAATAGTGTGCGATTACATAGCGGGCATGAGCGACCAATATGCCATCAATATTTTTAAAAGAATATTTATTCCGGTTTCGTGGAAAAAATAGCTGTTTCGGACATCAAATAACATCTTATGAACAGAGGTAATTATTTTGTATCTTTCGGACGAATTGATAGAAGAAATCCGTTCACGCAATGATATTGTAGACGTTATTTCTTCATATGTAAAGCTGCAAAAAAAAGGCAGTTCTTATTTTGGACTGTGTCCTTTTCATAATGAGAAGTCTCCTTCCTTTTCCGTGTCGGCCGGCAAACAGATGTTTTATTGCTTCGGCTGCGGAGAGGGCGGCAATGTATTTTCATTCCTTATGAAATATGAGAGCATGACATTCCAGGAGGCGGCCAAGGCGCTTGCAGACAGAGCGGGAATAGAATTTCCC
>CALWMX010000039.1 GCA_944382105.1 uncultured Butyrivibrio sp.
AAAATAAAAAAGATAAAAAAAAAATAAAGAAGAATACTTGGTAATAAATTCAGTCAACAATATGGCAGTTACGGAAAGCTTAGAGGTGATTATATGAAAATTTCCACAAGAGGCAGGTACGCGCTGCGGCTTATGATTGATATAGCGATAAACAGTGCGGCGCGTCCGGTGAGCATAAAGGATATTGCCAGAAGACAGGATATTTCCGACAAATACCTTGAGCAGATTATATCTGTTTTGAACAATGCGGGATTTGTCAGAAGTGTAAGAGGCGCCCAGGGTGGGTATACTCTGACTAAAAGACCGGATGAATACACCGTAGGAATGATTCTGCGGCTCACGGAAGGCTCGCTTTCTCCTGTGGCATGTGTGGATGATGATGCCGCAGGCTGTTCCAAAATCGAGAACTGTGCCACCAACGAGCTGTGGAAAAGGCTTAACGATGCCATAAACGGCGTTGTTGACCATGTCACGCTTGCGGATTTGGTAGCATGGCAGAACAATAATGCCAAAAACTACAGTATATAGTGAGAAATAATAATACATTTCCTACCTTGACACTAGGAATAGATGTGCTATAATCATTACTGAAATACAATATATGGAAATTTCCCTCCTGCCTTTTGCCCGTGAGTGCAGAAAGAGCAGAGGGGTACAAAGTAAGAAGGTGCGATATGAAGACAATATATTTAGACAATGCGGCAACCACTCAGGTATATCCTGAGGTTGTGGAAGCCATGATGCCGTTTTTTACGGAACATTACGGGAATCCGTCAAGCATATATTCTTTTGCGGGAGAGGCCGGCAAGGCTGTTGATAAATCCAGGGAAACGATTGCCTCGGTTATCGGAGCCGACCCATCGGAAATTTACTTTACCGGGGGAGGAAGCGAATCGGACAACTGGGCGCTTAAAGCTACGGCGGAAGCTTATTCCGGCAAAGGAAAGCACATTATTACAAGCAAAATCGAACATCATGCGGTTCTTCATACATGTGAATGGCTTGAAAAACAGGGCTTTGAGGTGACATATCTTGACGTTGATGAGAACGGAGTGGTTTCACCCGACGCATTGAAGGCAGCTATCAGACCGGACACTATTCTTGTATCCATAATGATGGCCAACAATGAAATAGGAACAATAGAACCGATAGCCGAGCTTGGCAAGGTTGCGCATGAGGCAGGCGTGCTTTTTCATACCGATGCGGTTCAGGCATTCTGCCATATTCCTATCAATGTTGATGAGATGAATATCGACATGTTGAGCGCCAGCGGCCATAAGCATAACGGCCCTAAGGGCATCGGGATTATGTATATACGTAAAGGCGTAAAAATCCGTTCTTTTATACACGGAGGAGCGCAGGAGCGAAACAGAAGGGCCGGGACGCATAACGTTCCGGGAATCGTGGGAATGGGGAAAGCCGCAGAGCTGGCCGTTTCCGACATGGAGCGCAGAATAAAATACGAGACTGAGCTGAGAGATCACCTTATTGAGCGTGTTCTTGCCGAAATCCCGTACTCAAGGCTTAACGGACACAGGACGGACAGGCTCCCTAACAACGCCAATTTCTGTTTCAGGTTCATTGAAGGGGAGTCAATGCTTATCCTTCTTGACCAGAACGGAATATGCGCATCAAGCGGTTCCGCCTGTACATCGGGCTCCCTTGACCCGTCCCATGTGCTTTTGGCAATCGGACTTCCTCATGAAATTGCCCATGGTTCGCTGAGACTTACATTGTCTGAGAAGACGACCATGGAGGATATAGATTTTACGGTAGATAAGCTTGTGGGAATAATAGAAAGGCTGCGCGGCATGTCGCCCCTTTACGCTGATTTTACCGCCTCAAACAAAAAATAATACTGGCAGTTCAGGGAAAGGAATTAATTATGTATAGCGAAAAAGTGATGGATCATTTTAACAACCCGCGCAATGTGGGAGAGATAGAAAATGCTTCGGGCGTGGGTACGGTCGGTAATGCCAAGTGCGGAGATATTATGAGAATGTATCTTGATATTGATGAAAACCAGATTATACGGGACTGTAAATTCAAGACATTCGGATGCGGTGCGGCAGTTGCAACCAGCAGTATGGCAACAGAGCTTGTGAAGGGCAAAACAATATACGAGGCGCTTAAAATAACCAACAAAGCGGTTATGGAAGCGCTTGACGGACTTCCTCCTGTTAAGGTTCACTGTTCATTGCTTGCTGAGGAAGCTATTCATGCAGCGCTTTGGGATTATGCCGAGAAACATAACATCAAGATAGAAGGTCTTGAGAAACCGGTCAACGATATCAGTGAGAAAGAAGAGGCGCCGGAGGAAGAATATTAATGAATAAGGGCAAGGTTGTAGTAGGGATGTCCGGAGGAGTTGACTCCTCCGTGGCAGCCCTTCTTTTAAAAGAACAGGGTTATGATGTGATTGGCGTTACCATGCAGATATGGCAGGAGGAGGATCCTCTTGATGCAGCGGCAAACGGAGGCTGCTGCGGTTTGTCCGCGGTTGATGACGCCAGACGGGTTGCGGATATAATAGGAATACCATATTATGTCATGAATTTCCGCCGGGAATTTCAGCAGAAGGTAATAAATTATTTTACGGATGAGTATTATAAAGGAAGAACCCCAAATCCCTGCATTGCCTGCAACCGCTATATAAAATGGGAGGCGCTCCTGCACCGCTCTCTGGAAATCGGAGCCGATTATATAGCCACCGGACATTACGGCAGAATAATAACGCTGCCGAACGGACGTCTGAGCGTCGCCAAATCCGTATCACAAAGCAAAGACCAGTCGTATGTGCTGTATAATCTGACCCAGGAGGAACTGCGCCGCACGCTTTTTCCCATATACGGATATGAAAAAGAACAGGTGCGAAGGATTGCCGAACAAAATAATCTTCCGGTTGCACACAAAAAAGACAGTCAGGATATATGCTTTGTACCTGACGGGGATTACGCCGCATTCATAGAGCGTGAGACGGGAATAAAGGACATGGAAGGTAATTTTACGGATATTCACGGCAATGTGCTGGGCAGACATAAAGGAATAACCCATTATACGGTCGGACAGAGAAAAGGGCTGGGAATAGCTTTCGGCGAACCGCGTTTTGTGCTCAGGATTAATCCTTCCGATAATACGGTGGTTCTGGGAACGGCCGCCGACTTGCTGGCAAAATGTGTTAATATATTTGATGTAAACTTTATGGCTGTGGAAAGCATTACGGAGCCAATCCGTGCCATGGGCAAACTGCGCTATTCACAGAGAGAAGAACCGTGCACTGTTTTTCCAAATGGAGAAGGCAGAATAAGAGCGGAGTTTGACGAACCGATGCGTGCGGCCACGCCGGGGCAGTCCGCCGTTTTTTATAAGGACGGCTGTATACTCTGCGGAGGAATTATTGAGTAATTTTTCTTATATTTCTACATATCCTATATTTCCTATTGACATACTAGGATATAAATGATAATATAGTCCCAACGACAATTCATACCAGTTTGATATGAATTACTTTTCATTAAGGAGAAAGGCAGAATATAAGGAGAATTAATATTATGAGCAAAAAAGCATATTCGGAAAGAGATCTGAAATTTGAGACATTACAGCTGCATGTGGGACAGGAGACGCCTGACCCTGCCACCGACGCGAGGGCGGTTCCCATCTACCAGAGTTCATCGTTTGTATTCAGGGATTCGCAGCACGCGGCAGACAGATTCGGACTGAGGGACGCGGGCAATATATACGGAAGGCTTACAAATCCTACAGAGGATGTTTTTGAAAAGAGAATTGCCGCTCTTGAAGGCGGTGTGGCGGCGCTTGCGGTAGCGTCAGGAGCGGCTGCAATCACATATACAATTCAGAATCTCGCCTTCAGCGGAGACCATATTGTAGCGGCAGGCAATATTTACGGAGGAACCTATAACCTTCTGGCACATACGCTTGCGGATTACGGGATTACCACAACTTTTGTGGATCCGCTGGATTTAAACGCGTTCGAAAATGCAATTCAGGAAAATACCAAAGCCGTTTATATAGAAACGCTGGGGAACCCTAATTCAGAGGTGTCCGATATCGAAGGTATAGCAAAGATTGCTCACGCGCACAATATACCGCTGGTAATTGACAATACATTTGCCACCCCGTATCTGGTAAGGCCCATCGAATACGGAGCGGATATTGTGGTACATTCGGCAACTAAATTCATAGGCGGACACGGAACCGCAATAGGCGGGGTGATTATTGACAGCGGTAAATTTGATTGGAGGGCGTCGGGCAAATTCCCGCAGTTTACCGAGCCGACCCCCAGTTATCACGGAATAAGCTTCGCTGATGCTGCGGGCAATGCGGCGTTTATTACAAGAATAAGGGCTATCCTGCTCAGGGACACAGGCGCAACCCTGTCCCCGTTCCATGCGTGGCTCTTTCTTCAGGGACTGGAGACGCTCTCGCTGAGAGTCGAGAGGCATGTTGAAAACGCGCTTAAGACAGCTGATTATCTCAAAAACCATCCGCAGGTGGAGGCTGTACATCATCCGTCGTTAAGCGCCGACCCTGAACAGCAAAGGCTTTACAGAAAATATTTTCCGAACGGCGGCGGCTCTATTTTTACTTTTGATATTAAAGGAGATTTGAAAAAAACTCAGAATTTTATAGACAATCTTGAGCTTTTCTCACTTCTTGCCAACGTTGCGGATGTCAAATCGCTTGTCATTCATCCGTACACGACCACACACTCACAGCTTAACGAAGCCGAGCTGGCAAAACAGGGAATAAAACCCAATACCGTAAGACTTTCAATCGGAACGGAAAACATCGATGATATTATCGAAGATTTGGATGAAGCATTTAAAGCAGTTGAATAGCGGATTATCAGGAGGTAACGGAAATGTCAAAAATATATAACAATGCATCTGAATTAATCGGTTCTACACCGCTTGTATCGTTTGGCAGACTGGCGGAAAAATACGGAGCCAAAGCAAACCTGATTGCCAAACTTGAGTATTTTAATCCTGCGGGAAGCGTCAAAGACAGAATCGCCAGAGAGATAATAGATGAAGCGGAAAAAAGCGGTTCCCTTAAGCCGGGCGCTGCAATAATAGAACCCACATCCGGAAATACGGGTATAGGACTTGCTTCGATTGCGGCGGCAAGAGGGTACAAGCTTATTATAGTTATGCCGGAGACCATGAGCGTCGAACGGCGAAATATAATCAAAGCATATGGTGCCGAAATTGTGCTCTCGGACGGAAGCAAAGGGATGCCCGGAGCAATTGCCAGAGCCGAAGAAATACGCAAAGAAACACCGGGCAGCATTATAGCCGGGCAGTTTGTGAATCCCGCCAATCCTCAGGCGCACAAAAAGACCACAGGACCGGAGATTTGGAACGACACCGACGGTAAGGTAGATATATTTGTGGCAGGAGTCGGAACGGGAGGAACCGTTACCGGTGTTGGGGAATACCTCAAATCGAAAAACCCGCAGATAAAAATCGTTGCTGTGGAGCCGCTTACCTCGCCGGTTCTCTCACAGGGCAAAAGCGGGTCGCACAAAATCCAGGGAATCGGTGCGGGATTTGTGCCTGAGGTGCTCAATACAAAAATCTATGATGAGGTAATTCCGGTTGACAATGACGTTGCTTTTGAGACAGGAAAAGCAATCGCCTCGACGGAAGGGGTTCTTGTGGGAATTTCATCCGGTGCAGCTACATGGGCGGCGCTGGAGCTTGCGAAACGGCCGGAGAATGAGGGCAAAAATATTGTTGTTCTTTTGCCTGACAGCGGAGACAGATATTTCTCAACGCCTCTTTTTTCCGAACAGTAAATATTATATTT
>CALWMX010000040.1 GCA_944382105.1 uncultured Butyrivibrio sp.
CGTGTGATGTGAGAGATGACACTATATCGGTATCCATATCAAGCACTCCGCCCTTGGCGCGTTCCTCTTTCTGAAGCTCCTGGAGCTTGCCCCAGAGTTTATCCGTCGCCTCCGTAGGACCTGCAAGAAATGACTCGTCACCGTCATACGGTGTGTAATTTTCCTGAATGAAACTGCGTGTATTTATTTCTTCTTTCCAGATTTTTCCTTTAAATCCTTGCCATTCTTTTCTCTCAGGCATTATATTTTCCTCCTAAATAGTAATATTATTTCCTGCTGCTTGGATAGTATAACACCTATATATTGTGTTTGCAATAGCAAATTGCACTAAATATTGTAATTGTTAAAAAATTATCAATATTTTACTTTGTTTTTATCGAATGAAAACACATATATCTCAAACGGCAATATATTTTACCGCGGCGCGTCCGTGAAAGTAATATTTATATTTCCCATATCACAGTCTGCGTCAATCCTGTTAATTGAGGAAATTTCCTTTCCTCCGTCCCTGTTGATTGTATGGCTTCCCATATCCGTATTGATTTCCAAATCGTAGGCAGAGGAACTGTAATATGATACAATATCAATATTCCCCATATCGCAGTTTATATCCATATCGCAGTCAAGCCATCCCGTAATTTCCGCATTGCCCATATCCAGGTCGGCTCCCAGCCGGCCCGTTACGGTTCCGGTAATCTCAGCATTGCCCATATCACAGTCAAGCTCCACCTTTTGGGCCGTTATGTTGTCGAGTATGGCTTCTCCCATGTCACAATCCACTGACAGGTATCCGCATGCCACATCATCGAGCGTAACGCTTCCCATGTCCGCAAAAATCTCTATTGATTTAAGCTCCTCTTCCGGTACATATATCCTGATATATGTTTCATCATTAAAGCCGCCGAAAAAGAAAAAATTGAAATTAAAAAATCTGTCCCTTTTTTCTTTAAAAACCAGCCGTCCGTCTTCAACATCGCATTCCGTATCATCAGAATTTATTTTGTACTCAATTCCGTATTTTTTGTCGTCTGAAGAAATAATCTCTACTTCGGCATAATCCGCATCCACATAGATGGAGTCAAACTCTTCCAGACGTGTGTACTCCTGTTCAATTATTTCTCCTACCCCAAAGTTCATGTTAATTTTCCCGAAAAGTCTGAATTCCCTGTCCGCGCCGCAAGCGATTCCTATCCCCACAAGAGCGGCTCCAATCAGAAGAAGGACCCCGGCAATAATTCCAGATACAGCGTAAAATTTTTTCATATTCCAGTCCTCCTTACATTGCATTTCCGGTATGTGTATAACCGCCGTATTTTTTCTTCTTTTTCTTTGCGGATGCCGCTTTGCAGCCCTTCACGACCGCATTTACGATAAGCACGAAAAGCATTGTCAGCAAGAGTCCCACACATATGCACAGGCATCCGGTTCCCACGGCAAGAACGCCGTTGGCCCCGTTTGAGAAGGCAGTCATAATTCCTCCTGCTATGGCCGTAACTCCGCCAAGAATCATCGCCGCCGCAACCGCGGCTATTGATACCACAACCGCAACAACCGCGGCTCCCACACCTATCGCCGCACATAAAAGGCCAAGCCACACGGGCGAACCGACTATTGCTATAAAAATAATCCAGCCCACAGGCAGTCCTTTTTTGCTTTTAATAGTTACATCAGAAGGCTGTTTACCGCGAAATTCGGCAATTATCCTTCTGGCCAATTCATCCGGCGCCCCTAATTCCGAGATTACCTCCTGCTCTTTGTCCGCCCCCGCATCGGCAAAATATTCCGTATAATACTGCATAACATTGTTGTACTCATCTGCCGGCAGTTCATTTTGAATGCAGTTACTTAACTCATTCAGATAAGCATATCTGTTCATTGACCATTCCCTCCAAAAAGAATTTTATCCAGGTTGTTTTTGTAAACATTCCATTCGTTAAGATAATAATTCAAACGGTTCCGTCCCTCCGGCGTTATGGCATAATACCGTCTGTTCCTTCCCTGATAAGCCATATCATAGGTAGTCAGACAATTGTCCTTCTGAAGCCTCCTAAGCACCGGATAAAGCGTTGATTCCGAAATATCCACAATCTCCTTCACGTTCTGCGTCAGAACATAGCCATATGTATCCTGACGGTTCAATACGGCAAGTACGCAGGCATCAAGAAGTGCGGAGCCTAACTGAAAAATCATTTTATCCTCCTTAATCCTTATTCACAGCCATTCCGCTTTTTTATTTTTCACACAATATTATATGTTGTATAATATATGTTGGTTATATAATATAGTATGACCTATAAATTGTCAACAATATTTTCCAGCAAAATTTTTTTCATTTCCCTTGCTGCCGCATTAAGCCCTCTTTCGGTATCATATACAAGGCTTACACCGCGCTCCGGAATTTTTTCCTTTATTCTGATTTGACAGATTTTCCCGGATTTAATGGATGGCCCGGCAAGCTTTTCAGGCAGGAAGCCCAATCCGAGATTGTTTTCCAGCATGGGAAGTATCAAATCCGCTGTAGCCACCTCAATGTCCGGCGCAAACTCAAGCCCCATTTCAAGAAAAAAACGACTGTACATTTCATAGGTGCTTGTGTTTTTTTCCATGGACACAAAGGAACAGTCCGCCACATCCGAGAGACTGTGTGTTTCCTTTGCCATATCCATGTACCTTACGCCTCCCGCAAGGATATCGCGGAACGTATATAACTCTTTTGCTTTGACGGGAGGTTCCGGCTTGACAGGCATGGTTACTACCGCAAAATCTATCAGGCCGTTTTTGAGCGCCGCCAATGCCTGGGGCGTGGAGTGATTATATATTTTTACTCGTACGTCCGGATATTTTTCATGATACTCCTGTATCCTGTCAAAAAGAAAAAGATGGAGCGCAGTTTCACTTGCCCCCAGAATCACCGTGCCTCCCTCCGGACCGGTTCTGCCCGTAAGCTCCTCCTCGGCTTTCCATAGTCCTTCCACTGCCGGCTGCACATACCCGTAAAGTTTTTCTCCTTCCTCGGTCAGAACGATTCCCTTGTTTGTTCTGAGCATAAGCTGGCACCCTAATTCATTTTCCAGAAGCTTGATTACTCTGGTAAGATTGGGCTGGTTATTCCTCAGCGCTCCGGCTGCTTTGGAAATATTCCTGTATTTTGCTACATAATAAAAAATTTTATAATATTCAAAATTTACCGACATACTGCCTCCTTGATGTTTCAGGATTTATTATATAAAAATTATATAATTCATATATCAATTATATATTTTTAATATTTTTTACAGTAAAGTATAATACATAAAGCCGACAGAGTCAAAGCACGCTGTCTGTGATTTTAATTCAATGCCGCCTTCCGCATATAAGCGCGGCGGCAAAGCATTATAATACTAAAAAGGAAGTTATATTATGAACAAAGATTTGACGGTGGGTTCTCCATCCAAGATACTGTGGCGTTTCTGCCTGCCCCTTTTTGGAAGCATTATTTTCCAGCAGCTTTATAATGTTGCGGACAGTCTTGTTGCAGGAAAATTCGTCAGCGAAAATGCACTTGCCGCCGTGGGCAACGGTTATGAGATAACGCTGATTTTCATTGCCTTTGCTTTCGGCTGCAATATCGGATGTTCCGTAATAACAGCCAATTATTTCGGCGCCCGCAGATATGCCGATATGAGAACGGCTGTTCACACAACTCTTATTGCCAGCGCCGTTTTATGCTCCATTCTGATGATTATAGGATGGACTCAGTGCAGAAATCTGCTGCGTTTGATTAACACGCCGGATGAAATTATAGATGATTCGCTTTTATACCTTAACATATACATATTGGGACTTCCGTTTCTCTTCTTTTACAATGTTGCCACCGGAATCTTTTCCGCACTGGGAGATTCCAGAACTCCGTTTATATTTCTGGCAATATCTTCAACAAGCAACATTGCCATGGATATATTTTTTGTAACGGCATTTAAAATGGGCGTGGCAGGCGTTGCATGGGCGACCTTCATATGCCAGAGCATAAGCTGTATATTCTCGATAATAATCGTGCTGCGCAGGATTGCCAAAATCCGTTCCGATGAGGACGAAGGCGAGTCAAAGCTTTTTTCCCTTCCGATTCTCGGAAAAATTTCCGCTATCGCAATTCCAAGCATTCTTCAGCAGAGCTTTATTTCCGTAGGCAACATAGTTATACAAGGCGTCATAAACGGTTTCGGCACAAGCGTGATGGCAGGCTACTCGGCCGCTGTGAAGCTTAACAACCTTGTCATAACTTCACTTACTACTCTGGGAAACGGCGTTTCCAACTATACGGCTCAGAATCTCGGCGCCGGCAAAAGAGAACGAATCAAACCGGGATTTTTTGCGGCAGGAAAGCTTGTATGGATAATATGTATTCCGTTTATAATCATTTACTGTACCGCGGGGCGGTATCTGCTGCTGCTTTTTATGGAACAGACCTCAACTGAGGCAATCGGCACAGGTATGCAGTTTTTAAGAATAATTTCACCGTTCTACCTTGTGGTTTCGATAAAACTTGTAGCCGACGGCGTGCTTCGCGGAGCCGGAAAAATGGGACGTTTTATGGCGGCAACCTTCACGGATTTAATTCTGCGTGTGCTTCTTGCCGTATTTCTGTCAAAAGTATTCGGTACGACAGGCATATGGAGCGCATGGCCTATCGGCTGGTGCATAGCTACAATTATATCTGTCATATTCTTCTTTAAGGGGGAGTGGAATAAGAAAACTCCGCCCGATTCAAAAAACCCCGCTTCCTAAGGGAAGCAGGGTCTGCTTTTTTGGCTTTATTTTGCTGTTATATATTTCTGTGCGGCAAGAAGCTCCGCGCTTAAAAGCGCACCTCCAGCGGCACCTCTTATTGTGTTGTGGGAGAGTCCGACGAACTTCCAATCAAAAACCGCATCCTCACGGAGACGCCCGAACGATACGCCGAAGCCATTCTCGTAGTCAACATCAAGAGCAACCTGAGGTCTGTTATCTTCCTCAAGATACTGTATAAAATGCTTAGGAGCGCTTGGAAGGCCAAGCTCCTGAGGCAGCCCTTTAAAGCTTCTCCACCTCTCGATAATCTGTTCTTTGGTCGGTTTATTTTTAAAGTTCACAAATACCGCCGCAGTATGCCCGTTCAATACCGGAACACGTATGCACTGGGTCGTAATGACAGGAAGCGCAGCCTTCTCAATTTTTCCGTCAACGAGCCTGCCCATAAGTCTTAAAGGCTCCTGCTCACTCTTTTCTTCCTCTCCGGCAATGTAAGGAATGATATTGCCATTCATCTCCGGCCAGTCCTCGAAAGTCTTACCGGCGCCGGAAATAGCCTGATATGTTGTTGCCACCACAAGCGTAGGCTCAAACTCCCTGAGTGCAAAAATAGCCGGTGTATAACTCTGTATTGAGCAGTTCGGCTTAACCGCTATAAATCCTCTTGTGGTTCCCAGTCTCTTCTTCTGATATTCGATAAGCCCGTAATGTTCAGGGTTAATCTCCGGTACAACCATAGGAACATCTTCTGTCCAGCGGTGAGCGCTGTTGTTTGACACTACAGGCGTCTCCGTCTTTGCATAGTCTTCTTCTATTTTCTTAATCTCTTCCTTTGACATGTCAACCGCGCTGAACACAAAGTCAACCTTGGAAGCAACCTCTTCAATATCATGGACATTGTATACCGTCATATTTTTGACAGCTTCCGGCATAGGCGTCGTCATTTTCCATCTTCCGCCTACCGCTTCTTCATATGTCTTGCCTGCAGAACGAGGGCTGGCTGCAATTGCCACAACCTCAAACCACGGATGGTTCTCAAGCAGAGATATAAACCGCTGTCCTACCATTCCTGTTCCGCCAAGTATTCCGACTCTTAATTTCTTTTCCATATTCTTCAGCTCCTAAAATTTACTAATTTTTCTGATAGACTGCGAATTCAAACCCTTTCTCTCTGATTCCGTCAATCAGGTCAGCAAGCATCTTCTGATTAAGCGAAGATGACGCACTTAACGAATATATTGCCCCGCCGTGCGCTTTGTTGAGCGCATTATTGAGAGCCTGCTTTGTAGTCATCTGGGCGTCCCAGTCGGCATATGCAAAGCTCCAGAACACCGTTCTGTATCCGAGACTCTGTGCCGTTGCCAGCGCCTGTTCGTTAAAGTAACCCGACGGCGGTCTGAAAAGGTACATCTCATATCCGTAAGTTTCGTAAACGTAATTGTACAACGTATCCAGCTCACTTGTCAATTGGTTTGACGTTAAATCTCCCACATCAGCGCAATTTGCAGTATAATTCCCTATCACATGGTCCTCGTCAATCATTCTTTTTACAAGCTCTTCATTATTCTGCACATACGAAAGCGTGACAAAAAATACGGCTTTTACGCCCTTTTCCCTGAGTGTGTCAAGAAGCTTTACTGTTTTGCCGCTCTCGTTAATTTCATTGAATGTGAGCCACACGTAATTACTCTGGGGCTGTATAAAATCAACGCTGTACATTCCGTACAGATTAGTGTAGTATCCGATTTCCGGCCTGTTGCTTTCCGCATCCACGCTATCGCTGAGTCCGAAAATAACCCCTTCCGTGCTGTACGAGGCCAAATCGCCCAAAGCCGTTCCGGGATCCGTATTCATAAATGCCGAGTAGTCCGATACCGAAACGGAACCCCCGGGTATCTGGCCCTCTTCCACAACATGGACCCTGAAATCGCTTACGGATATATTGCCGTACTCATCCCTGGCAATAACCTCCGCATTATAATCGCCGAAGCCTGAGAAAAAAAGACTGTCAACCATTTTCTTATCCTTGTCGGCAGCTGTCATATCCTCCGAAAAACCGTACTCAAATTCCGAATAGTCTTTGACAGATGCAACTATGTCGTCAAGATGAAGCGTTCCCTGAAGCTCAAAATATATCTCTTCACTTTTGAGTGATATCTCAGGCGCCTTGGTATCCGCAACTTCTATCGTAAAGCTTCTGGTATCCTCACCGTATGTTACGGTGGCTGTATACCTGCCCATGGTATTTATATCAACATCAGAAACGTCCAGAGTCATCTCCTCAAGCATAGCTTTGGATGCCCTGACATAATCGCTGATATCCGTACTGAGTTCATCCCCCACATTCACCACAAACTCGTCTTTAATCAGATTTATTGTATACTGACCGCATCCCCAGGTAAATGCCCCTGCAAGCAATGCCAGTGACAACACAATCGGTACGCCGCGTTTTGCAGAATGAGTTTTAATATGCCCATCCGTTTTATTATTATATTTATGTATGTATCTCTTGTTTTTACTCATATTCTGGCGCCTTTCTGCATTCTTAAACCTTGCCGGCCGGCAAATCCATTTCATCGTTTTCGGTACACGTTTTCTGCCCTGATGGTTTATTGATTCCCCGAAGCAGATATTGCTGTATGCTCACCGTATACAACCTATATATTTATATTAGAATAGTTACAATAAAGTTTCAAGTGGAATTTTACGGCATCAAAAAAAGCTGATGACGGGAATTGAACCCGTGACCCCTTCCTTACCAAGGAAGTGCTCTACCTCTGAGCCACATCAGCATGTTTTATGCCCTTAACGGGCACACCTTATTAATTTCACCTGATAAAGTATATTATAATGTGTTTTCTTTGTCAAGGTATTTTTGCCGCACATTTGTATTTTTGCCGCACATTTTCAATAGTTTTTTACTATTATTCCCTGAGTGAACTGAGCTTTGCCCGCACCCGCTGTATGGCGTTGTCAACAGCCTTCGGCGTTTTGTCCAGGTATCCTGCAATCTCCGAATAGCTGAGCCCCTCCCTGTACAGCTCCAGAACCTGCAATTCCAGCTTGCTCAGGCTTTTGTACAGTTCTCCGGCAATCCTGTCCGCCTGCTCCCTGTCAATAACTAACGCCTCGGGATTAAGCTCCTGCTCCGATGCAATCACATCCTTGAGGCTTGCATCGTCCCCCTGCTCGTCTGTGACCGGGGTGTCCAGCGAAATATATGTGTTTAACGGTGCGTTTTTACGACGGTTATAAGCCGTTATTGCCGTCCTTATCTGTCTTCCTATACACAATGAGGCAAATGTCATGAATACCGTTTCCTTATCGGCATTATAATCCCTGATTGCCTTATAAAGCCCAATCATGCCTTCCTGAATAAGGTCTTCATTGTCCGCTCCCACCAGAAAATATGCCCTTGCCTTCATTCTTACGAGATTCTTGTACTTTTCCACAAGTATGTCGGCCGCCGTTTCATTACCGCCCCGGTACATAAGTACAAGCTCCTCGTCGGACATCCTGCCGTAATCCGTTTTGCCGCCGCCTGAGCTCTCCATATCAACACATCCTTTGTCTTACTATCTCATAAGCCATAACTCCAGCCGCCACCGAAGCATTCAGAGAATCAATATCGCCCTTCATAGGTATTGACGCTGAAAAATCGCATTTTTCCTTTACAAGACGGCTTACCCCGCTGCCCTCGTTTCCAATGACAAGACCAATGGGGCCTCTTAAATCAAGATTATACATGATTTCGCCATCCATGTCCGCACAGACAAACCATAAACCCTGTTTTTTCAGTTCATCTATTGTCGCCCCTATATTGGCTGCCTTTGCAACAGGAGTATAATTAATAGCTCCCGCAGAGGTTCTGGCCACAGATGCGGTCAGTCCCACCGCCCGGTGTTTAGGTATTATTACTCCGTGTGCACCGCAGAGATTTGCCGTTCTTATTATTGCTCCCAGATTATGAGGGTCCTCAATACCGTCCAAAATAAAAATGAACGGCGGTTCTCCTTTGGCTTTTGCCGCATCAAGGATATCCTGCACCCCGGCATAACCGTATGCCGCCGCAACCGCAATAACCCCCTGGTGATGTCCGGTCTCCGACATATGGTCCAGCCTGTCCCTTGTAACATAATTGATAACGGTCCCGTATTTTTTCGCTTCCCTGACGGCAGTCATGACAGGACCATCCTTACATCCGTCGAGAACGAACAGCTTATCGATTGTTCTGCCGCTTCTGAACGCCTCAATTACGGCGTTGCGTCCTTCAATTGTAAATTCACTGTATTTCATACAAATCCTCTCGAAACCTATAGTCCGTTAATGTGCAGCGTCATTTCATAACGCATGGCATTATGCGTCGCTGCCCACAGCTTCAATGCCCGCCTTCACAAGCTCCATAATTCTGTCAAATCTTTTGCCAAGATAGAGATAACCGATAAGAGCTTCAAAACCCGTAGCACGTTTGTAATCCCTTACTGTGGCATTTTTGGCTCTTGTATGGAAATGTGCGTTTCTTCCTCTCCTGTATACGGACTGTTCCTCCTCCGTCAGCCGTCCCAAAAGCGCTTCTATCATTGCAGACTGGGTGGATGCCTTGGCAAGGCTGCTGGCTTTGCGGTTCAGCTTGTCCACAGGAGCATTGCCACGGTACACAAATATTGTCCTTATTATAAGCTCATACACGCAGTCTCCTATATAAGCCAGAGTCAGCGGAGAATAGCCGGCCAAATCTACTCCGTGAAGCTCAAAGGTTTTCTCCATCTCCTCAAACATCTTTTACACCAGCTCCCATACGACTCCCTCTCTTGTATCCCTGATTCTCACACCCTTGGCAAGAAGCTCATCCCTGATTGCATCTGCCTTGGCAAAATCCTTTTCTTTTTTGGCGGCCTTGCGTTCTTCGATTTTAGCTTCAACAAAAGCTTCAAGCTCGCTGTCAATCTCACCCTTGCTTTCTGCGGCTCCCTGCATTCTGGTAAGGTTCAGAGACAGAACCTCATCAAAGCTCTTTATAAGCTTGAGCTTGGTCGCATCGTTTAAGCTGCTTCTGAGCACATCATATATTACGGTGATTGCCGACGAGGTATTGATATCGTTGGCAAGCGCCGCCTCAAATTCGGCCCTGTAACGGTCAAATCCATCTTTGTCAATCTCTCCGTCCGGTTTCAGCTCGCCGATTTTTCTGACCAGCTTGTCATAGGCAGACTTCATATTGTCCATTACTTCATATGAAAACTCAAGCGGCTTCCTGTAATGGGACTGAAGGCAGAAAAGCCTGTAAACAAGCGGGTCATAACCTTTCTGCTCGAGTAATGATACAGTGAGAAATTCTCCGTTTGATTTGCTCATTTTGCCTGATTTGTCGTTGAGATGATGTACATGGAACCAATAATTACACCACTTATGCCCAAGGTAGGACTCGCTCTGCGCAATCTCATTGGTGTGATGAGGAAAAATATTGTCAACCCCGCCGCAATGGATATCCATGTATTCTCCCAGATGTTTCATGCTGATGCATGAGCATTCAATATGCCATCCGGGATAACCCACACCCCACGGGCTGTCCCACTTAAGCTCCTGATTGTCAAATTTTGATTTGGTAAACCACAGCACGAAATCCGCTTTATTTTTCTTGTTGGTGTCCTCGCTCACATCATCCCGGACTCCCACCATCAGTTCTTTTTCATTCTGACTGGAAAAAACATAATAGTCCTTTAATTTGGATGTGTCAAAATACACATTTCCGCCCGCCACATACGCATAGCCTTTTTCGATAAGGGTCTCAACCATGTTGATAAATTCCGGAATGCAGTTGGTTGCAGGCTCAACGATATCGGGTTTCCTGATATTAAGCTTGGCACAGTCGGCAAAAAAAGCATCCGTATAATACCTGGCAATTTCCATAACGGTCTTATGCTCTCTTTTTGCCCCTTTAAGCATTTTGTCCTCGCCGGTATCGGCATCGCTTGTCAGATGTCCCACATCAGTAATGTTCATGACACGCTTTACATCATAGCCCACGTAACGAAGCGTTTTTTCAAGAACATCCTCCATTATATAGCTTCTCAGATTGCCGATATGCGCAAAATGATAGACCGTAGGACCGCATGTATACATGGAAACCTTACCGTCCGTGTTCGGGACAAACTGCTCAACCTTTCTGGTGAGCGTATTAAATAAGTGTATCTTATTTTCCATCACTTTTCGTCTCCAATCTTTTCCAAAATCTTTTCAACAAGTGCCTTTAACTTCTCGTTTTCTTCTTTCAACACGTTAATATCATTAAGTACGGGGTCGGGAAGATTAATCTGATCCAGATCCGTATTGGGAAGCCTGACATCATTGCTCTTGACAATCCTTCCAGGAATACCCACAACAGTGGAGTTGGGCGGAACCTCCTCCAGAACAACCGAACCCGCTCCTATTTTTGAGCCGGCTCCGATAGTAAAAGAACCAAGCACCTTGGCTCCGGTGCTTATCATCACATTATCCTCTATAGTCGGGTGGCGTTTTCCATGTTCCTTGCCCGTTCCTCCCAGAGTTACCCCCTGATACAGCGTCACGTTGTCTCCTATAACCGTGGTCTCCCCGATTACAACGCCGTGACCGTGGTCAATAAAAAAACCTTTGCCTATAACCGCACCCGGATGTATTTCAATTCCGGTGCGTTTTGCCGTGCGCTGGGATATTTTTCTGGCACGGTAATACTTGCCGCGCTCATAAAGCCTGTGCGCTTTGCGATATTTCCAAATCGCCCAGAAGCATGGATACAGGAACACCTCTCTGTCATCTTTTATCGCCGGGTCCCTGTCTCGTATTACCGCCGTCTGCTCCCTGACATATTCCCAGAACTTCATAATTATGACCTCCTGCCGCACCCTTTGCAGCCTTCACAGCCACCAGCGCCCTCATTCATTATATCGTCATAAACATAATTCTCCACGGTTGTTATCAGCGCCGCGGCCTGTGCCGCAATTCCCTCTCCCGAGCCCGTAAAACCAAGCCCCTCTTCGGTTGTTGCCTTAACGCTCACCCTTTCCTGAGCGATTCCCAAAGCCTCCGCTATGTTTGCCCTCATTGTCTCGATATAAGGGGCCAGCTTGGGGCGCTGTGCAATTATGGTGCTGTCGACATTCTCTATTACATAATTATTCTCCGAAAGGATTTCTGCGACTTTTTTCATAAGCTCAATGCTTGACGCACCCTTATAGGTCTCGTCACTGTCGGGAAAATGTTTTCCTATATCTCCTAACGCCGCCGCTCCCAGAAGCGCGTCCATTATGGCATGCAGCAAAACATCCGCATCGGAATGCCCCAAAAGGCCTTTCTCGTACGGAATGTCAACACCGCCGATAATGAGTCTGCGTCCCTCTGTCAGTTTATGCACGTCATATCCTGTTCCGATTCTCATATTATCCTCCTGCTGCCGCAGAATACCATACCTATGCTGTAAAAACGCTTATATGCTGCGGAAGTATCAGTTTGCAAAAAACAAATGCATGATACAGCAAAACCCTCAATGCGCCGGCATCAAGGGTTTGTCTGAAGTAGCGGAGAAGGGAATCGAACCCCTGACACCATGGGTATGAACCATGTGCTCTAGCCATCTGAGCTACTCCGCCATATTTTATAATGAAAAATGGGACCTACAGGGCTCGAACCTGTGACCCTCTGCTTGTAAGGCAGATGCTCTCCCAGCTGAGCTAAGATCCCATATTCAATTAGGGCTTTTTTAACCCGCTTGCCTATTATATTATTATAGCTGCCTAAATGTCAATACTTTTTTTAAATTTTTGTAAATATAGTAAATTTATTACAGTTTAACTGATAATACTGCTTATAGCTTCCACATCCCAGATTACCGCGCCAGTATTGCCGTCACTGTCAGTCGTTGTAAGGCACATTGCCCTGAAATCCTTCATGTAGCTTACCCGTGTTATGGTATAATCTGACGGAAGTACGGTCTCGTTCTCCATTATCCCGCCTGCAACATTATAAAAACGTATAACGCTTGAACCCTCATCATCCGCAATTGTAAAAATACACGGACCGTCCGGATACACATACATGCGTTCAAGCTCAGCCTCCTCCTCAAGTTCGAATTTGAGGAAGTTCCTCGGCTTCAGCTCGTCATAAATGCACACCGATTTGGGATAATCCTCGGAAGTATATACGTAGTCTCCGTCGGCATAATATAATTCACCTTTATAATCGTAAAGTATATCAAGCTGCTGCATCTCCACGCTGAGCTTCGCATACTTCCCCTGCCCGTCTGTTAAAATTTTAACAATCAACGTCGTATCATCGTCATTTACGCTCTCCAGCATAACCTTATCGGCCTGCTCCGATACATCATAAGCCACCGACGACTGGTTTGTCTCGGTTATATACTGGTATATACAGACGTCATCCGGCATCGTATAATATATCCTGTTTCCGCTGTCCGACACAAGAATATCCTCGGGTTCGAATTCAAACAGATATTCTGCGTATTTCTCGTTTTTTACATTGAGAGTATAAAAAAGACGTTCTGTCTCATCATAAATATATGGAATCCCGCTTCCGGCAGTATCAACATAAGCCTCCTCGGACAAAAGGTTATCCAGCTCGATTTTTTTGTATACATCCCCGTCAGAAATATCATATACAATAATTTGCGAGCGTTCTTCCCCCGAATACAATGCAATTATATAGTTGCTGCTGTACGCGCACACCGACATCAGCCGTGCATCCTCAATTCTTACCATTTCGCTTATATCATAAAGCGATATGCTTTCCCCTATCATTTCCCCGTTTACAATCTTATCAAAAATGGTTACATCATCGTTGGCTTTGGTCACTTCGTCCGGCTGGTCAGATGTGCTGCCGTCCCCGGAGCAGCCTGACAGGGCAAGCATAATACAGCCAATTGCACATATCGATTTGATTTTTCCTCTCATATTGCAATAATCCTCCTTATTTCAGCCTGAAGGTTTTATATCCAAGCTGACTGACAAGCGTAACCGCAGCTGCCGTCACCACCGCAAGCGCAAGTCCTGCACCAAGTGTAAAAAAAACCGTGGTCGAATCAATATATATAAATAACGCACAGGCAATATACATACCAATATTAATTACAGTATATACCGTATTCCCCTTTTTGATGTCGCTTTTATACGGTTGTATAATATAGTATAGTCCAAGCTGAAAAACCGTAAAGAAACAGCTTAAAAGTATTATGCCGATACACACCGCCGCTACTATATGTCCACTTCCATCTTTGCCCGCAATCATTCCCGCCGCGGCATAGGCGGCAGACAGGAAAACCGCCGGTATCAGGTCGATTACAAGAAGATATTTTAACCTTATGAAAAAATTTTCAAGTATATCGTTTCTGCGCCTGTAGCTTTCGTTTTTGAGAAGCTCGCAGTCACACTGATAAAAAAAAGCTTTGCACAGCCTGAAACTGTTGGAAAACACACACATTACAAAAACCATAACAGACATCGAGTACGATATTACCTTATATACCGCGTCATTATACCCGTTAAGCACGGCGATTAACGCCGCTGCAAACGCCGCCGCCGAAAAAACAATCCTGAACTCGATTGCCCCGGCTATCGCCGAACGGTTCCTGGCAAAAAATTCCCTGTTAATTTCCTTGTAGCTTTCAAGATTATATTCCTCAATGTCTTCGGCGGATAAAGCCGGCCCGTCATATACCTCAGATATAAACTCCTGCCCGCTTTCATCTTCCAAAGCGTTTTTTCTGAAAATCCTTGCGGCAATCTTCGGGTAGCCGCTGTAATTCCACACGTAATATATCAGTACGGCAAACGCCGTGAGAATCACCATAAGCCATATTGTGTCAAAAATAAGTTCATATGCCCCCGGAACATGTCCGCGAAGATACGGAACGAAGTATGCCGCAAACAACGACACAAGCATCAAGACTATACCTGCCCCTTTATGCGCTGAAAAAGGCTTGCGGGTTGCTCTGAACAAAAGTATGTTGAAAGCCTCACCTGCAAATCTTGAACCGATTATCACTATGGTAAGATAAAAGGCCTTGAAAAAGTTCATGCCGAATATGGTAAATACGGACCAGAAAGAAATAAGCTCCGTTATGCTCTTTCTGAGCACTACCATTCTGAAATAATCGTAAGGACTGCATTTTGCCTCACGAAGCGCCGCATACGCTTCTTCATTCACATCGAAGATTGCCGAATTATTGATTGAACCGCAAAAGCAGACCATCACAACCGAAAAATATACAAAACAGTTCTCAAGTCCGAACCCGTTATCACCGGTTGCACAGATACGTCCCAGAACATACCTTGGCAAAATCATAAAAACAGCCACAAATGCAGCTTTTTTTATTATCTCCCATATAAGCCTCAAAACAACACCGGCAATTCCAAATGCCCTCTGCTCCCTGCGTCCTGACCTTGCAGAATTTATTTTATCCCCGATGAACGGGAAATGCCCAAGCACATATGCAACCCTGTTGGCATCGGAAGCATATGATATATATCCGCTTTGAATAATCTTTTTAAGCATGCTGTCTCTCCTGTAGTCTGCTGCCCGACAAAACCCCGCCTTTGAGCAGCACCAGCTCATCCACAAGCCCGTCCGGCAGTTCTCCTTCATCCGATGTGATTATTATAAT
Source organism: uncultured Butyrivibrio sp. (assembly GCA_944382105.1). Classification (GTDB taxonomy): domain Bacteria; phylum Bacillota; class Clostridia; order Lachnospirales; family Lachnospiraceae; genus Eshraghiella. The sequence continues at coordinate 15,422 of CALWMX010000040.1, forward strand.
ATGAGTACGTTTCATTCTGTCCACAAGCGCCTTGAGCATTTCATTGTTTCTGCCGCCGGACTTCGGTTCGTCTATAAGTATGACTGCCGGAGACGTAATCATAATCCCCGCAAACTGCAGCCTCTGTTTCTCGTCATCCGAATAATTGCCGATATACTCATCCATCAGCTCATCTGATATGCCTGCAAGCCTGAAATACTCAGCCGTATCTTCCGCTCCAACCTCGTGAAGCCTGAGCATATATCGTATGTATTGATTTCCAGTCAGCATCTCCGGAAGAACCGGTTTATCATATACAATGCCAAAATCCATATAATCCGCTTTGCGTATGTCAATGCCTGTATCCAGACATACATATCCGCTGTCGGGAACGCACTCGGTGCATATGCATTTTAAAAGGGTAGTCCTTCCCGAGCCTCTTGCGCCGGCTATTCCGTACACAATACCGCTTTCAAAATCATACCCGGCCCTGTTGAGCACCGTTATCTCGTCAAATTTTTTCTTAATATCTCTTATGATAAGCCTCAAAGCAATACCTCCGAATACAGTAGTTTTATTTTACATCCGCCGGCCGTTTTTGTAAACGGTATTTGCGGTATAAATAGCTGTTGTAAAATACATGGCATCTGTGCTATAATTCCCAAAGAAATATATGAGGTGTTACAGGAGATATTTATCAATGAAAAACTTTATAAAAAAATGGGGTCACGGACTCCTCGGATTATATCTTTTTATATATCTGCCATGCTTTTCGTACCTTGAAAAACATGTCACCACAGAATATTATCTGATTCACTGTCCTATCGATGATTATATTCCGTTTTGTGAGTATTTCATCATACCGTACTATTTCTGGTTTATATTCATCGCCGCAGCCTGCGCTTATTTCTTCCTACGCTCCCAGGGCGAATGTATAAGAATGGGTTCGTATTTAATAATCGGAATGAGCATTGCGGTTGCCGTGTACTTTATTTTCCCCAACGGCTTGGGCGATTTCAGACCGCATACATTCCCGCGTGATAATTTTTGTACCGAACTGGTAAAATTTCTGTACAGTGCGGACACATCAACCAATGTTCTGCCAAGTCTCCATGTATATAATACTCTTGTTGTGGTTATCGCAGTATACAAGTCCAAAACTTTCGGCAGACATCACATTGCAGTGAAGGCCGTCGTATCCGTAATCGGACTGCTGATATGCGCTTCCACAATGTTCCTCAAACAGCATTCGGTATATGATGTGCTTGCAGCCATTGTGCTGGCGGCCGTGCTCTATCCGCTTATATACCATACGAAATTTTTTGCACGTTTCGCCGATTAGTTAAAGCCGAAAATTTTCTGAACGACCCGGTAGCCTATAACGGATATTTTCCTGCCGAGCTTTCCCGGCCAGTTCATCCATATTCCGAGCAGGGAATAACGTATGCGCCTGTATGCCCACGGTTCTTTTTCCTTGAGCAGTTTCCATAGTTGTGCCTTCTTTTTGAAATTTTCTTTGTCACCGGACAATATGGACATTATAGATGACACGGTCATGATTATCGTCAGATAATTTATCATATATTTGCGGCATTTTTTATTCTCCACATTGCTTGAATCAAAACACTCTATCATCATCCGGTTCACAAGGATCTGCTGGTCCAGCCTTTTTATCATAATGTCCTCGTTTACCGACTGATCTTCTCTCCCGATGAAATACCAGTAAAAATTAACGTCAACATAATACATTACCTTTACTGACGAAAGCGGCTGGAACACAAACAGATTATCCACATAAAACGTATGTTTCGGCAGGGATAATCCGCACTCTCTGAGAAGCTCCGTTCTGTATATCACAGAATGCATAAGTATATACTGTGTATTTCTGAAATGCCCTATATCATCCCACGTAAAATATGTATCCGTCGGAAGGGCAGTCACATATCGCATAACTTTCTTGCGTCTCGTATTCTGCTTATCATAGACATAATTTGATATGAGCATGTCAAGCCTGTGATTTTCAAGCACGGATTTACGCATAACTCCAAGAAGCTTCATATAGGCTTCCCTGCCCACACGGTCATCGGAATCGACAACCTTGAAGAATACTCCCTCAGCGTTTTTTAACCCCTCCATAACCGCATCGCCGTGACCTCCGTTGGGCTTGTGTACCGCCTTGCATATGGAAGGATATTCCATTGCATATTTATCGGCGATTGCACCGGTTCCGTCGGTAGAGCCGTCGTCCACAATTATTATTTCAACTTCTTCTCCTCCGGGAAGAAGAGATTCTATGCATCTGTGCATATAAGCCTCAGAATTATAGCATGGTACAGCAACAGATAATATTTTCCTCATATATAACCTCACATAAAGCTTTTTGATATTTATTATTTAATTCTTACCATAATTCAGGAGGATTCAATCTTTTTTCTGTTAATTTTGTTGTCAATGAGCCATAAAAGCAGAAATACCACCGCCAGCTCAACTACAACAAGAAGCATATACTCCCCGATTGAAAGGCCGATTCCCTCCTCAGGTATTAAAAACGTAACAATCACCGATATAAGGTTAGCTCCCCCGTGAAAAATAACCGGCGCCGCCACGGTTTTAAATTTCTCGTATACAAAGGCAAGAATAATCCCTATAAAAAAGGCGTATAAAAACTGTACGGCATTGCCGTGTATGACGCCGAAAACAAACGCTGATATAAGAGCGCTGGGGGTGAATTTAAGATAATCCCTGAGCCTCTTATATATAAGCCCCCTGAACAGAAGCTCTTCCACAACGGGAGCCGCTACCGCCGTAGCTAAAATCTGTACAAATATGCTTCCCGAATAGATAATCTCGGATAAACTGTCGTAAGTCCTGAAAAAGTCAACATTCCAGTCAACACCGAAGAGCGTTTTGCCGGCCACATGTATAATGCTCTGCAAAGCCTCAAGAAGCATCGGAACAAGATGATTAAATCCCATTGCCGCCGCAAACCCCAGTACGGGAAGTATGAGCAGCCATTTACGGTTCAGCGGTTCAAACTTTACATACCTCTGATAATACACATCCCGGACTTTATCCCTGCGCATCAGAACAATAAAAATCGGTATCAGTGCGGCGCTTCTGGCCAAAGTGATATACAGGCTTATCCTGTACGCAAAATTATTAAGCGTGTCCGTCATTCCGCCCAAATCGGAAGGCGATATACGATTGGTTCCTATAAGATAAAACATATAGCCGAACAGAAACACCATCTCGATTACTATCTCAACTCCGATGAAAATCAGAATTGGATATATAAGCCGCCATATAATTGTACTTGTTTTTTCCCTGTTTGGCAAATCCGCGCCTCCTGAAATTACGCACCCGTTACAGGTGCAAGATTTATTTGAGCATCAATGTCCGGCGCAAGCCCGCTGTCTGCCGCCTCGGCAAGCTTTGGCGTCACCGGCAGCTTGGCTATAACCGTGGTATTAAGCTCGGCCGCCAAATCGTCTATACCGCTTTCGCCGAAGATTTTCAGACGGCTGCCGCAGTCCGTACATGTAAAATAACTGTAATTTTCCACAAGCCCCAGTACAGGTATGTTCATTTTCTCCGCCATATTATATGCTTTCATTACTATCATCCTGACAAGCTCCTGCGGTGACGTGACGATTACTATTCCGTCCACCGGAAGCGACTGATAAATTGTGAGCGGTATATCCCCTGTTCCCGGAGGCATATCTATGAGAAGATAATCAAGATCTCCCCAATGCACGTCCGTCCAGAACTGTTTTACAACTCCCGCAAGCACAGGGCCTCTCAGAATAACCGTATCCTCCTCCGTATCAAGAAGAAGGTTCATCGACATTATTTTGATGCCCTCGGCGGATACGGCAGGTTCAATGCCCATTTCTTCCGTGCCGTAAAGCTGTCCGTGTACTCCAAACATTTTGGGAATGGACGGTCCCGTTATATCGGCGTCCATTATCCCCACACTGTGTCCTTCATTTGCAAGTTTTCTTGCAATTATGGATGTGACCGTGGATTTGCCTACGCCGCCTTTTCCGCTGACAATTCCTATTACTTTTTTGATATTGCTGTATGCGTTAAGTTTCTCTTTAGGTATCGTATTGCAGCTGCCCTTGCTGGCGCAGCTGTCACAGTTTCCTCCGCAGCTCGAATCAGCACGTTCTTCGTCTGACATATCTGCTACCTCCGTTGTCAAATAAATTATTAATATAATGAGATACCCCGCCGGACGGCCGGTATCATACTTTGGTATATTATAACCCTATTTGATAATAAAATCAATAAAATTAAAGTCCGCTCTTTTTCTGACCCTGCAAAATATCTTTCACATTTCCATTGACTTTTCCCTGCCCCAAGTATACAATACATTTTGCTAGGGGTGCTGGATGAGTCCGGCTGAGAGGAAACCACTACAATGTTTCGACCCTTGGGAATGATGCACCGGGTTATGTTTCGGATATCCGAAGCGTATTTAAAGCTGATGCATTCAGTCCCGTACCTGATCCGGATAATGCCGGCGTAGGGATGTATATGCTTTACGGAGTTTGTGAGCTTTTTAACAATCTCTGCCAATATTATACAGCCTTACTGCCTCGGATATCCGAGGCTTTTCTTTTTCCCGAAAATTCCGGAAATTCGGGAATAACATCTGAAAGGAGGATTTTTTATGAACGCAAACGTGGCAATTCAGGTTCTGCCTAATGTGACTGACGATGCGGAGGTAGTCCGCATTGTTGACGAGGTAATCGATTACATCAAAGCCTCAGGCTACAAATACTATGTAGGACCGTCGGAAACTTCCATAGAGGGAGATTACGAAGGTCTCATGGAAGTTGTAAAGCAGTGCCAGTACATCGCGGTAAAGGCAGGCTGCAACAAGGTTTACACCTATGTGAAAATAACTTACGCACCTGAAGAGAAGGTTTTGACAATCGATGAAAAAGTCACAAAACATCACCTGTAAAACAACTGCACACAAAGTAATCCGCATCATCACCGGCAAGGTAATCCCGCCCGTTATTGCAGTGGCCCTTTTTGTGGGCTTATGGCAGTATCTGTCGGGCTCTGATTTAATGCCGTCCTTTATGATGCCTTCGCCTGCCAAGGTACTGAAGGCATTTGCAGATGACTGGAATATCCTTCTTGAACATGCCGCCACAACTCTCAAGGAAGCGTTTACGGGGCTGTTCATCGGGATTGCTTTAAGCTTTGTAATCTCCATAATAATGGACGCATGCAGACCGGTATACAATGCTCTGTATCCGGTGCTGATTGTAACCCAGACAATCCCGTCCATTGCGATTGCACCGCTTCTTACACTGTGGCTGGGCTACGGCACAACCCCTAAAATAGTGCTTATAGTCATCACCACTTTCTTTCCGATAGCGGTAGGGCTTCTCGACGGTTTTAAGGCCGCCGACCCGGATGCGCTGAGACTGCTTAAGTCCATGGGGGCCGGTCCGGTCAAAAGATTTATCCACATAAAGCTGCCCTACTCTCTGGGATATTTTTTCTCAGGGCTTAAGATATCGGTTGCCTACGCTGTTGTCGGCGCCGTTATTTCGGAATGGCTGGGCGGAACTTCCGGACTGGGAGTTTTTATGACCAGAGTGCGCAAATCATTCGCTTACGACAGAATGTTTTCAGTAATAATATTCATATCAGGTGTGAGCCTTTTACTTATGCTGGCAGTAATAATTTTAAAATGGCTTATAATGCCATGGGAAAGGAGAAGTAAGTCCGTTACCGGCACAAAATGACGGACTCGGAAATACATAATATGAAAAAATTTAAAAGAACGGCTTTGGCAATTGCCGCAGCGCTGGGAGTATGCGCTGTTGCAGGATGTTCCAATGCTTCATCAGACAACGGCTCGGGCGACGGTCTCGAAAAAATCACTTTCATGCTGGACTGGACACCCAACACTAACCACACGGGACTTTATGTAGCGCAGGAAAAGGGCTATTTTGAAGATGCAGGACTTGACGTGGAAATAATCGAATGCGCTGAGGCGGGAGCTGAGGCTTCCGTGGCAGACGGAACTGCAGATTTCGGCGTAAGTTTTCAGGATTACCTCGTTCCCGCCTTTGCAGCTGAAGAGGATTCCCAGCTTCCTGTAACGGCAGTCGCCGCAATAATACAGCACAACACTTCGGGAATTATCTCTCTCAAGGAGGATGGCATCGATTCTCCTAAGGGAATGGAAGACCACTCTTACGCTACATGGGAAATGCCGATTGAACAGGCAATTATCAAAAAGGTCGTTACCGATGACGGCGGCGATTATGACAAGATTAACCTGATTCCTACTTCGGTGGAGGATATCAAGGCAGCTTTAAGCAGCACGATAGATGCGGTATGGATTTACTATGCATGGGACGGCATTGCCTGTGAGCTTCAGGGGATGGACACAAACTTCTTCTATTTTAAAGATTATTCTCCTGAGCTTGACGATTACAGCCCTGTAATTATTGCAAATAACGAATTTCTTGAAAACAATCCTGAGACGGCCAAAAAATTTCTTGAGGCGGTTTCAAAGGGATATAACTATGCAATTGAAAATCCTGACGACGCGGCGGAAATTCTTGTGAATGCCAACGAAGGCCTTGATCTTGAGCTTTGCAAGGCAAGCCAGAACTGGCTTGCGGATCAGTACACTGCGGACGCCGACAAATGGGGCGTGATAGATCAGGACAGATGGGATGCATTTTTCGGCTGGGTTTATGACAATGGCCTCTGTGAAATTGATATACCTGACGGTTTCGGTTTTTCCAATGATTACCTTCCGCAATAAATAACCTTTATAACTATTGACGCAGGGAGTTAAAAATGGCATTATTAAAAACAGAGAATATTTCTGTCAGTTTTGACGGCACCAAAATAATCGACAACATCAACATCGAGCTTAATAAAGGAGAGCTTGTAAGCCTTTTAGGCGTAAGCGGCAGCGGAAAATCCACTCTTTTTAATGTCATATCGGGACTTCTTACCCCCGATGACGGTCGCATCATTTTTAAAGGCGAAGATATTACCGGCAAATCCGGAAGACTCAGCTACATGCTGCAAAAGGACTTGCTTCTTCCATACAAGACAGTCATCGATAACGTAGCCCTTCCGCTAACCGTACGCGGCATGCGCAGACGGGAAGCCCGGAAACGCGTTCAGCCTTATTTTGAGGAATTCGGTCTTGAAGGAACCCAGCGAAAGTATCCGAACCAGCTTTCCGGCGGTATGCGCCAGCGGGCGGCGCTTCTTCGGACATATATGTTTTCGGACGAAGTGGCTTTGCTGGACGAGCCTTTTTCCGCGCTTGACACAATCACCAAGGGCAATATGCATACATGGTATCTCGGGATAATGGAACAAATCAGACTGTCCACTCTTTTTATAACGCACGATATTGACGAGGCCATACTTCTGTCCGACAGGATATACATTCTCGGCGGCAGACCCGGTCATATCACAGATGAGATAATTATTTCTCCGTCAGATGTAAGGCATTCCGATTTGCTGCTGTCAGAAAATTTTCTCGATTATAAGAAAAAAATAATAGCAGCCATTGGAGACACCGGTTAATGATATATCTTTTCACCGAATACGAAAAAATTACAGACGAGAACCTTGCCGTGCTTACGGCTAAGCTCCCGGACAAGCGGCGCAGAAAAGCAATGCGTATCCGCCACATGGGAGGCAAAATTTCATGTGTTCTCGGCTATCTTCTGTTTCTGTACGGATTCAGAAATATCTACAGACAAAACGGTCTCCCGGACTTCTCTGTTGAGAGGAACGGGAAACCGTATCTTAATGAATTTCCGGATATATTTTTTAATATAAGCCACTGCAACGGCGCCGTTGCATGCATATTCGGACGGATGCCTGTGGGCATCGATATTCAGGATATGCGTGAACTTAACATGCGCTCCGTTGTCCGCGTATGCTCTGCCGAGGAGGTTCAGCATATCAAAGATTCTGCCGAACCGGATCTTGAATTCTGCCGTATCTGGACCGTAAAGGAAAGTCTTTCCAAGCTGAGCGGAAAAGGCATTTTCCGCGATATACGCGGCGTCACTCCGCGAGGGATAAATATGAGCACGGTGTTCATTGAGCCGGACAAATATATGACAAGCGTAAGCCATGATGCCCACGCTGATTTTTCCGTCCATAAGCTTACATTGACTAACCTTCTTGGACTTTAAAATACCCTTTTTTCTTAAAAATCCTCATATATACCAGGTAGGTTATAAAAAGCGGAAGCATGGCACATACCCATGCAATCGGCCCTGCCAGACAAACGCCCTGAAAGCCTATGACAGACGGAAGCGTAAAAGATACGACCGTCCTTGCGGCAAGCTCAAACACGCCCGCCATAAGCGGCATAAAAGTCTTTCCCATTGCCTGCAGCGCATTTCTGAATATAAAAATCAGAAATAACGGTATAAAAAATACTACTACCGTATTCAGATATATCATAGACGCATCAAGCGTAACCGGATCCTTGCCCTGTATAAAAAGCCCGCATATATCTCTCCCGAAGAAAAAGATAACTGCCATTGCAAAAACCGCACCTGCTATTGTGACAAATGACCACTGACGAACGCCTTTCCTTATTCTGGCATATTGACCGGCTCCGGTATTCTGCCCCACAAAGTTAGCCGTGGTAACGCCTGCCGCTCCCGCTATCTGCGTCACAAGCTGCTCTGTTTTGCTGGCAGCGGTATACGCGGCAATCTTAACCTCCCCGAACATATTAATCGCACCCTGAAGGATGATTGTTCCTATAGCCGTTATGGAAAACTGGAACGCCATCGGAAGACCTATCTTAAGATGTGCGGCGATAACCTGTCTGTTGAGATATAAATCATCCCTGCGCAGATGCAGAATAGGAAATTTAATTATCATATATATTATGCAAAGCATTCCGGATATGAACTGCGCAATGACCGTTGCCAGCGCCGCACCGAAAACTCCCATTTCAAATACCATTATAAACAGTAAATCCATTCCGATGTTAAGCGCTGCGGAAACAATAAGAAAATAAAGTGGCGTTTTGCTGTCTCCCACAGCCCTCAGTATGCAGGACGCTCCGTTGTACAGCATCGGCGCCAGTATCCCCGCATATATTGTGACTATGTATGTATACGCGTCATCAATAATCCCGTCAGGAGTGTTGATAAGTCTCAGCGTGGGCCTTGCAAATATAACCGCAAACAGCGTCATCACAATTGTGATTGCCACCCACAGCAGTACGGCATTAAACATGGAATTGCGCATCCCGTCATAATCCTTTGCTCCGAACCTCTGGGACACATGCACGGTAAAACCGCTTGTAATGCCTACCACAAAACCGTTTACCAGAAAATAAAGCGAGCCCGTGGTCCCTACTGCCGCAAGTGCATTTTGTCCCAGACACTGGCCCACAATAATTGTATCCGCCAGGTTATATACCTGCTGGAAAATATTTCCCAATAGCACAGGGAGCGCATAAATAAGCATAAGCTTTATGGGGCTCCCTTTAGTTAAATCTTTTACCCTTGCCATCCTGTTACATTCTTTCCGGTGCTTCTATTCCCAGCAAATCAATGCAAGCCGTAAGCACATTCTTTGTAAGATTTATAATCGCTATATAGCTTTTCTGCCTGTTTTCGTCAGGCTCTGAGAGTATTTTTGTCTCATGATAAAAATGGTTGAACGCATTGGACAAATCGTACACAAACCTGCATATTTTATGCGGAGCCAGCTCCTCAAACGCAGTCTCAATTACTTCACTGAGCTTACAAAGCTCCAGCATCAGCAATGTCTCGCTGTCCGAGGAGGGATTGGCAATTGCGCATTCTTGTACGTTTTTGCCTTCAGCCTGATATTTTTTAAGAATCGACTTGATTCTTACAATGGTATAAAGTATATAAGGACCCGTATCCCCTTCAAAGGATGTAAATCTGTCTATATCAAAAACATAGTCCTTTGACGCCTGATTAGACAAATCGCCGTACTTTAACGCCGCAAGCCCTACAATACCGGCCGTATGCCTTGCTTCTTCCTCTGAGGCGGTTCTGTTCGACATTATTTTGTCGTATACTGCATCGTTGATTTCTTTAATCAGATACTCAAGCCTTAGCACGCCGCCCTCTCTTGTCTTGAAGGGCTTCCCGTCGCTTCCGTTCATAGTTCCGAAGCCTATGAATTTAAGCTCGGTTTCCGGCCTTACTATCCCAGCTTTTTTTGCCACGCGGAAAAACTGCGTATAATGCAAATCCTGTCTTTTGTCCGCAAGGTATATATATTTCTCAGGCGCATAAAGCTTCTCTCTCTCAATCAAAGTAGCAAGGTCCGACGTCTCATAATTGGCGCCGCCGTCCGACTTGCGTACAATGCACGGAGGCAGTTCTTTGCTGTCGCTTTCCTCTGCAATATCCACAACTATTGCGCCCTGGCTTTCGTATGCAATTCCCCTGTCAATCAAATCCTGAATCATATCAGGGATATAAGGCTGTGCATCGCTTTCGCCTTTCCACAGATCAAAGCTCACATTGAGACTTCCGTAATTTTTCTTAAGGTCTGCAACGGAAACATTGATTATGTGACGCCAAAGCGCCGTATACCCTCTGTGTCCGTTCTGAAGAAGAACGGTCGCCTGTTGCGCGGCTCTTTTAAATTTCTCGTCTTCCTTGGACCTGGCGCTGGCGCACGGGTATATTTCCTCAAGCTCGGATATGGTAAAAGGCGCTTCCTCCGGATATTCCCCTTCAAAGCTGTCGTCAAAGTAAGGCAGTTCTGGCATACGTCTCTTTAATTCTACAATTATGAGCCCCATCTGAAGCCCCCAGTCCCCAAGATGCACATCGCTTATGGTCCTGTATCCGCAAAAGGCGCATATTCTCTTAAGGCTCTCTCCGATTATTGCCGAGCGGAGATGTCCGATATGAAGCGGCTTTGCCACATTGGCTCCGCCGTAATCCAGAAAAATAACGGAATCTTTCGGCGCACAGTCACAACCGAATTTACTTTTCGCAGACATGCCGCGCACATATGAACCGATGAACTCGTCGCTCATAATTATATTGATAAATCCCGGTTTAACGCACTCTACGGATTTGAAAGCTTCATTGCCTGCAAGCTTTGCCGCAACCTCATCCCCTATGACAAACGGAGCCTTGCCATAGGCCTTCGCAGCAGCCATGGCTCCGTTGCACTGGAACTGGCATAAATCCTGACGGTTGGAAATTCCTGCCTTGCCGTATTTGGCGTCATAACCGCAGGACACAAACGCATCGCTCAATATATCGGATATTTTATCTAAAATCTTTTTCATAATTTCACCCAATCTCGGCTATGTTGACCGGAGTCATATTCTGTTCACCGGCGCTCTCAAGGCTGGCAAGCAGCGCGTTGGCAGTATCCATAGATGTAAGAACATTCACGCCCGTCTCAATGGCATGTCTTCTGATAATGAAACCATCATGGCTTCTCTCGATTCCGTTAGACGGAATATCAATTACAAGGTCGATTTTGTGGTCAAGTATCAAATCAAGAAGCGTAGGAGCCTCCTGTTCAACTTTATTGACCTTGATTGCGTCCACACCGTTCTCCTGAAGATATTTTGCCGTTCCCCATGTGGCGTAAATTGTATATCCCAATGCGGCAAATCTTTTGGCCACCGATACGGCTTCTTTCTTTTCATTATCGTTTACCGTCATTATCATCTGTTTATGTTTCGGAAGATTTACTCCCGCACCTATAAACGCTTTATAAAGAGCTTCATTGAACTCCCTTGCAATACCAAGACACTCTCCGGTAGATTTCATCTCAGGTCCGAGACTTATATCGGCTCCTCTTATTTTCTCAAACGAGAACACAGGCATCTTGATAGCGATATAATCAGCTTTTTTCTGGAGTCCCGGAGTATATCCCAGCCCCTTGATTGTATTTCCGATAATGACCTGCGTGGCAAGCTTTACAATCGGAATACCCGTAACCTTGCTGATGTATGGAACGGTTCTCGAAGAACGCGGATTGACCTCTATAACGTACACCCGGTCATTGTATACAATAAACTGTATATTGATAAGTCCTTTTACGTGAAGGGACCTGGCAAGTCTCCTTGTGTACTCCTCCAGCATATCTATGATTCTCTGTGTTAGGCTCTGTGCCGGATAAACCGAAATACTGTCGCCGGAGTGGATTCCTGCACGCTCAATATGTTCCATTATTCCAGGTATGAGAATATCCTCTCCGTCGCATACTGCGTCAACCTCGATTTCCTTACCCATGAGATATTTGTCAACAAGTATCGGATGCTCCTGAACCTGTCTGTTGATTATTTCCATGAATTCACGTATGTCATCATCGGAAATGGCAATCTGCATACCCTGTCCGCCAAGCACATACGAAGGTCTCACAAGCACCGGATACCCAAGCTCATTGGCTGCAGCTATCGCCTCGTCAGCCGTAAACACGGTCTTGCCGGCCGCTCTCGGTATCTCACATTCCTGAAGGATTCTGTCAAAAAGCTCTCTGTCCTCAGCCGCATCCACATCCTCGGCGCTTGTCCCCAGAATAGGAACCCCCATCTCCATCAGGCTCTTTGTGAGCTTGATTGCCGTCTGCCCTCCGAACTGTACCACGGCTCCATCAGGATGTTCCAGCTCAACTATGCTCTCCACATCCTCCGGAGTCAGAGGCTCGAAATAAAGCTTGTCGGCAATATCAAAGTCAGTGCTCACGGTTTCTGGATTGTTATTAATGATAATCGTCTCGTAGCCTTCGGCCTTAAATGCCCATGTGCTGTGAACGGAGCAGTAATCGAATTCAATACCCTGCCCGATTCTTATAGGTCCTGAGCCAAGTACGAGGACTTTTTTCTCCGGTTTTGTCTCTACAACCTCATTCTCCGAATTATAACAGGAATAGTAATACGGTGTTGACGCCTCAAACTCCGCAGCGCATGTATCGACCATTTTAAATGCCGCATGGATATTATATTCATTGCGGAGAGCCTTGACTTCTTTTTCAGTCCTTCCTGTGAGTCTGCCGATTACCACATCCGGGAACTCAATTCTCTTGGCCTCAAGCAGCAGCTCTCTTGTAAGCGGCTCATTTGCAAGCCTTTTTTCCATTTTTACAATAATATTGAATTTGTCTATAAACCATTCGTCAATCATGGTGATTGAATGAATGGTGTCATAATCGAACCCTCTTCTCAGCGCTTCGGCAATGACATACATTCTTTTGTCGTCAACATTTGCAAGCATTTCAAGTATATCGTCATCGGTACAGCCCGAATAGTCGTCATTGATAAGCGAATCTACATGCTGCTCAAGAGAACGGATTGCTTTCATAAGAGCACCCTCGAAATTGGTGCAGATACTCATTACTTCTCCGGTCGCTTTCATCTGGGTTGTGAGTTTTCTTGATGCCGTTATGAACTTATCAAACGGAAGTCTCGGTATTTTTACTACGCAGTAATCCAACGCAGGTTCAAAGCTTGCAAAAGTCTTATGCGTAATTGCGTTAGGTATTTCGTCAAGGTTATATCCCAATGCTATCTTTGCCGCCACCTTTGCAATAGGATAGCCTGTCGCTTTGGATGCCAATGCGGATGAACGGCTTACACGCGGGTTTACTTCGATTACACAGTATTCAAAGCTGGTCGGATGAAGCGCAAACTGTACGTTACATCCGCCCGTTATTTTGAGCTCGTCTATAATATTCAGCGCAGACGAACGCAGCATCTGATACTCCTTGTCGGAAAGAGTCTGTGAAGGAGCAACAACTATACTGTCGCCGGTATGGACTCCGACAGGGTCAATGTTCTCCATATTACATACCGTGATGCAGGTTCCGTTTGCGTCACGCATAACCTCATACTCTATCTCTTTCCAGCCTGCAATGCATCGCTCTACAAGAACCTGGCCTACGCGGCTGAGGCGCAGTCCGTTGGACAGAATATCCACAAGCTCTTCTTCGTTATGGGCGATTCCGCCGCCGCTTCCGCCGAGTGTGTATGCCGGCCTTAACACCACAGGATATCCGATTGTGTTCGTAAACGCGATACCGTCTTCAACATTCTCGACCACAAGTGAAGGCGCACAGGGCTCCCCTATTTTCTCCATTGTAGTTTTAAATTCAAGTCTGTCTTCAGCTTTCTTTATCGTCTCGGCAGTTGTTCCTATAAGCCTCACGTTATGTTCTTCGAGGAAGCCTGTCTCCGCTATTTCCATTGCAAGGTTAAGCCCTGCCTGTCCTCCCAGAGTAGGCAGGATACTGTCCGGTTTTTCTTTGAGAATTATTTTCTCCAGTGTTTTAACGGTGAGAGGCTCTATATATACCTGATCGGCAATATCCTTATCGGTCATAATCGTAGCAGGGTTCGAGTTGACAAGCACAACCTCGATGCCCTCTTCCTTCAGCGAACGGCACGCCTGTGTTCCGGCATAGTCAAATTCCGCCGCCTGTCCGATAACAATAGGCCCCGAGCCTATAACCAATACTTTTTTAATATCATTGTTCTTTGGCATCTTAGTCCCTGCCTTTCTTCATCATATCTATAAATCTGTCAAAAAGAAAATCCGAGTCCTTCGGTCCGGCACATGCTTCCGGGTGGAACTGCACCGTAAATATATTTTTGCCCGTATACTCCAGACCTTCATTGGTTCCGTCATTTACGTTAATGAACGCCGGCTTGGCAATCTGAGGGTCAATCGTATCCATGTCAACCACATAGCCATGATTCTGTGAGGATATATAAACCTTGTCCGTTTTCAAATCCTTCACGGGATGGTTGGCGCCTCTGTGACCGTATTTCATCTTGTGGGTATCGGCTCCCGTGGCAAGCGCCATAAGCTGATGTCCAAGACATATTGCAAAAACGGGAACATCCGAATTGTAAAGCTTTTTAAGCTCCTGAATTATGGAAGTGCATTCCTTCGGGTCTCCCGGTCCGTTTGACAGCATTATCCCGTCCGGCTTATCGCCGAGAATCGTCGCGGCTGATGTCAGCGCCGGATATACCGTAACCTGACATCCTCTCTTATTGAGGGAACGGGCAATGTTTTTCTTGGCTCCGAAATCCATAAGGGCAACCTTCGGTCCGCTGCCTTCAAGCACCTGTTTCTCACTGCAGGTAACTCTCTCCACAACCTTGCCTGTTTTATATTCTTTAAGTCTGGGAATAATTTTATCGAGATTATAATTTTCATCGGTTGTAATCATTCCGTTCATTGTACCCTTTTCACGGAGAATCTTGGTAAGCGCGCGGGTATCGATTCCTTCAATTCCCGGAATTCCGTTTGTTTCAAGAAAATTCTGAATAGTATCCTCGCTTCTGAAGTTGCTCGGCATAGGGGAAAGTTCACGGACAATGAAACCGTCCGGCCAAGGTCTTTCTGACTCCATATCGGCATAACATACTCCATAGTTACCGATTAACGGATAAGTCATGACTACCGCCTGTCCGGCATATGAAGGGTCTGTCAGCACCTCCAGATATCCCGTCATAGAGGTATTGAATACGATTTCGCTGATAACTTCCTTATCCGCTCCGATGCTTGTTCCCTGAAATACGCTGCCGTCTTCCAGAATCAGAAATGCTTTCATGGTTTCACCTTATTCCTTTCTCATATTGGTAAAAAAATTCAAAAAAAAAACAACTAAGCATAAAGATAGCGCTTTTTCTTTTCGGAAATTCATACCTGACAAATTTTTACCAAGGCTTTTTACATATTTTAAAAAATTCTAACATAAAACAGCTGCGATTTCAACCCTTTGTAAAAAGAAATATATTTCGGCTTGAAAACAGCAGACAATTTAATTATAATAATCTATATGAGAGGAGGTTTCCAATGAAATCCATTGCCGTCGTGGACGCCGATATCATGACATATGATATATTATCAGGCTACATAAAAAATTTATTCCCGTTTGACGATTTAAAAATAGATGATTATTCAGACAGTATTGAATTCTGTGACGCAATTTCCGATAATATCATTTATGATATGGCATTTATTGATGTCAGTACGCCGGATTATAGCGGTCTTGAGGCGGCTGACATGCTGAGAAAGTCAGGCAAACATACACTTCTCATATTTATGTCATACTGTACGGATAACCTTATTCCGCTTTTTGAATTCATGCCGTCGGGATTTCTTAAGAAGCCTTTGGAAAGTTCCCGTTTTAACAAGCTTATGAAAAAAATAGCCGGTTATATGGCGGCAGACAGTTCTGCTTATGACTGCACTATTATAAGAAACGGAAAAAACAATGTGAGGATAGCCGTACGGGATATTGTTTACGCCCGTATAAACAACGGGCGCAACGTTATAATTACCATGTCAGACGGTTCGACCGTCTCCACATACGAAAAGCTTTCCGATTTGTATGAACGTTTGTCCCGTATCAGCGGTTCTATCGTTCGCATACATAAATCATTCTTCATAAATATTAACCATATTTCAGAGTTCACCGCAAGAACCATAAAAATGGACAACGAAGCCTTCCTGCCCATAAGCACCCCTTACAGTTCATCCGTCAGAGATTTTCTGAACAGCTGGTTTATACAAAACGGCACCGCAGCACACAGCGAATAAGGCTGTAAGCTGCATTTTTTAATTACGGTATGATTCTGTTTTGTTTTATTGTAGTTTTTGTCACAGATTATTCCAAAAATTTATAAAACAATTCTTCCAGTTCTTCGGATGCCTCTTCATCAATGTATTTTTCAACATAGAAGGTATACTCGCCATTTATATAATAATACTCGGACTCACCCATTAATGACTGAAATCTGTCGCTTGCATATGTATAATCGGATTCCTCCCAAATCTTCAGTCTGCCGCTTTCAATATTCCAGTTTGCGTAAACCGTATCTGCTCTTTGACTGTCATTATTTTTGACGGCAAATGTCATATCCACACTTTTCACTGAATTTCCGTCCAGTGTTACTTCGTTATCATACTCATCATAAGGTATATATTCTGACTGCGCAAAAATGTCATATACCTTTATCAGGTCTTCTTCATTTTCTTTTTTTGTTATTTCTCCCACTCTTCCGGGGTCCAAAGAATCAGCCATAGAAACGCTCTGCACGGTGTCCAAGGGCATATAATCCATTTCATTACCCGGCTCTTCATTCTGTTTTCCGCATCCGGATAATACCGTTATAAATATAAATAAAAATGCAATTATCAATGACTTTTTTTTCATACGTTTATCTCCATTTCATTATTGCCAGTACAACACGTCCGTCTCAAAAAGATTCGGCATGTTTCAGAATCAGTTCTTCCAGTTCTTTTGATGTCTCCTCATCAATGAATTTCTCAAAATGGAATGAATACCCGCCCTCCGGATTTTTATAACTTCGTTCTATAACAAGTCTTCCTGTTTCCACGTCCCAGTTAACCGAAACATAATTGTCTAATTCCGTTTCACTTTCTTCATCCGTCAGTATAAAATCCATTCCTACAGAATACACCTCGCCTCCGCTCCATAATACCTGGTTTTCATATTCTTCATTTGGTGTGTACTCAGCCTTGGAGATTATATCATACAAACTGAGAACGTCGTTTTCATTATCTGCCTTAGTTATCTCCCCATAGAATCGTGTAGCCGTAAAATATTGGTCTTTGAACGTGACGCTTTCAAAAGTATCCCACGGCAGATAATCAAGTTCTTCATCCGGTTTTACGTCCTGTTTTTCACAGGCGCACACCGCCGGAATCATGATAAAAACAAAAAATACAAGCAATAACTTTTTTCTCATAGTCATACCTCCTCATTAAATACACAGGAATATTCGCACTAAATTCGCACTGCACTTCGTTTGTGCTCTCTTTTTCTCATATTATACCATTCCCACTAGGCTCGTTTAATACCTCGCCAAGTGCTCAGGTATATATTCGCACTAAATTCGCACTGCACTTCGTTTGTGCTCATTAAGTGCTCATATTATATCACAAAATTTCACATTGTTTTTTATTTTTGTGAAAATAAACAGCTAAATGCAGAAAACAGTAACAAAAAATCCTGAGCCGCATACTTTAATATTGATTAACCCGGAGAGACCACTATGTCTTTATATAAAATTTTGCAGAATATGCCGGATACCGGCACCCTTCGCGTGGATGTAACGGACAATATCGGAAGGCCCATAGAAAATGCCACTGCGGAGATTTCCGTAACCGGTGAACCGGAGGATATTATCGAGACTGTCAACACTGACTCCAACGGTCATACAGACGCAGTTTCTCTGCCTGCGCCCCCCATGGAATACAGTGAAAATCCCGGCGTCTCACAGCCTTATTCGGAGTACAGCATAATCGTGCGCGCACCGGGATACGCGCCGGTATCCGTAAACGGAATAGATATTTTCTCGGCAAGGCGTTCAATCCAGGATGTAAGGCTCACACCTTACATCACCGACCCCAACGGAACGGTAATTACCATAGGTCCCAACACATTGTTCGGAGATTACCCGCCAAAAATACCTGAGGCGATGATAAAACCCATAACCTCCAGAGGTGAAATCGTGCTTGACAGGGTTGTTGTGCCCGAGACAGTCATCGTGCATGACGGCGTTCCCACTGATTCCAACGCAACCAATTACTACGTTTCTTTTCCGGATTATGTAAAAAACGTGGCCAGCAGCGAAATATATCCCACATGGCCCGAGGCGACGCTGACCGCCAATATCATAGCAATCATATCATTCACGCTGAACAGAGTCTACACGGAGTGGTACCGAAACAAAGGCTATAATTTTACCATAACCTCATCAACAGCCTATGACCACAAATGGATACATGAACGCAACATTTTCGAAAATATCGGACTGATTGTGGATGAAATTTTTGCGGATTATCTTTCCAAACCAGACGTAAAGCAGCCGCTGCTGACACAATACTGCGACGGAAAACGAACAACCTGCAGCGGTATGAGCCAGTGGGGCTCTAAATATCTGGGAGACGACAACTACTCTGCAATACAGATACTCAGAAATTATTACGGAAGCGATGTATACATCAACACGGCCGAGGAAGTTGCGGGAATTCCGGCTTCATGGCCCGGATATACTCTCGATATAGGAGATTCGGGTACGCCCGTACGGACAATACAGGAACAGCTTAACGCCATAAGGAGAACCTACAGCAACATTCCGGCACTTGCCATAGACGGAATATACGGTGAGGACACTGCCGCTGCCGTCAGCAGCTTTCAGTCAATTTTTGACTTGCCGGTAACAGGGGAAGTAAATCAAAAGACATGGTATAAAATTTCCCAGCTTTACGTCGCTCTCGAAAAGCTTGCCGAACTGTAAAATAAAGACATACGGTAAGGGCGGCACTCATAAGACAGTATTAGAAATGTTTCGGGAAACGGCGTAGCTTGCGGCTATGCCGTTTCTCCGTTTTGCAGGTCATTCAGTAAAGACGTAGGGAGTATTCCCACAAGGTCATAGGAAATGTCAATCTGCTGTCAGATAGCTTCCCGTTGGCGTTGGCCTCATAAATACGCTTGAATAATCGGTCAAGTTCTTCTATCCGGCGTTCCGCTTGCGTCAGTTGCCGCCGCTTCGCCGCCAGTTCCCTTTTCGCTTCGGCTTTCTGCTTTGCGCCCATAGCTTTTCGGAATTGTTCTTCATGGTTAGCGACACAGGCAATCGTCAATCTCATGTGGGCGAGTACGCCCTGTTCCAAGACAACGGCACGGACAAAATGAGTAGAGCAGACGAAATGGTCTTGCCTTGCTTCAAAATTCTTGCTTGTGCAGTAATACAGCTTTTAGCCGCAGTCAGCACAACGCACAATGCCGGAGAACATATTTGTTTTTCCTGTCCTTGTGGGGCGACGTTTGTTTTTCCGTAATTCCTGCACCCTCGCCCATGTGTCAGCGTCAATGATTGCTTTGTGGGTATTCTCAAACACAAGCCATTTTTCCTCTGGATTGTAACAGGTTTTCTTACTCCTGTAGGACTGCTTATAGGTCTTGAAGTTTACCGTATGCCCTTGATATTCTGGACGCTCCAAAATGCCTGATACTGTCTTGTTATCCCAACCATAAAGATTTTCCGGCGGCGCGTTCCTCGTTGCCCTGCCTGTCTGCTGAAAATTGATTGTCGGCGTTATGACTTTATCCTCTTTCAGAATACAGGCAATCTGCGACGGCCCGTAACCGTCCAGACAAAGAGCAAATATCCGCTTAACTACTTCGTCGGCTTCTCCCTTTGACTTCATCACAGCGCGAATTTTCTTGCTTGTATCTTTTGCATACCATTCGTTGATGATATTCAAAAAAGGGGGAAAATCGCTGTCCTGTTGGTTTGCGCTGTCTATGCCGTTGTTGATAGCGATAAACCGCACACCCTTTTCCACAAACAAGACTTCGGTATAAAAGCTCACTTTCAGATAATCACAACCAAGCCGCGACATATCTTTAACAATCAGTGTTGCCACTTCTCTGTTTTCAATCCGTTCCAGAAGCTCGCCCCAACTCGGACGGTTGAATTTCGTTCCAGAATACCCGTCGTCCACGAAAAACGCGGTGTTTGAGAAATGGTTTTCTTTTGCGTATTTACTTAAAATCGCCTTTTGAGATTAGATTTGTCAAGGGCAATTTCTGTGAAGTGTTCCATAGACAGCAAAAGTAAAAAAGAGAGCTAACTGACTAGTCAAAATCAGTAAGCTCTCTTTTTGGCAAAACCAAATAACTACGGGCTGTTTCGCACTTCTGAAATCATTCCTACTCGAGGTAGGGTTCTGAGATATCTATATTGTAGCATGCAATCCAAATTTTAGTACATTCCCACCAATTTCGCACAATTATCCCTGTATCTTACAAAAAATGTACTCAAAATGTATTCATACACTTAAGTCACAAAATCAAAATAAATTATATTAAATTAAATGGATAACTTGGGACATTTGGATTTTGATCACCCTGTGATTATCAACATTGTAGTTCATTTACTATGGTTGGAGAGAGTACTACGCGCGTTTGCTATATGACATATTCCCAGGACGGTGCAGCTCAGTATATGGAGATGGAGATGGCGATACAAAAAAGGAAACTCATAATAAACCTCGCTAAGAATGCAAAAGGTGTCAGAGATACACCGCTGTGAGTTGCCGGTGTGCATCTCTTGTTTTATGCGATCGTATCCACTCGGATATTTTACGATACGCTCTAATTTTCTGTCTATATTTTCGCATAAAATTGCGAAAAGCTTGAGTTTCCGCAAACTGCATTGAAAAGATAGATATGTCTTCCTAAAGTACCAATCTGCCGTTTTTTGAGAAATTTAGAATGGCAGCACCGAGAATAGAGGCACTTTTATAAGCCCCGTCGGAACCGGGCTTAGGGAGACATATTCTTTTATACCCACAGGGCACGATGTCTATTCAAACGGTCAGCTTAAGGCAGCGTTGACGGTACGCCGGACGCTTTGTCCTGTACCAGAGCCGGATGCCCTCTTTGGCAGAGACGAGTATGCCGGAGATGCCTTTTTTCAGCCGATAATAGAGAAACCGACTTTATCCTTGATTGGATCTGCTTCCTGTATGATTGAAACTTTCAGGGCGTTTGTCTCAGGACTTAATTCTTCCTGCGCTAAAAATGCCATGGCTAAAGTCATATAAAAGTTAAGCGCGTTAATGGCTTCCAGTTTCCTTACACGGAAGTTTTCAAACTGGAATATCTTCTTTTTACAACGGAAATATTCCTCGATCCGCCATCTGGAAAAGTAAGTCCGGGCAATGCGGATCACATCCTCTTTTGAACGGCTCTCCTTGTTCGTGGCAAGCATCATGGGATGTTCCGTAAGCCCATAGACCAGAACCAGATAAATATTCTTTCGGGAGGCGGTGATCTGAACTTTTACATGGGAAAGATACGCAGTATGTTCTTTCCCCTTATAGAAAACATCCGCTTTTACTTTCCCTTTCCTCCGGTTCCGAAGTTCCGTTGCCTTTGTCCATTTGTTGTGATAAAGAAGTTTCCGGTTGGATTTCAGGCGGATCACATAATCCTGTTTCAGCCGGTCGAGGATGAGAAATATCTTATTGTCATCATAACCGCGATCCATAACAAAGGTGGCCTTTCCGAAAAGAGCAGCAGCCTGTTTGACCGCATCAAACGTGATGGTGTTTACAGATTTATAGTCCTTCTCAGCAGAAGAATGGATCCTGAAAAAGACACTGACAGGATGCCTGCCGGCAGTCAGGGCACAGGCCTCTGTTACATGGCAGCCTTTTTTATAAACGCTTTTCGTCTGTGTGCTTTCAGAACCATCGCGGACGATGCTAAGAGCTTCGAACTGTTTTCCATCCGGCTTTACGACATCGCTTTCATCAATGAGAATTACCGGATTGGATGGAACGAGCCTTTTCACAGTACGGAGATAAGAAGCAGCTGCAGAGGCAGGAGTACCTGTAGAGAGGTGGTTGGAAAGTCGTTTTACCGTATTCGCTTTCTGTACTGTTTCATGAAGCCGGTCGGAAATATCAGTAAGCAGGCAGCTTCTGGACGCCAGAATGCCATAAACCATATCTGCTGTAAACTTCCGGTCTGATTTGGAAAGGCTGTGAGAAATTTTCTTTGTGAAAGTCAAAATTTTTCTTTCCAAACGGTAAGTAATTGCTGTAAAATTAGCCATGAGGGATCCCCTTTCTTTTTGTTTAGTAAGGTTTTTGTTGGACAGCTTAATTTTACACCAAAAAGGAACAGGATTCCTTATATTTTGGCCATTTTTTGAAAGTTGTGGATAACAAAACGCAGCAGATTTGTCTTAGGGGGATAATTCTGCGGAAACTCAAGACCTCTCTTTCTTGCGCTTTCGGCGCATCCGGTGTATACTGTTGTTATAGTTCCGTTACTTGTAACCTTCGATTGTGTTACTTCTTTTTTGTGTCGAGCCTGAACATGGCGAGTACCCCCTTTCTCCCGCATAAACGAGCGAATGTAACCCAAGTAACTCGTTTTTAGATTACTCTTTCACAAGTAGGAGAAATCTGGGTGCAAAACGGAATCATTTTTGAAAAAGCGCAAAATATTTTTTTGAAAAGAGGTGGGGTCATGGCGTATCTGTCTGATGACGAGCTTCTGGATACCGAGGGTGGCTTCACCGGATGGGACGATGGGACAGGCGCTGGGGCGGAGGAGGAAACGCTGGAACGTGCGCTTACGGAAGAACGTCTGGCCGAGCTGGAAAGTGAACTGGAGCAGGACGAGCATCCCATCGACTATGAAGCGGAACTGGAGAATGAGGAAGAAGAATCTGCCCCGGTCAGCGAAAAGCGGCTGAAACGGGAAATTCGGGCAGAAGCTGTGCGGCGGCTGGAAGAAGCCGCCCGCACCGAAAAGGATTTCCGGGCCGTAGTGGAGGAATGGAACAAGCTGAACCGGAACCGGGAGCCCCGGGAACGGGACCATGAAAACCTCCGTGGGGATGTTCCGCTGGAATATCAGGCGGTGCCGGAGCCGAAGCTCATTCCCCGCTGGATGAACAACCCCGCATACCGGTAGCTGATGGCCGGGAACTTTCTGGACATCCTGTTTGACTGCCCCTATGAGATGCACAACCTGACCGCCGGCGCTTTGACCTTGCGGGAGCGCCAGTTTTTGGAGGAATACTCGAAAATCGCAAAGAAACAGGGTAAGGACGCCGTGATCAGGCGGGAGAATAAGACCAAGCGCAGAAAAATCGCCCCCTGATGACAGGGACGGTTAAGGATAAAGGGCGTGTATGATGAAAAATTTGTTTGAACAGTCCCGTTCCCATTGGGTACGGTACAATCATTACGAGCTGAAAACAGCGGAAAATGGCAAGCGATATATCACCCCCGGCAAAAGTGCAAAGCCGGATGTCTACAATCCGCTGAAAAAGGTCCCGAACATTGTGCTGGACGCACTGAATGTGGGGATGCTGATGATGGGACGCAAGCCGGAAGCAGAGGTGGAAAAGGCGGTAATGGAGTTTATCACCCGGTATGGCCTGCTGGGGCTGATGACCGCCCTGCCCACCACACCATCCTTTATGGACTATGAGGCGGTATATCTGCCCAAAAACCACTTTATTAAGGAAGAATCCATGGAAACGGACCAATATCTATCCCTGTTTTACCCCTTTGACCAGCTGGACTTGGTGAAGAAGGGCATTGAATCCACCTGGAATGTATCCGGGGACCGGACGATGGTTGCCCTGACCATGACTTTCATGGATGAGCCGATGGCGAAAAACATGAGCTTCCAGCGGGAATATGCGGAACCCTACGACTGGGTTGCCCAGCAGTTCAAGGACTGGGCCTTTACGCTGAGTACCGCCATTTTGTACTACAATGATTATGATTCCATCGACGAGGACGCACGGGGGCTGTATCGCAAGGCAATGGCTGCGTTCGGCGGGATTGCCCCCAGCTACCACATTGAGTTGCTGGATAAGCCCACCATTTACTGGGATTTTCACTCCCTGCTGCTGGGTATCCAGATGATGTTCAGCTTCATGCTGGTGGATGGTGACCAGCCCCTGCGCCTGTGCAAGCACTGCCAGAAGGTGTTCCTGGGCAGCCGGTCCAACGCCGCCTTTTGCAGCCCACGGTGCAAAAATCAGTACAATGTCTACAAGAGCCGTGAGAAATCCAAAGGCGAAGCAGACTAAAGAGGGAACTGTCGCTGCGGCGGGACGTGGGTTTTGATATACCTTTGCTTCCTTTTCCGGCCAGGCGGATTTTTCC
>CALWMX010000041.1 GCA_944382105.1 uncultured Butyrivibrio sp.
CACTTGTGTATGGTATTTTGGGCGTAATTATTTTAATACTGTATATTTTTGTTCTGTCATGTATTATTCAGGAGGAGCAGAGAAAAAGACAAAAGCAGTACAGGTCGCTTCATCAGCTTGGAGTATCCCTGAAACAATTATCAAAAGCGAGGTTCTGTGAAGGAATAATCAACAGTCTGTATATGCTGATTTCAATACCGGTTTTGTATTATATCTGGATGAGAAGGGAACAGGCAAACTGGAGTGATGACATGCTGGCATATACAAGCAGGACATTTGATAAAACCATATGGGGAGTAACCAAAACGAAATATGTTTTTTATGCAACTGTTGATGATGTGAACATTAAATGGATGTTGATTTTTCTGGCGGTTATGATAGCTATTGTTATTTTAATGCACGGGAAAAATTCAATTAAAATGAAAAGAGGGTGACAATATGGAAGATATAGTATTGGAAGCAAAAGGAATCAGCAGGACATATGAAGGGAAAGTGCCTGTAAAGGCGTTAAAAAAGTGTGACCTTTCATTCAGAAAAGGAGAGTTTACGGCTATAATAGGCAAAAGCGGTTCCGGAAAATCCACATTGCTTCGTATTCTGGCTACGCTGGATTTGCCCAGTGAAGGGGAGCTTTATATTGGGGGAGAAAAGGTAAACGGCATGAAGGACAGCGCCTTGGCGGCGCTCCGCAGACGTAAGGTCGGTTTTATATATCAGGATTATAATCTGTTCCCTGAATATACCGCATATGAAAATATTATTATGCCGATTCATCTGGACGGAAGAAGGGAGGATCCGGAAAAAATTACCGAATTAATGGAAAAATTAAATATAGCAGGCTGCAAAGATAAGTTCCCCGGTGAGATGTCGGGCGGGGAGCAGCAGCGCACTTCAATTGCAAGGGCGCTTGCGACAAACCCTGCAGTGGTATTGGCGGATGAGCCTACCGGGAATCTTGATGTGGAAAATGCGGGAGAAGTGGCGCAGCTGCTCAGGCTGGCGTCCGAGGTTTACAACCAGACGATTGTAATGGTGACGCACGACAGTCAGATGGCAGAATACGCCGACAGAATTTTAAAAATATCGGATGGCTGCGTGGAAAAAGTATTGTCGTGACCTGCGGGATAATTTTTAATATGTAAAATAAAATATACATTCGTGAATTATAAATTAGAAAAATGTTACATCATCTTTACACTGCCATGGTAGCGGCTTGACATAGCGGACGCTATAATAGTTTTGCAAGAGTAATATAAGAAATTCTAGGAGGAATGAGATTAATGGAACTTGCAAAAAAGCAGACTGCAACGCAGTCGCAGAAGCTCATGGTTTTTGTACTTACCATGGCGCTGTATGGTTTGGCAACTTTATTTACTGAGCTGATTCCGAAATTTCAGGTGGGCGTGGTGGAATTTTCCGTGGAATTTTTCCTGTTTATCCCGCTGACTTTATCAATGCTGTTCGACCCGCTTTCGGCAGCGCTTGGAGCTGCAACCGGAGAGCTGGTTTTCAGCGAAATTATGCTTGGACAATTCGGAGGTCTTGGAGAGCTGGAAAAATTCCTGACCGTCACTATAGGCGTGTACATAGCAGGACGTATGGTAAAGAATCCGAAGAATTACAAAATGGTCGGCATCGCCGCGATTACAGGGACCGGTCTTCAGCTTCTGATGGGTACGATAGTAGATATAATGAAAGTACAGTTTGCAGTGGAGGATTTCGAAGCGGTTGCCGGGCTGCCGGAAAGCGTGTTTGCCACGGAAGGCTTCGCTTTTCTCAATGACCTGCTTTTCTCGGGCATTCTGTTCTGCCTGCTGCCTACCTTGTTTCTGGTTCCGAAACTGTACGGTAAGATTGAACCGCTTCTGGGTATGCGTCCGCGGGATGAGAAGACAGGATTGGGCGGAATTAATATTAAGGTCATAATAGCTGCCGTTATCGGCTTTGCTGTTGCGGCAGGCGCAGAGCTTCTGGCAAGCAACGGCACTCCGCTTATCGAATGGGAAGCAAGCTGGGCTGAAAGCAAAACGGCGCTTGCCATAGGTATGGTGGCGGCCGCCGTCATAGCGGTTATTGCGCTTATGGTTTTGAAATTCAGGACAGGAAAGGAAAAGGCGCAGTATTGATGAATATTATCGAGATAGAGAATTTGACATACTCCTATCCCGCTGCAAAAAGTCCGATTTTAAAGGACATATCCTTACAGGTCGAAGAAGGAGACTTCCTGGCGGTCGTTGGGAACAACGGCTGCGGGAAGTCCACTTTTTGCAAAACACTCAACGGACTGATACCGCATTTTATCACCGGAGATTTTGAAGGCAAGGTCATGGTGGGCGGTTTAAATACTCAGGAATCCGACGTAGGTACTTTGGCATGTAAAGCGGGATATGTATATCAGGATTTTGAAAACCAGATTGTACGGCCGACAGTGTTGGATGATGCTTCTTATGCATGCCTGAATTATGCCATGGAGGATTATCGTGAAAGAGGTCTGGAGGCTCTGTCCCTTTGCGGGCTACAGAACCGTGAAGAGGATTATATCTGGCAGCTTTCCGGAGGACAGACGCATTTACTGGCGCTTGCGGGAGCCGTATCGCTTCGTCCGGACATACTTATTCTGGATGAACCAATCGCACAGCTTGACCCCGGCCATGCAGACAAAATATACGGCGTGCTTAAAGATCTGAATGAAAAGCAGGGAAAGACAATTATTGTCATCGAGCATCACACCGAATACATTGCCGATTACTGCAAGCATGTTATGCTCATGAAGGATGGGAAAATCGTATGGAAGCTTCCCACCGATGAGGCTCTGCGCCGGGTGGATGAGCTTAAAGAGTGTAACATATTTCCGCCACAGGTGACAATTGCGGCCCACCGCATGAAAACGGAAGGACGTCTGCCGCAGGAGCAGCCGCTTCCAACCACTGTCAGAGAAGGGAAAGAGGCATTTCAGGCATTGAAATATAAGGCATCATCAGCATCAAAAAGGAGTGAAGGCGGTCAATCCGAACCAGTGGTCAGCTTCAGGGACGTATCGATTGCTTATCGTTCTGTCAAAGGAGATGACAGGATGGTATTTGACCGTTTGAATCTGGAAATCCGCAGGGGAGAAAAAATTGCGTTGATTGGTTCCAACGGAGCGGGAAAATCAACCCTGATGAAGCTCATGGTAGGGCTGCTTAAACCCTCAGAGGGCGATATTATTTTGGACGGGGAGAATATAAGAAAAAAGAAAACGGAGAATCTGTCTCAGAAAGTATCTTTGGTATATCAGAATCCGGAGGAGATGTTCATAAAGGATTCCATTAAAGCGGATATTTCATATGCCATGCAGGTACGTCATGTGGAAAATTATCAGGAACGTACCCAAAAGCTTCTGGAGCGGTTTCGTCTGACGGAGCTTCAGGAGCGTGACGGACGGCTTTTGTCAGGAGGACAGATGCGCAGGGCAAGTCTTGCTATCGGAATTGCCCTCAACCCCGGTATCCTTCTGCTGGACGAACCTACGGCAAATCTGGATATTGCGACCAGAAAAGAAATTATGCAGACCCTGAGCGACATGAAGGATATCACAGAAACCGTTATGATAGCTACCCATGATATGCAGCTGGTCTGCGAATGGGCGGAACGGATTCTTGTACTCAATCAGGGGAAGGTGGTTGCAGACGGAACCAGAGACGAAATTTTTGGGAATCAGGCCGTTGTGGAAACCGTGGGTATACGTCCGCCGGAAATTTTTTCCATGGGGCAGGCGTTAAACGAAAAAGCGCTTTGCTACACGGTGGATGAATTTATGCAAAGCTTTGTGGAGGCATAAAATGGAAATAAAGGTAAAGAAAAAACTTTCCGAGAATATTCTTGAAAAAATATCGATAGATTTTCTTCGCAATCAGGTGCTGAAAAACGCATACGGCAACGACGATACGGTGATTGCAAAACTTGACCCGCGCATACTGCTTGTCTGGTATCTTTTTGTAGGGCTGGTTCCGTGGTTTGTAAACGATCTGTGGTTTCTGATGGCCTGCTTTCTTCTGGTGCTGGTGACTACCAAGCTGGCGAGAGTGGCCGGGCTGGTACTGCTGCTTTTTGCGGTGGGAGTGTTTACACAGACGGGTTATCTTCTTATAGTGTCGCTGTTTTTCGGAGGAAACGCTTCTACGGTTATGCCCTTGTTGATTCTTACACTTAAGGTTGCTACCTGTTCGCTGGCGTCAATCACTGTTTTCTCCGGGTTGGATCCGGACCGTCTCTCAAACGGGCTGATGTGGTTCGGCTGCCCGGAGCGGCTTTCCTTCTCTATTTCATATGCTTATCGTGTGCTGCCGATGCTTATGGAAGAATTTCAGAATATCCTGCTTTCATACAGGATGCGGGGAAACCCGCCGGAACATGAGACTTTTACGGGAAAGGTAAAATACCTGTTTTATCAGGTGAAGGTAATCATACATGCCTTTTACCCCCTTATGCTTAATACGGCTAAACGTTCCCGTACCACGGTTGAGGCGCTGGAAATAAAGGGCTACCGTTATGCGGCCGTCAACAAGGCCGTCAAAAAAATGAAGCTTTCCACACTGAAAGTTACATACAATGATTTGTTGTTTTTGGCGGTTTCTTTTTTATGGATTGCCTTGTCAATTCTGGCATCCGTGATTTTTTAATGACAGGACGGACAGGGCCCGGCGGCTGTCGGGTATGCTGACCGTTATTATATATTAAAGCAGAAAAGAGGATTTGAATTGAAGCTGGATTTTCATACCCACGGAAAACTGGCGAAACAGCTGCCGTTTTCCACACATTATACCGATTGGCTATTTGACGAGGCCAAAGCTGCCGGACTGGATGCCCTGTGTTTAACCGAACATTTCAATACCTTGCAGTTTGACGAGCTTTACGGGTATCTTCTGAGTAAAAGCAAAAGAGAAGGGGATACCTTAGTTCTGGAAAACGGGCTGCGGATTTTTCCGGGCATGGAGACCGACATCGCCGAAGGCGGGCACATTCTTACCCTCGGCACAGCCGAAACAATTCTGGAGCTTAACAGGCGGCTTGAACCGAACAAGGCAAGGGGGAATTTTCTTCCGTTTGAAAAGCTGATGTCTCTTTTCCGAGAGTATGATGTCCTTGTAGGAGCCGCACATCCGTATCGCGA
This sequence comes from uncultured Butyrivibrio sp., assembly GCA_944382105.1. Classification (GTDB taxonomy): domain Bacteria; phylum Bacillota; class Clostridia; order Lachnospirales; family Lachnospiraceae; genus Eshraghiella. The sequence goes on from CALWMX010000041.1 coordinate 5,153, forward strand.
GGGAGGACATATTCCGGAGCTCCCCCCGGAGCAGCTAAGACAGTTTGATTTTATTGATTTGAACGGGAAGGATATAGCCGAAAACCGCGAGAGCACCGAGAAACTGGTCTATGCGCTGGGCAGAAGGCTTGAAAAGCCGGTTGTCAGCGGAAGCGATACGCATCAGGCGGTACAATACGGCTGTATACATACTGATTTTGATAACGATATTACAACTGTTGAAGAACTTTACCGTCAAATGAAGGCAGGGCTCTACCGGATTACCGTTTCCGAACAAGCAGCTTTTCAGGTTAAAACCGCCGGTATTCTGAAACGGGCTCTTAAAGAGATACATGCGCTTGGCGGCGATTATGTGAAAATTCTGTCAGGTTTGGCCGGATAGAATTTTGCCGGAAGTCAGATATTCGTACTCAGATATCCGTACATTGTAAGTTCTCCGGCAATGTTTGTTTTGCGGTAATCCGCATGCCGGTTCAGTTTGTAGAAAACGGAATCTCTTCGTATGCTTTCTGCCCGCTCTTTAGTGTATTTACGGTTCATAATTTTGTGAAGCTCAAATACTTTGTCAGAGGCATATGCGCATTGTTCCAGCTCTTTTCGGACATCTGCAAAGCTGTCTGCGGCCAGTGCAATTATATCGTCAATCAGAAAATAATTTATCAGCTCGTCTGATTCCTCCCAGTAATACCATAGACATTCCATCAGGAATTTAAAAAGTCTGTGTTCTTTGACGGTATACCACAGATTGCCCGACCATCTTCCCTTGGTGATATCGGCGCTCCATATGGGGTTTCGGAATCTCAGGGTATAGATGTTTTTTTGCCGGAAAATTTCAGGAGGTATCGGCGACGCCGCATAGTAAGTGGCGTCAATCCACATTCCGCCGTAGCGGTAAAGCAATTCCGCCCGCAGAATATCGGAAAGATGCGTATAGGTGATTTTCCCTTCGTTAAATTTGCGTATGACGGTATCCGTAAAGGTGACATATTTCGTGCAGTTTTCAAGGGTTATCAGCCGGAAAGCAGTTTCTTCTGACGGAAGATTCCGTTTTATGCTTTCCGTACAGCACCTGATTAATTCGGGCATTTCGTTTTCTCCCTGCCACCAGCATGTCCATACCGGGATTTTGCCGTCAAAATTATCATGGCATTCCAATGGTTCCGCCAGAGTTTCCGTCTGTAATCCCGATGAATACAGCCGTAAAACAGGCGCGGTTTTTAATTTTGCGTATTGATACAGCAAAGCGGTCTTTTTCTCCGCATTCATGAAGTCCGCAGGGTCTATTAATTTTACGTTTTCTTCCGTAACCGCTTCCGGCTGCATTAACAGCCATGCCCGGAATAAACGTTCGGACAGAAAACCCATTACCCGTTTCTGGTAATCGTCGTATCCGGAAATATCGATTTGCTTTTCCGCCTCAAAAAGTATATCAAATAACCAGGCGCAGTATCTGTCAAAAACACTTTTGGCAGTAATCCACATATTTCCCGGAGAAATCAGAACGGTCCGAACCGAGAAATCAAATGCCTGTAAATACTCAGGATATTTTTCCTCCAGCACTTTGCGGCATATATCCAAATCCTTGGTGCTGTTATGTATTTTTGCATATTGCTCATAAACGGAACTTTCTTTTACGCAGCTGCTGTTAGGGATTATAATAGGATATTTTTGTATTGTCTTTTCGATATATGCTTTGTCCAAAAGCTTTTCATCCCTGGAAAAAAAGCGGCGGTAATGGCATATACCGATAATATCGCAGTTTATATTTTTCCATAGCCAGTATATTCCGGTAAGCTCGCAGTAGCTGGCGTTTTTTTCGGATATATTGTCTCCGGTATCGTCTCCCAGATAGCCTAAGCTTTCTTTGCCCGATTTTCCTACCTGCATTGGAATGTAAATAGGGTTTGGAATCTCTGCTGTCTTTTTATGAGTCATTACGTAGATTCGTGTATCCATGCATTTATTCTCCAAAATCAACCAGATAATAGATATCGTCTTCTACTTTCAAATCGGCAATCCTGCAGCCTGCTTCCATCCACGGAGATGAAATATCCGAAATCAATGCATATCTGGAATTATTCCGTGCGGCGTTTATTATTTGCGTAAGGGATACTTTTTTCTGAAGCTCCCGTATTCCCAAAAGAATGGAGCAGTCGTATTTCCCGGATGTGCCGTTATTAAAAAAAATTCTGTAATCTGTTATTCTGTCATAGATATTCTTCCAGACCGGAAAATTTGTTTCCGGGAAAAAATCTACGCCGTCCAGCCGTACCTTTTCGGGGACTTCACGATTCATTACTTTTCTTGAAACACTTCCGGCTCTTTTCAGGAACATTCCGAAATCAAGGATTTTTTGCGGCTCCAACTGTTCGATTACTTCAAAATATATGTATATATCGTTTTCGTTTGTAATAATCATTGTACCCTCCGGAAAAGTTTCCTTTTGAAACGGTTATTTCATATTCAGCAGCTTTTGGGCTGCGGCCAACACCCTTTCCATTGTTGCCGTATCCTGCACATGTTGTTTTTCCAGTGAATAACGGATGCCAATCAGTTTGTTGAGCGCACGGCGCATATGCTGTGTACGTTCCACAAACAATTCTTTATATAGTGCCGGTTCGGGCAATTGGGAAATGTCGTATTTCTCATGGGACGTTCTGTATATGAAATTCCGGCAGCATTCAGTTATTTTATCCGCCAAAGGACGTATGCTTTTATTGCCGGCAGGCCGGCATATTGCTTCCTGTGCCTTTCCGTTTAAAATATCTTCTTCGCTGTAACATGCGCAGTATTCGGCAAAGTCCTTCAGTCTGTCGTAGTAATCTTCATCGAATCTGCCAACCAGAATTACCGGAGTTCCGAGAGCCGCAGACGGCAGTGCGCAATGCAGCCTTGTGGTAATAACCAGGTCGGCGGCCTGATAATCCTTCAAATATGCTTCTACCCGCGCTTCGCGCTCAGGCCAGTCCGCTCCCACATCTTCAGGCTTAAGATTATGCGTCCTGCGGATTATATTTTTATCGGGCAGCAGCGTTTGGACGTATGAAACAATTTCGTCGGATACATCTGTCAATATAATCGCATGGGAGGGTTGAACATCATCGTATTTCGGCAATGTTAAGGTAAGGCAGCCCGAATAATAGCTGTCAATTCCTTTTTCAGACAGTATCTTTACGGTCTGCGTATCCCGTCCGCCCACAGGTCCGTTTTTCCTGAGATAATCCGTGACATTTCCGTCCAGATAAGAATAGTCGCCGAATATAGTGGTATCGCGGTTAAAATGAGTGCCTGTAAAAAGCGGAAGCAGATAAGGGGAAGGCGGAAATGCATAAGAATAATGAAGATACCATCCGTTTAAAATTGCAGCCACATATTCCCGCTCCTCGGGAATAAAGACATCCATCTCTTCCCTGTCTATAAAATAGTCTGTCCGCGGAAGAAAACGCTTACCCGCATAAGATAAAATGTCGTCTCCTATATTAGTCGTATTCCGATAGTAAATCAGCCCGTATTTCATGGAAATCATTATTCTCCAAATTGTAACAAATTATATTTAAAAGTATATCAAATGACCGTTGATTTGTCCATGCTTATTTTATATTCCGGTTATTTCAAAATTAGGCGGGATTACTTTGTCATTATCCTGAATTATACATATAATATTATGAACATTGTTTTATATAAATTATTAAGGAGCAAAAGAATGTCTGAACAAATTACGTGCGCAAACAGTGTGGACTATTCCAAGGTAGAGGGAAACAGAGTGCTGCCGTTTGTTTTTACGTTGAATATGGAGAAATCGGTGCTGTATCCCGGTACCGGAGAAAAACAGAAGTTTTGTTATGATGTTGAGGGAGTGGGTCAGGATACCTCCAGGTATGCCGATTTATCGCATTTTCTTCTCGGTATCTGTGAAACCATAACAAGAGCTGATATTTCAGAGATAACAGTGGTTGTTGACGGGGTTCCGCAGATTGTTGTATGGGGTGACAATGTTGAAATAAAGACGGAGGAAAAGCCGGATAACCCGACGGGATGTGCGGGATTGAAGTTTGATTTTCCGCTTGATAAGGTAGACGGAATCATGCAGGTATGCATTACCATGAACAGAATTTATGCCGTAGGAGCCGTGAATGTGTGCGTATTCGGAGGCAATACGACGGCAACCGGACTTTCAATCTGCGGTCCGTCATGCGGAGGCAGTATGCCGTGCGAAACCACCTTTTTCCAGAATGAGACGGTTTGTGTGCCGGTGACGGTAACTCCTTTTGCAACACCGGGGGAAGCAAAAGCAAATTGCTGCGGAAGTCCTGTTGTCACTGCGGATAATCCATGTACGGGTACACAAAAATCCTGTTCGTTTACAATCAGGCAGCGGTTATGCATAGAAATTCCGATTGCGTTCGGTGCGGTAATTGAAACAGGAAGCGCAGTTGTACAGTGCGGAAATGTTTCGGAAACGGAATGCGACTGTTCCGTTTCTGCGTAATAAAGTAACGCCGAAAGGACTATAATAAGCAGCTTTCTAACTGTTTTTGGCTTTATATTCCTCGCCCCAGTCCCACATGGCATCTAAAATGGGTTTCAGGCTGTAGCCAAGCTCTGTCAAAGTATATTCCACACGGGGCGGAACCTCAGGATAAACGGTACGGGTAAGCAGACCGCTTGCTTCCATCTGACGGAGCTGAGCTGTCAGGACCTTTTGGGATACATGTCCTATGGACTTTTTTAATTGGCCAAAACGTTTTGTGCCCGGTAATAAATCGCGCAAAATCAATACTTTCCATTTATCGCTGATTAACATCAGGGTAGTTTCTACCGGGCAGGCAGGCAATTCCTTTGCCGGTGTGTCGGCTATGTCTTTAATGGCTTCCATATGACCGTCCTCCTTAAATGGTTTCTTTTTGGTTACTATAGCACAATATTGTGCTTACTTTACATATTAGCTGTACAAGCCTATTATATAACCAACGGAAGGGAAAAATAAGATATGCTCTACGTTAAAGTTTCTTAATCCCAAATATCTCCGGAGCTTCATTTATTCCTGTTTCAAAAATAGGAGGTTTCTTATGCAGAGGACAGATTATTTTCCCATACCGCAGCAAGTGGCCTGAAGACAAAAAGTATCCGATGGTTATATTTATAACGGGTTCGGCATGGCACAGGCAGGAAATGTATAACAGCCTGCCCCAGTACGCCCGTTTGGCTGAAAGAGGATTTGTATTTGCGGCTATGCAGTACAGAGAATCCGATATTGCTCCTTTTCCCGCGCA
>CALWMX010000042.1 GCA_944382105.1 uncultured Butyrivibrio sp.
AAAGACAGCCGGTATAAAAAATACAGATAATAAAAAAATGAAAATACTTGTGGTATGCCAATATTATAAACCGGAACCTTTCAGAATTTCAGACCTGTGCGAAGAAATGGTGAAACGGGGCCATGAAGTTACGGTGCTTACGGGCGTGCCCAATTATCCTGAAGGCGTAATCTATGACGGTTACGGCAAAGGCAGAAAGAAAGATGAAATAATCAACGGAGTCAGGGTGCACCGGTGTTTTACCATAGCGAGAAGGACAGGGGCGGTATACAGATTTCTGAACTATTACAGTTATGCCGTTTCATCTTCTTTAAATGTTCTTCTAAACAGATGCAGACCTTCTGACGGAGGAGAATACGATGTGGTGTTTGTAAACCAGCTTTCGCCGGTTATGATGGCCTATGCGGCAATGCTTTATAAAAAAAAGCATAATAAGAAACTTGTGCTTTATTGTATGGATTTATGGCCGGAAAGCCTGGTTGCAGGAGGAATAAAGAGGGATTCTGTTGTTTTCAGGATGTTTCATAAAGTATCAGAGAAGATTTACAAATCCTGCAACCGGATTCTTGTGACAAGCAGAATGTTTGTAGATTATATCGCCGACCAGTTCGGAATAGACAAAAGAAAAATTACTTACCTGCCCCAATATGCCGAATGCTTATTTGATGAAGTGGAGGCAAAATCCGAACGCAAGCAGACCGTTGATTTTATGTTTGCGGGGAATATTGGAGAGATGCAGAGCGTTAGTACAATTATAAAGGCTGCGGAAATAGTGGAAAACAAGACGAACGGTTATGCCCAGAGGCCTTTTTTTCATATTGTTGGGAATGGAACCGCATTGGAAACACTTAAGAAAACAGTTTCCGAAAGAGGCATACATAATGTACGTTTTTATGGAAGAAAACCGGTGGACGACATGCCGAAATATTATTCTATGGCCGATGCAATGCTGGTTACATTGGCTGCGGATCCTGTATTATGTCTTACTTTGCCCGGAAAAGTGCAGAGTTATATGGCGGCAGGAAAGGCTATTATCGGCGCAATTGACGGAGAAGCCCGGATTATCATTGAAGACGCGGAATGCGGATATGCGGGGAAGGCTGATGACGCCGATGAACTTGCAGAAAATATATTAAAGTTTATGAGCTTGAATGAAGAAGAACGGCGCAGGTTTGGAGAGAATGCAAGGGCGTATTACCAGGCCAATTTTGAAAGAGATAAATACATGAAAAAAATCGAATACTGGTTCAGGAAAAATTGCTGACCGCAAACCTTACAATAATATAAAAATATAACGGAGAATAAAAATGAGCACATTTAAGGGAAAAACATTGTTGATTACAGGAGGCACCGGTTCCTTTGGAAATGCAGTGTTAAGGCGTTTTTTGGATACGGATATCGCAGAAATACGTGTGTTTTCAAGAGATGAAAAAAAACAGGATGATATGCGTCATGAGTTTCAGGTAATGATGCCTGAGGCAGCGGAAAAAATAAAATTTTATATAGGGGACGTCAGGGATATTGCGTCTGTTAAAAATGCTATGCCGGGGGTGGATTATATATTTCATGCGGCTGCGTTAAAGCAGGTCCCGTCATGTGAATTTTTTCCTGTGGAAGCCGTTAAAACTAACGTGCTCGGAACGGAAAATGTTTTGTCAGCTGCAATAGAAGAAGGCGTAAAATCCATTATTTGTCTTTCTACTGATAAAGCGGCATATCCGGTAAATGCAATGGGTACATCAAAAGCTATGATGGAAAAAGTTATTGTGGCAAAGAGCCGGACGGTATCGCCGGACAGAACGAAGATATGCTGTACGCGATACGGAAACGTCATGTGCAGCAGAGGTTCCGTAATCCCGCTTTGGATTGATCAGATAAAATCGGGAAATCCCATAACAATTACTGAACCGTCAATGACACGCTTTATTATGTCATTGGAGGAAGCGGTTGATCTTGTGTTATTTACATTTACAAACGGAGTAAGCGGAGACATTATGGTACAGAAAGCGGCGGCATGTACCATTGAGACCTTGGCTAATGCCGTAACGGGACTTTTTGCACCGGAACACCCAATAAAAGTAATCGGTATCCGACACGGCGAAAAAATGTATGAAACGCTGCTCACAAATGAAGAATGTGCAAATGCAGTTGATCTTGGAAATTTCTACCGTGTACCATGTGATAAACGTGATCTTAATTACGATAAGTATTTCAAGGACGGAGATATAAAAAGAAATCATTTGACAGAGTTTAACAGCAATAATACGGAACTGCTGAACGTAGAGCAGGTAAAAGAACGGCTTCTTGGCCTCAGATATATAAGGGACGAACTGGAGTTAATGAAGAAAGGGCAATAGCAATGAAAATATTAGTGACGGGTGCTGCGGGATTTGTAGGAAAAAACCTTGTTGCGGCTCTTAAAAATATACAACAACAAAAAGACACTACACATCCTGAACTGACAGTTGATGAAGTTTATGAGTTTGATATCGACACGGCTCCGGAATTGCTGGATGATTATTGCGCAAAAGCGGATTTTGTTTTTAATCTGGCAGGAGTAAACCGCCCTGATAACAATAATGAATTTATGGAAGTGAATTTTGGATTTGCCGGTACTTTGTTGGATACTTTGATTAAACATAATAACAATTGTCCGGTTATGCTGTCATCTTCAATTCAAGCCACGCTTCTGGGACGGTATGCCGATTCGGATTACGGAAAGTCAAAGCTTGCCGGTGAAGAACTGTTTTTTGATTACGGAAAAGAGACAGGCGCCAATGTGCTTGTATATAGGTTCCCCAATTTATTTGGCAAGTGGTGCCGTCCGAATTATAATTCCGTTATAGCTACTTTCTGCAGCAATTTTGCTAATGATTTACCTGTTTATGTCAGCGATCAGTCCATAGAGCTTGAATTTGTCTATATTGATGATCTCGTAACGGAAATGCTTGATGCTTTGAAGGGGAAGCAGCACCGCTGTGATTTCAATGGAACCGAGGCGGTAAGCAAAGCAGATGGCAGATATTGTTATGTGCCGGTTTCCCACAAGGTCACATTGGGGAAAATCGTAAAGCTATTGGAGAGCTTTCGTGAGCAGGAAACTACGCTTATTATGCCTGAAACGGAGAATGCGTCATTTGAGAAAAAACTGTATTCTACGTATCTTTCATATCTGCCGGCATCAAAAATTAAATACCCGCTTAAGATGAATTGCGATGAACGCGGAAGCTTTACGGAGCTTATTAAAACCATGAATTGCGGGCAGTTCTCCGTCAATATCAGTAAGCCGGGAATTACCAAAGGCCAGCACTGGCATAACAGTAAATGGGAGCTGTTTATTGTAGTATCAGGGCATGGGCTGATACAGGAACGCAAGATAGGACTGGATGAGAACGGAAATCCGTATCCGGTTTTAAGCTTTGAAGTTTCAGGAGATAAAATAGAAGCTGTTCACATGCTGCCGGGATATACTCATAATATAATTAACCTGTCTGATACGGACGAGCTTATAACTTTCATGTGGGCCAATGAACAGTTTGATTCGGAACGGCCGGATACTTTTTTTGAAAAAGTGTAAAACAGCAGGAGGAAAGCGTAATGTCAAATACAGAAAATAAGACTGAATATTCAGAAGTGCATTTTAAAAATAACGGTAAATTGAAGCTGCTGATTATTGTGGGTACGCGTCCGGAGATTATTCGTCTGTCTCAGGTTATAAACAAATGCCGCAGGTATTTTGATGTGGTGTTGGCACATACGGGACAAAATTATGATTATAATCTCAATGGTATTTTCTTTGAGGATTTAAAAATAGAAGCTCCTGAGGTATATATGAATGCAGTGGGAGACGACTTGGGCGCGACAATAGGAAATATTATTAATTATTCATACAAGCTTATGATTTCCATCAAACCGGATGCGCTGTTAGTATTGGGAGATACCAACAGCTGTCTTTCGGCCATTGCTGCAAAACGTCTTCATATCCCGATTTTCCATATGGAGGCAGGCAACAGATGTAAAGACGAGTGTCTGCCCGAGGAAACCAACAGGCGTATTGTGGATATAATTTCCGATGTTAATCTTGCATATTCCGAGCATGCCCGTAAATATCTTCATGAATGCGGGCTGCCTAAAGAGAGAGTGTATGTAACCGGTTCTCCGATGGCAGAGGTACTGCATAAAAATCTGGCCGATATAGAAAAATCCGATATTTTGGAAAGGCTTAATCTTAAACCTAAGGGATATATTTTGCTTTCGGCGCACAGAGAGGAAAATATTGACACCGAAGCAAATTTTGTGTCCTTGTTTACAGCAGTAAATAAAATGGCAGAAAAATACAATATGCCCGTACTTTATTCATGTCATCCCAGAAGCCGCAATAAACTTGACGCTTCAGGGTTTAAGCTGGATAAAAGGGTTATTCGGCATGAGCCCCTTGGATTCCATGATTATAATCATCTCCAGATGAAGGCATTTGCAGTTGTTTCGGATTCCGGCACTCTGCCCGAAGAAAGCAGCTTTTTTACGGGAATCGGTCATCCATTTCCGGCGGTCTGTATCCGTACAAGCACCGAGCGGCCGGAAGCGTTGGATAAAGCGTGCTTTATCATTGCAGGCATTAACGAAAAATCACTTCTTCAGGCAGTCGATACGGCTGTAGAATTAAATGCGTCAGGTGATTACGGAATACCAGTGCCGGATTATGTTGAAGAGAACGTCAGTACAAAGGTTGTTAAAATTATTCAAAGTTATACCGGAATTGTGAATAAGATGGTATGGAGAAAACCGGATTGAAATTGAGGCAGGTGAAAAAATGGAATCAATATTATCTAAATTAAAACGAATATCCGTAATAAGAATAATAGCATTTCCTTTTGTGAAAATTTCGGAGATGTTTGCCGGAATAAAATACAGAAAATCATACTCTTGTGAGTTTTTTAAGTCATGCAAGAATATGTATGAAGGCAGAAGATGTTTTATAATAGGGAACGGGCCATCTCTGCGTGCAGAGGATTTGGACATGCTAAAAGACGAGATTACGTTTGCATCAAACAGGATATATTATATTTTTGATCAGACCGAATGGCGTCCCACATATTATATGTGTATTGATAAAGGCATAGTAAGTTCCAATTACAAAGAGATTAAAGAGCTTGATTTGGATAATAAACTGTTGATTAATTATGCTCATAAATATATCGGAGATGACCCTTCGGTAAAGTATATGATTATGAGCAGCGTGATGCTTCCTAAAAGAAAACGCCTCAAAAAAATATCATCCGATATATCAAAATATTTTTCTCCTGTCCATACCGTCACATGTTCCGCCATGGAACTTGCCATGTATATGGGATTTAAGGAAATATATTTGCTTGGAGTGGACAACAGCTATAATATAAAAAAATCCGGAACCGAATATGTTGTCGACAGTGACAGCTACTTTAAGGGAATGAAGCATGAAACTGTCACAATAGGAAATGCCAATACAATTGAAAGCAGGGATTATCTTTATGAACTGTTTAACAGAGAAGCAAAAAAGCGCGGAATAAAAATCTATAATGCCACAAGAGGCGGCATGCTTGAGGTATATAAAAGGGTTTCATTTGATGAAATAATAAAGAAGTAGACCTGTTATCTGAAGTTTAGGAGTAACTATGAAAGTCAGCATTAAAAACTGGAAAAACAGAATAATGAGTGCGGAATTTTTTTTGCTTGGCATATTATCATTCTCATTAATCAGCCGCTATATTTTTCTTTACGCTTTGGAAATGCCTATGATGCTGCCGGAAATTTTCTGGCTTTTATTCCTTTTATTAAATATCAGGATTTATGTCAAAGATTTTTCGATTATTAAAAATAAAAAATTCCTTATCTCCTGTGCTTTTCTGCTTGTGCTTTTCCTGTTCAGCGTATTCAGGGGAGGGTCGGCATACAGTACGCTTTCATATGTCCAGTCATTATTTGAATTTATGTTTTTTGCAGTCATTTTTATGGATTATGAGAAAATAGACGTTGATAAAATGTGGTGGCTGACGTTCGGTGCAATATGCGGAGACCTTATATATATAATGTTTCTGTCCGTTGATAATTATGCTAATGTGAATCATATAGCATGGGTTGTATGCTGCGTTTCTTCATTTTTAGTAAAGGGCAAATACAAAATTGTATTATCATACATAATAGCATTTGTTGCAGCTATTTTTTCCGGATACAGAATCAATATTATTCTGATATTGGTTTCACTTTTGGTATGTGTTTTATGGATGATACTAAAAAAACGGGAAAACAGTATCAGGGCGCTGCTTGTCAGACTCGGATTATTTGTAATGCTTGTCTGCGGCACGGTCTTTCTGTATATTAATCTTATTCCTATTATACAGAAAGTAGCATCGGTATTTAATTTTGATGCCAATAAAATTTTCAGGGTGGTAAACCGGCTTGAAATGTTTTTTTCAGGAACATCGGGAAGCGGTACCGATTCTCATCGTGTTGAGCTTATGAGCATGGTATTTAAGGAATTTCCGAATACAATATTTCCTTCCGGCCTTGTCCGCGGTCCTGTAGACGGGAATGGCTGGTACTATATTGATATACCCTTAATTCTATTTTATGAAATATTCGGCTCCGTATTAACATGGATAATTTTGATTTTCTTGATTTTTTGGTCAGTAAAGTTAATAAAAGACAGTCTGAGACTGCCTGACTTTGATAAGGCGTATATTTTGACGGCACTGGCGCTTCCGGGACTTTATATTCTTTTACTGACAAACGGGTTTTTTATTATCGCCAACAGTTCAGCTGTTATAACGGGTATTCTTGTAGGTACGGTTTTAAAGTATGCCAGAGCAAAGAGCAGGATTAAGGTTATTAACCGCGAAGCTTCGGGTCGGAATATCAACTATGAAAGGGGTCTGGAAAATGAAAAAAACTGCAGTTGTGCCGATGAAGCTTAACAACAGGCGGCTTCCTCAGAAAAATACCAAGTGTTTCACGAACGGGAAACCATTGTGTCATTACATTTTAAATACCCTGCTTCAAGTGGAGGCGCTTGACGAAGTATATGTCTATTGCAGCAATCCCGATATTCAGGAGTATATTCCCGATGGAGTTAAGTATCTCAGGCGTTCTGAGTCATTGGATAAAGACACCACAAAGATGAATGAAGTTCTTAAATGCTTCGCAGAGGATGTGCCTTCGGATATTTACGTTATGACGCATACGACGGCGCCGTTCATTTCAAAAGAATCCATAGAAAAAGGGCTCAGCGCTGTTATGTCCGGCGAATACGATTCCTCGTTTGCAGCCAAAAAGCTGCAGGATTTCTTATGGAAGGACGGAAAACCGTTTAATTATGAGCTTGACAATATTCCCAGGACTCAGGACATTCCGGCGCTGTATGAAGAAACAAGCGGTTTTTATATATACAGGCAGGACGTTATTACAAAGTTAAACAGACGTATAGGGAATAATCCTTATATTGTTGAAGTCGGAGAAATTGAAAGTGTTGATATAGATGAACCGGAAGATTTCATTATTGCGGACGCTATCTATAATTATCAAAGAGCACAGAATAATAACGGTAAAGGATGATGTGAAATGAATTGTGTGCATGTTTTGGACTGTACATTAAGGGACGGCGGTTATTGCAACCAATGGAAATTCGGGTCCGACAATATAAAAAAAATAATAACCGGGCTTGTTGATGCAGGCATCGATATTATCGAATGCGGCTTTCTGACAGAAAAAGTCCGGTATAATACCGATGTCACAAAATTCACGGATACGGATAAAATCACTCCGTTCCTGCCGGAAGAAAAGGCGGGCAGAATTTTTGTGGCAATGATGAATTACGGAGAATATGATGTCTCTGCCCTTCCGGAATGCAAGGATGTTCTGCTTGACGGAATAAGAGTTGCGTTTCATAAGAAGGAACTGCATGCGGCTTTGGAGGACTGCCGTAAAATAAAAGAAAAAGGATATAAGGTATTTGTTCAGGCAATGGTTTCTCTCAGCTATTCGGATGAGGAGTTTTTATCGCTTATAAGAGAGGTCAATGAGATAGAGCCATATGCTTTTTATATTGTTGACAGCTTTGGAATGATGAAAAAGAAAAATCTCATCCGCCTTTTTTATATGGTTGAACATAATTTGAAAGAAAGCATATGGATTGGATTTCATTCACACAACAATATGCAGCTGGCCTACTCCAATGCACAGGCATTGGTGGATATCCAGACGAACCGTAAGCTGATAATAGATTCTTCTGTTTACGGTATGGGACGAGGCGCAGGCAATCTTAATACAGAGCTTTTTGTTGAATACCTTAATGAGAATGCAGGAGGAAAATACAGACTGAATCCTCTTCTCAATATAATTGATGAAATACTTAATGATTTTTATCAGCGAAGCTATTGGGGATATTCGTTGCCAAACTATCTTTCCGCGGCGCATAATGCCCATCCGAGCTATGCCTCATATCTTGACGACAAACGTACGCTGACTGTAAAAGAAATGAATCAGATATTTGATATGATTGATTCTGAGAAAAAATTCACTTTTGACAGACAGTATGCGGAAGAGCTGTATTTAAAGTTTATGTCAAAGCATAAGCATGGAACGGCTCATAAAGATGAATTAACCAAGAAAATACAGGGAAAGAAAGTTCTGTTGATTGCACCGGGGAAAAATGCAGAGAGAGAGAAAGAAAAGATTGTATCCTATATAGGAAACAAAGACGTAGTGTCTGTAAGCGTTAATTTTGATTACCTGCCTGCGGAAACCGATTTTATATTTCTCAGCAATCTGCGCCGTTTCAGAGAACTGGAGGAAGGCAAAAGAGAAAAATGTATAGTGACATCCAATATACCGTCAGATGTAAACTATCTTCAGACAGAATATTCGGAATTAATAAATTCAGTCGATGCGGTCAGCGATAATGCAGGCCTGATGGCAATAAAGTTTTTTGCTTCACTGGGGGCGGAAGAAATACTTCTGGCGGGTTTTGACGGATATTCGTATGAAGCAAACCAGAATTATGTGGAAGATAAAATGCTTTATATACCTCATGAGAGCAGAATTGATGCCATCAATGAAGGCATGTGCCGGGTGCTGAGGGAATACAGTCAAAAGATAAGTATCAGATTTGTGACTCCATCCAAATATACTTCATCGGTATTCGGATGATTAACAGTTTGAATAACCGGTAAATCAAAACATTTGAACAGAGGAACATTGCCATGAATTTAAAGACATATGATTTTTTGGAAAAACATCCTAAAATCAACTACCTTCAAAAATGTATAAGGAGAATCGGAAATCCCAAATGGGTAAATTCTGTTCTTGATATAGACAATAATCCGCTATTGTTTCAGATGGAGAACAGAGGAGAGGAATATAAGGGGAAAATTATCTGCCATATAAAAATAGAAAACCGGACTCGCAGCGGCTTTTTTGCATTGCTTAACAGTGTCCTTAACGGCATGTACGGTATTGACAGGCTTGGCTTTATTCCTTATGTTGAATATGACGGGAATACCTGCTATAGTGAAGACGAGCCCGTAAACGGAACAATGAATGCATATGAATATTATTTTGTGCAATACGGCGGGCTTGAGCGGGATAAGGTTAACAGCGCATGCTGTGTCGCAGCTTATGAACCGAGAAACGCCAGAGTATGGCCGGGGATAAAATCCGGATATGCTCAAAATCCGGAGCGGATATGCGAATTAAGCCGTATATACGGAAAATATATACATCTTAATGATGCAACAGCAGAATATATCAATTCCGGAATCTCAGATAAAATTAAGGGAAAAACGTTGGGAATCCATGTGAGAGCCACGGATTTCATAACCAGCCGTGATGTGAATCATCCCGTAGGCGTGGGGTATGAGCATCATATGACTGCGGCGGAGAAAATTCTGAATACGGGTGATTTTGACCGCATTTTTCTTGCAACGGATGATGCGGACGTGGTTGACGAATTCAAAAAAAAGTTTGGAGATATGGTGGTATATTATGATGATATAAACAGATCTACCGATGGAAAATGCATACATCACGGGGCCGGCAACAGGGCCATGAATAAATACCTTAACGGTTTAGAGGTTCTTAGAGACGTGTACACATTGGCAAACTGCAGCGGTTTGATTGCCGGGCTGTCGATGGTCAGTTTTTTTGCGAGGATTATTAATAAATCATTGGAAAAAGATTACGGTATTGTTGAGATTATAGACAAAGGAATTAATCAATCGGGTAAAAGAGCGAGGTAGAATTCAGATGCATACGGAGCGTACACTAAAAAACAGCATTATTTCGGTTACCTGCCAGATTGTGACCCTTTTGCTTCAGTTTTTAAACAGAAAAATATTCATAATTTTTCTGGATATAGAATATCTGGGGTATCAGAGTCTGTTCAGCAATGTTTTTTCAATATTGTCAATTGCGGAGCTTGGTGTAGGCAATATAATTGCATTTCATCTTTACAAGGAAATTACGGCTGCTAACGAAGAAGAAATAGGAAAATTGATGCAGCTGTATAAATGGATTTACAGAATAATAGCAGCTGTAGTATGCCTGGCCGGGCTAATATGCTTTTTTTTCCTTCCGTATATGGTAAAAAATCCGTCAAGAGAATGGTCATACCTGTATTTAATATATTTCCTTCAGCTTGGAAGCGTTGTAATCGGTTATTTTTTATCCTACCGGCGTACCATTTATATAGCAAACCAAAGGGAATATTACTGCGTACAAACCGATTTGGCAGTACAAATACTTATACAGATACTCCAGATTGCAACACTGGCAATTTTCCGCAATTACATTTTGTATCTGGCAATACAGCTGTCAAGCACATTCATTGCCAATCTGATAATAGCGAGGAAAAGCAAAAAGGATTATCCGTATTTACAGAAAAAATATAAAATCACAAAACAGGATATTAAAAAAAGAAATATAATAAAAGATATGAAAAACTTTCTTATGCACAAGATTGCATATGCGGTTTACACAGGGACTGACAGTATTGTTATATCTGCTTTCTGCGGCATAAGACAGGTTGCCCTTTACGGCAGTTATTATGAGCTTAAGCGGGGAGTTATGCAGGTTTTCTTTTATAAACTCCTTAATCCGGTTCAGGCCACAATAGGCAACATAATGTACAGTGAAAAGACCATGAAGCAGAAATGGGACCAGTTTAAAATGCTTGATGTTTTCAGCTTCTTTTTTGCAGATTATATCGGGTTAGGTTTTCTGGTTTTTCTGCAGCCTGTAATACAATTATGGCTCGGAGCGGACTATCTTCTTTCGTTCTCTTTTGTTATAGCATTCTCGTTAACGGCATACCTGGGTGCGGTTTTTGAGATTGTATATAAATACAGGTCCGTATTCGGTGATTATGCGCAGGACAGGAACTGTATGATTGTATCCGCACTGATGAACATTGCGGTGTCCGTTGTCCTGTCCCAATTCATAGGAGTAACGGGCGTACAGATAGGAACTTTAATTGCGTTTCTGCCGATGGCATACGGAAGGATAAGATTTGTAGTAAAACACTATTTCCAGCAGTCAATGAGCTCATATATTCTGAAGCATTTACTGATGCTTATTTTGACTGTTGCTCAGGGCGCATTGATTTATTTGCTGGTGGGTTCGCTGCCGGTCAGCTTTGCAGGAATATTACTTCGCGTGTTGGCGTGGGCTCTTAT
>CALWMX010000043.1 GCA_944382105.1 uncultured Butyrivibrio sp.
AGCAGCGTTACTATCTGCAGTATCTGAGTGTAATTATCCATATCCACATCAAAATAAAATGCGGCAAACCCTATGGGATTACCCACAAAGCTCAACGTGGAGAAAATAATCGGATTGCCTTTAAGCAAGGCGGCCCCTACACCGGGAAATACTTTTTTTCGTTCAAAACTTATGGGGACATTTGAAATCGCCGAATCCGCCGCGAAAATACGAACCATCTCATCACCATATGCTGTATCTCCCGAGGCCTCTATAGGATTGACAGTTTCGTCAAGACACTCCTTATTCACAACAATCACAAGGTCATTAAAATGGAAACGTCCCAGACCCACAATAAAATCTTCTATTTTGTCACAGGAAATCATCTCCGCAGACGTGGCATTAAAAATTCTTTCATTCTCCTGATATCTGTGCAGTCTGTCAGTATGGACACGCAGCAAATCGCCGGTATTTACTTCATAATCATCATGTCCGCAGCCGCAGGACACTCCCTCAAGAAGCTCGAAAGGAACCGTATATTCCTTATCAACCTTTTCTCCCCGAAATAGTCTCTCGCAAATATCCATAAGAAGTTTGGCCATACCGCTGAAGCTGCACCGGCATGTAGTGATTGAAGGCTTATTCCATTTTGCCTCATCCATTCCGTCAAAACCCGTCACAATAACGTCTTCAGGGACACGGTATCCGTTCTTCTGAAGAACAACTGACGCGGCAATTGCCATCATATCATTGGCGCACACTATTGCTTTTGGCATTCTGCCTGATGCAATTACAGCCTCCACAGCCTCTTTGGTTGGGCCCTCCCAATAATCCCCGTAGCTCAGATTTGCCTCGTCAAATTCCGCGCCGTTTTCTTTCATGACCTCTTTAAAAACATTGATTCTGTCTTCGGATATTTTATTTCCCCTTACCCCGGCTATAAAATGTATATCAGTAATACCGTGGTATTCGACAACATGCCTGACAACCTTCTCAAAACCCGAGTTGTAATCAAACCGGAAATTTACGCAGTTAAGCTCCCTGCTGCCTATTGATATTACAGGTATATTGTGCGCGTAAGCGTCACGGCAGACCTTCTCGGCAACACTTTTATCGTAAAAGTCCTCATCAAACACAATAACGGCGTCCGCAATATTATAATCAATAAGCTCAAATACGGTTTTCTCTCCATGTTCATTCTTCGTATCCCAGAACAAGTCTGAGCATGTCTGGTAAATGAACAGTCTTGCACCGCATTCCGTTATTTTCTTATTGAGTTCCTTGATAAAATTAAAGTGTCTTGTATCATTGGCACGCGCAATACAAAGAGCAATTATCTTATAATCCTTGTACATACAAAAATCTCACTTCATCCCGTTTTATATTTTGCTGACAATTTAAGATAAATAACAAAACTTTAACTTCTTATTTCCGGTATAAAAAAAGCGCGAGACGGGGATCGAACCCGCGACCTTCTCCTTGGCAAGGAGACGCTCCACCACTGAGCCACTCGCGCACACTGCATTGTTCACAATACAATTGATATTATACTGCATTAATATTTCTTTGTCAACTAATTTTACCCGCAGTATAGAAAACTGAAAACATGCCGTATAAAAACAGCGTGCCGGAATTTACCGGCACGCCGCAGCATTATCTGCTGTAATATTATTCTACAGGTCCGTATGTGAATGTAACTGAGATTGTCTCAATTTGATCATAATTCTCAGGTAAAACAACTCCTGTAGGATTAGCTGATGAAGGGTCTCCGTCGGATGTCCTTGCCTCTTCAGGCACTGCACTTACCCATCCGTTATAAAGGTTAAGTCTTGTACATGTACCGTCATCTGATGTGGTATACCACTTGTCAGTGATATCCACTTTTTCACCGTTGATCAAAAGCTCTTCTATGTCAATGACATATCCAGGGAACATTGTCTCACCATTGTAAATACCAAGCGCCATAAATGCGAAGCTTGTGGCATATCCGCCTGACGTTCCCGTAAAATCAATGGATGCAGTGTATGTACCTGCCTCTGTTATAACCGGCTCTTCAGTAACGATTCCTTCCGTTCCGCCTGACGGATGAGTGTCGCCTACTGCATAGCTTACAAGGTAATCGCTTGAATTAAACATAATCCATGCGGTTCCGTCATCAGGAACAATCTCTTCGGCATTGTCCGTAGCCGTCTGAATTTTATTAAGGGCAGATTCCTTAAGTTCCTCTGCATCCGCATCCTTCTGTGATGCAAAGCTGTGGTTTGTAAGTATGGTCGCTATATCCTCATATTTGATTTCGCAGGTGCCTGCTCTGTCAAAAATTGTGCTGCAATCCCAGAGAACCGGACAATATCCGTATGCATCACAGTTATTGAGGAAGTTCTCATAATAATTGCACATGGACGCATCGCCTTCACTCTTGAGCACGCCCCATTCACCTATAATAACTCCGACGCCGGCTTCCGTGAATTTGGTAAGGGTCTCAAGAGTTGTGTTCATAGACTCATAGTCTGCTTTCACGCCCCAGCTGCTTACGCTTCCGTCTATACAATAGTTGGACGGATCATAGTAGTGAACCGATAACAGAAGCTTATTGTCAACGGTATCCGTAGGCATTACAAATCTGTCATCGCAGGTCTTTGCAATGTTTGTATCGCATCCTGCGATAAGAAGAAATCTGCTGGCATTGTTTCCGCCGGTGCCTCTTACCACATCAACGAATGTCTGGTTGATCATATTCATTGTCTCATAGCACTCATCCTCCGTGAGCACGCCTGCAACGCCGTTGATCTCGTCATTAAGCCTGTTTCCAAGTTCTTCGTTGGCAGACTCGAAAATAAGGTAATCCGAATATTCAGCATAACGGGTTGCAATCTGCGTCCACATGGACTTGTACATCTCAAGCGCCTGATCGCGGGTCTCCTGGTCTTCCTGACCGAACATTCCCCACCAGCCGCCGTCCCAGTGGTCGTTGATGATTACATACATTTCTTCGTTGAGGGCATAGTTGATTATTGTCTCTACCCTGTCAAAGAAATCCTCGCGGATTGTATAATCTCCGTTGGTGTAATCCATTGTTACCGTCCATGCTATAGGGATTCTGATTGAATCAAATCCTGCATTCTTCATGCCCGTAATCATTTCCTGAGTCGTTTCAGGCTGTCCCCAGTTGGTCTCATAAAGCTTCACATCGGCAGTAGTTCCCTTGCCGTTGCCGGATTCCATTGTATTGCCAAGGTTGATTCCGTTGCCCATGAGCCTTGTAAGCTCGATGGAATCAAGGTCTTCACGCATATATCCGTTGTCCATGGTGTCAATTCCGTTAGCGGACTTATGCAATGTGCGCTCACCGGACGCATCTGCTTCGCCGGTAGAACTTTCTGTTTCGTTGGTGCCTGCCTCCGTTGCATTGTTGTTGGCCGTATCAGAACTGCTCTTACCGCATGCGCTCAAAGCTGCGACAGCCATAACTGCAACCAGAAGCAACGCTAATAAACGTATCTTCTTAGTTCTCATATCATAAACTCCTTTTCTTTTTGTTAATAACAATATAATATTTTGGAAATTTATTGTACATAGTAATTATTAGAGTCATATGGTGTAATTTTTGCATTAAAACGTCAGTCGGTACGCTCTGCATTTTTGCCGGTTTTCTCAATATACATAAGCTTGTCGGATTTTTTAAGCGCAATGTCAAAATCAAAGCCTTTTTCATCACATACCGCAATTCCCATGCTTACGGATACCTTATAAGGCTTTCCGGATGTCCTGTTGACATACTCCAGATACCGGTTTATGCCTCCGCGCAGCAGTTCCGTATCTGCATCCGCATCCGCTGTCTTTATACACATCACCATCTCATCTCCGCCAAACCTTCCGTACAGCTTGTCCCGTATCGGAAGACTCTTTATGGAATAGGCAACCGTGCTTATTGCAAAGTCTCCTTCATTATGACCGTATGTATCGTTGATATATTTAAGGCCGTCCAAATCTATGGTCACAAC
>CALWMX010000044.1 GCA_944382105.1 uncultured Butyrivibrio sp.
GGGCGGCCCAATTAAGAGAATTGTTTGAAAAGATGTTCACCAAACAGGCGAATATTGATTTGACATCCAAATCATCATGGGATTACATGATAAAAGCCGGCGTATTTGATGCCGGAACAATTGCGCAGGCTAAGGCTGATGTCGCTGAGGACGGATATTGGGGAGCAGACCAGACATCGGACAGAATACTTTCATTTGCCTCCGCGCTGGCAGGCGACGACGAAGAGAAAATGCAGGAAATGCTGGAGGCTTTCAAAAAAGGGTTCAGCCAGGCCGCCAAATCATGGGGCGCTGCACTGCCCGACCTTTGCCAGAACACTTACAGCGCTGTCATGGACAAGTTTGACAGCTGGTTCGCAGATCACGGAACAACTCAGGAATAATTTTAAAGATGCATCAAACAGACCGCGCCTTTCTTGGCGCGGTTCGTTTTGCAAGAAACGGCCGCCCCGTCCGCATCCGGACAGGGCAGCCTCACTCGTTTAACATTAACAGGTTTTTATTAATATAAGCTTTGTGCCTGCGCCAATCTGCTCACTGGCAAGATTATTCGTCTCCATTATGTCTTTGATTGTGGTGCAGTATTTCTTGGCAATATCCCACAGGCAGTCACCTTCCTTGGTTATGTATCCCGTTATTCCCGGAAGATTTTTTATTCGTTCACGGTCTGGCTCTGTGGCCTCAACCCCCCTGATGATACTCTCTTCATGCTTTTCGATTACCATCAGCTCGATTAAGGCGCTGCACTTAATGTCAATCTCTCCTCCGCCTGTCAGCATTGTTGATACCTGAAGCGGCCCCGTTTTTCCGTTTACCATGCAGTCCGGATTAATACCTTTTATGTCACAGTGCTCGCTGAACGGAAGTTCATACCGCGCATACCCTATTTTATCACTGTCATCCGGTTTTATGTAGATTACATCCACGGTTACGGCGCCCTCGGCGGTAACTCCCCCGTCCGTGACGGTGAGTTCTTCGATATTGGTTCTGCCGCTGCTGTTGATTATCTGAAGTATACCTCCCTGAGGCAGTTTAAATCTGTTTTCCGTGCGGCACTTTACGCTGTTTTTAAGAAGAAAGGTCTGATACCGCACATCCTCCCTGTCAAGTATCAGATTGCAGGACGGTGAGTAAGCATCCGCAAGCACCTGATATTCTTCTTCATTATATCCCTTTATGTCCAAATCAAGTATGACTTCCGCATCCATAATTCGCAGCTCTCCGTTGGCATCGGGTCTGGCAATGAAGCTCTGCTCCGAAGGCATTGCTGTTATGTCGGTAAGCATCTCCTCCGTACAGCCCGACACATCTGTCTTACCGGAAAAAGCTATCACATCATCATAATAGTTTACCGCTTCCTCGTTGTCTTCTTCCGAATAGATGCAGAAAATATACAATTCACCCTTAATGCTGATTTCTCCATCGCATGCCCTCACATCAATGCTTTGAGGTTCAAGCTCATACCAGATGATTTCGCCCACATTAGGTCTGTCTGACGGCAGGTTTACGGATTCTCTGATTCTGAAAATGTCTTTTTTAGATGAAGCAAGCTGCATAACATTAATTTTCCTGTTGATTGACTGAAGGTTTTCCACATCAATACCGCATACCGCCTCCTTATCATAAACGCATTCCGCAGTAAGCTCTACCACAATTACCGCTTTGACGCTGATTTTGCGGGAATTAACGATATTTACGGTGATATCCTCCAGTGAACAGCTGCATTTTACGATATCCTGGGGCGTTATGCCCTCCATAGGCACGCTTTCCTCAAAATCGACGGTCCCGTCCATACCCGCCAGGCTTTTTTCCGTAGTATACAAAATACTGTATGCCAGTTTTCCGGACAAGGCGATGCGTTCCTCCATCGGCCGCACTTTTTCTATGATTACCCTGCCTTTTTCCTTAATTTTCTTGACTATATCCGGCTTGGCATCCGGAACATTGAAATCGTCGTCTATTGTTATAATCTGCTGTACGCTGCCTTTCTGAAAATTCATATGTATGCTTTTTTTATTAGTTTCCATACAAAATTCCCCTGTTCCTCCAATATCTGCATGTTCGGCATATATGCCAAACCACTCAATACAGAATATGAGGAAGCACAGGGGATTATGCTAATCAAACACAACGTTTTTGTCCGTGTACTCTATTTTGATGACTATATACGGATAGGTCGCCAGCTTATTTACGGCTTCTCCCGCCGACGGCCCCATCAGTGTGGTTTTTACATCCACATATGTATCCGTTTCGCTGACCTCGTCAACCCTTATACTGTAACCGCCTGTAGGCTGTTCTCCGTATCCGACGATTATATAGGTATATCCTTCTACCGCACTTGAAATCTGAAATTCTGATTTTTTCTGATTCTCGATTATCGTCATCAGTTCCTCCGGTATGTCGTCTCTGTCAACGACGGTAAAATCCACTGCCGAACGCGTTTCTTCGGAGCTTTTGCCTCCTCCGCAGCCGGTCACGGAAACACATACCGCAATCAGTAACGCAACAATTATTCTTTTCATTAACGTGCCTGCTTTTTTTAGTAAATTATATGCAGGCTGCCGTCAAAAATTACAGCCTTTACCTGTCTGTAAAGTCGTATGTAACATCATCCCCGCCCTCTGCCAGATTAACCGTATAGCTGTTAATCTCATTATTATACAGAATTGATATGACGTGAGAACCCGTGACAAGGTCAAAGGTCACCGGAGCTGTTCCCATATATTTGCCGTCAAAATATACATATCCTCCCTCCGGTCCCGAAACCGTAACATCGTTTATCTGGCTTACCACATTACCGGAGCTGTCCGTAGCTTCTTCATCCGCTGATGTGGTGCTTTCGGTCTCCGTCTGATTTTCGCTTTCGTCTTCGCTGCTCTCATTAAGCGTAATATCGACAATCTGATATCCGGTTCCAACCTCAACGGTATCTGTGTAATCATCATATCCTTCCGCCGTGACTTTAATACTGTGCGTTCCCGATGTTATTGTCAGAACCTCTCCGGCCGCCATCTGCACACCGTCCACATACAGGACGGCGTCTTCCACATCTATGTTAAACCTTATATTGCCGGTTTCCGTAACTATAGGCGCTACATCCGAAAAATCAACCACCGTCTCCTCATTCCTTGTAACCTGAACCTGCTTGTCCGCCACATATTCACCGTTGCGTACCTCGACCTTATAGCTGCCTTCCCGAACAATTATAAGCATGTCATCCTGAATCACCTTGACGACTCTTCCGCCTATATCAACATAGCCTCCTATGAATAACTGCTCTCCGGACAGTGTAACATACCCGTGTCCTTTGTCAACAACCACAGAACATACCTTTGTTCCGTAGCCCCGCACTATAAGCTGATCCTCGCTGTTGAGTTCGGTTATGTCTATCCGCTCTCCGTCAGAAAAAACATATGTATTATCGCTGTAGGAATACAGCGTCTGCCCTATCTTCATTGAATAAGAGGTTTCATCTACCGAGAATACCGTGACCTTGCTGTTTTCCCACACGTCCTCATCATCGGAAATGCGGATTTCCTGCAGAATACAGCTGTCCGGGTCATATGTTATATCAACAATATCCCCCGGGGCAAGCTGCGCCATTGACATAACATTGCCGGATTTGGTGTATGCAGTGGTTCCCGAATTATATGAATATATTGTCTTTCCGTCTTCACCCACGCTTCCCAGCGTAATATTGCCGTTGGCATCGTCAACGTTTATTATTATTCCGATATCTTTCGGGCTTTTGGCGGTTTCGGTTTCCTGTGCGGTATTTGTGCGGCGTACCGAGGAGGATGACACTGCGCACGCAGTAGTAATAATACCTGCCGTAAAAATAAACGCCAATATAATAAAATATTTTTTTCTCATTTGTGCCTCCCTTAATCTCAGGTATGGGTTCCAAAAATCACTCTGAAAGCCCCGTCGCCGTATATTGCTTTCAGTGTATTGTACTGATAAACTCCAGCCTCCTGTCATTCTGCTCTATTACCCTGCGGAGTTTTTCAAGATTTTTGACCGGTATCCATGTTTTTCGTGAATTATTGTAAGCGTTCATCAGTTTCCAGAATTTTTCCGGAAAGGAAAACATTATTCCAAGAAGATTCAAATCGTTTTCATTAAGCGGTCTTATTTTATCATACTCTGTCATAAAGCGGTATGCAAGCTTTATATCCCAGTCATATTTTTCCATTAACTTCCTCATAATACCGTACAAATCGCACATCAGATAATCATAGTGCATTTTTTCAAAATTGATGACCACAGGCAGATGAAAGCCAAAGCATATGTTGTGGTAATTGTAGCTTCCGTGACATATCCCTTTTGACGCACCCAGCTCGGGGCGGAGCCTTTCAAGCTCTTCAATGGCCTTTTGTCCCTCCACGTAAAAAGAGTCGCACCAGCCCGCTGCAAGTATCTCAAAATCACTGCGGTTGTTGCGCTTTGCCAGATACTTTTTTACACGGAGGATTTCGCTGTTATGGCGCTTCATCTCATCACCGATAGTCTTTATACGGCATTTTACGTCACCTTTTTCACAGCGTTCAAGCTCATTATGCAGAATGGCAAGCGCACGCACGGATAAAATAATGTCGCCGAAGTTTTTTACATCGCAGTCGCGGCAGTCGTACCATTCCTTTACCACATACCGTGCGCCGTCGGCAGATGTTGATATGTATTCACCCTCTTTGTTGGGCACGTAGGCATCCACTGCCAGCTTTCCGGAATGATTGACCGCCTCAAGAATGCCGGCAATCCACTCAATATATTTCCCGCTTCCGGTATATTCCTTAAGAAGCTTGGGTCCTTTGTCAGTGTTTATCAGCATAACGCCTCTGCCGCGTGAGGTCTGCTTTACCTCAAAATCATATTTATCCAATACATCCAAACCTTTATCTGCCATAAAAACCATCCTCATAGATTCTAAACTATCTAATTCTATGAAAAAAGTAAGCCAAATATGAGGCTTGGAAAAAAATTTACAGTTCTTCACGGACTTTGGCAATCAGCTGCTCTCTGGTATTGCATCCGGGCTCTTTAAGAACATATTCAAGACACAGTTTTAAAAGCCTTCCCATCTGCCTGCCGGGTTTTACCCCAAGTTCCATTAGGTCTTTTCCGTCAAGCTCAAGTCCGTTTATCGTGAGGCAGTCTCCCCGCTCCCGTATCATGTTCAACACGTCAATTTCTTTTAAAGCCATGTCCGCTTTGTCTCTCCGGCCGATTGTTTCATAAAAGCATTTCTCAAAAACAAGGACATCCTCAAAATCACGGAGACCTGTTTCGCTGGCAGAAAGCCTGACGGCATACTCGTCATCAGTCAAATCAACACCGTGGCTGCGCACAAGGCAAGCCGTTTTGTCAATTGTGGCATTATCAAGCTTAAGCTCTTTCAGCATCGCCCTTGCCGCCTTTTCACCGCAGTCATATAAAAGAGCCGCATATCTGAAAGGCAGCGTGCACGGTACGCAGTTCACAAGACTATATGATATAGTTTTATCCTCTATGTCATCGAAGACTTTAAAAACCACCGCCCCTATTCCGAGTCCGCACACATGGGCAATATAGTCCGGATGCGGCGACAGCAGGAGCTTGCCTAACTCCGTGTGTATCCTTTCTTTGCTTATCTTTGCTATGGACGGCGCAAGCTTCCGTATGGCCGCGGCGGTACATTCCTCTATCTGAAAACCAAGCTGTGCACAAAAGCGTACCGCTCTTAACATTCGCAGGGCGTCCTCTGCAAATCTGTCCTCCGCGTTTCCGACGCACCTGATTATACCGTTTTTCAAGTCCTCCCTGCCGCCGAATTCGTCCACTAACCCGTCATCGTCATTATACGCCATGGCATTGATTGTAAAATCCCTGCGTTTCAAATCCTCAGCAAGAGATGCGGTAAACTCCACACTCACGGGATGGCGGCCGTCTTTATACTCTCCGTCCACTCTGTAGGTAGTTACCTCATAGCCGTTTTTGCCGAGCATTACCGTGACAGTCCCGTGCTGTATACCGGTATCTACGGTACGCCTGAAAAGCTTTTTGACCTGCGCAGGTCCGGCCGAGGTAGTAATATCCCAGTCTTCCGGTACACGACGAATAATGCTGTCGCGGACACATCCGCCGACAGCATACGCTTCGTAACCGTTTTCAGTTAAAGTTTTGATGATGAACTTTACGTCATCAGGCAGATTTATTTTCATAAATATCCGTTTCTTAATATGCTTTGCCCCAATATACGAGTTTTTTGGCAGGCTTGCCGCAGCATACGCATACGTCGCTTATCGCTTCCTGCTCAAACGGCATACAGCGGCTGGTTGCGGTTGTGTCTTCCTTAATCTTCATCTCGCACTCAAGGTCTCCGCACCACATAGCTTTCACAAATCCCGGTTTATTGGCAACCGTATTTTTAAATTCTTCGTAGTCCCTTGCTTCGTAGGTATGTGCATCCCTGTGTGCCCTTGCTCTCTCCAGCATATCCTTCTGCATCGTTTCAAGCACATCCGAAAGCTTGTCTGCCAGTTCGTCAAACCTGACCACAGTTTTTTCCCTTGTGTCCCTTCTCACGATAACAGCCTGTCCGGCCTCAAGGTCCTTAGGCCCGATTTCAATACGCGCAGGTATTCCTTTGATTTCCTGTTCAGCGAATTTCCAGCCCGGAGTCTTATCGCTGTCGTCAAGTTTCGCCCTGAAGCCTGCCGCCTTAAGCATATTCAAAAGCTCTTCTGCTTTGTCCAAAACTCCTTCTTTATGCTGAGCCACAGGCACAACCATAACCTGAACAGGGGCAATCCTCGGCGGGAGCACAAGCCCGCTGTTGTCGCCGTGCACCATGATAATGGCTCCTATGATACGTGTGGACATTCCCCATGAAGTCTGATGCGCATACTGGAGCTTATTGTCCTTATCGGTGTACTGTATTCCGAACGCTTTGGCAAAACCGTCGCCGAAATTATGGCTTGTTCCCGACTGAAGCGCTTTCCCGTCATGCATGAGCGCTTCAATCGTATAGGTTGCTTCAGCTCCGGCAAATTTCTCCTTATCAGTCTTGCGGCCCTTAATCATAGGGATTGCAAGGACATTCTCGCAAAAATCGGCGTATACGTTGAGCATCTGTATGGTTCTGGCCTCCGCGTCCTCGGCAGTGGCGTGAACAGTGTGCCCCTCCTGCCATAAAAATTCCATGGAACGAAGGAACGGACGGGTTGTTTTTTCCCATCTGACCACGGAGCACCACTGGTTATAGCATTTTGGAAGGTCCCTGTATGACTGGATTATATCTTTATAAAAATCACAGAACAAGGTCTCGGAGGTAGGCCTTACGCACATCCTCTCCTGAAGAGGCTCAAGACCTCCCTGAGTTACCCATGCAACCTCAGGCGCAAATCCCTCCACATGGTCCTTTTCCTTCTGCAAAAGACTTTCCGGAATAAACATAGGCATATATACGTTCTCCACGCCCGTCTCCTTGAATCTTCTGTCAAGCTCCTTCTGCACGCTTTCCCAAATGGCGTATCCGTTAGGTCTGAAAATCATACAGCCCTTTATGCTGGAATAGGCCATAAGCTCCGCTTTTTTAACTACATCCGTATACCATTGGGCGAAATCCTCCTCCATAGGAGTTATCGCCTCAACTAATTTTTTATTGTCTGCCATTGTTAATTCTCCTTAATTCCTTTAATTGGTATGGTAGGTCTCCGCCACGTAGAAGTATGATAAATCTTCAACCGGGACACAGAAATATCTGTCCTTGGCAGGATTTTCCACACCGTTGTTCAAATCTCTCGTGTAAAAATTCATATCCAGATCCGGGTCAAACGTATACTGCTTTCCGCCCAGATTGACATACAGCCAGCAATGAGGTGTAACTCCTCCGCCGTACTTAGGCACATTGCCGGATACAAGATGCGCGTCATACCCTATAGCCCTCATTATGTACATAAAAGCTGCCGAATAATTGTAGCAGCAGCCCTGTCCCGAATTGAGCAGATCCGTTGCCCACAAAACCTCGGTAGGCGTCACCGATTTGTCGGACGACGAATATTCTCCGGTATGTGCGTCCATTCCCCGGCTGTAAGTAATATTATCGATAAAATATTCATACACCGTCCAGACCTTCTGGTAGTTATTCATATCCTCAGTTATAAGTGATGCCAGAAGATTATTCACCAGCGTATCAAGCTCTTCGTACCCGGACTGTGTGGGGTTTAGCGGCTCCTGAATAAGAAGCGTCCACGCACCCACATACGGCTCCGTGGGTTCCTCAGTCGGAGCCTCTGTGGGGGCCTCAGTCGGTTCTTCCGTCGCGGGCTCTGTGGGGACCTGAACGGTTTCTTCCGTGGGGGCCTGTGTTTTCATGTCGTCCGGCGAAGCCTCCGTCACATCCGCCGTAGTGCCGTTTACGGCAGGCGAAGCGGAACTGTTTTCTTTGCCGCATCCCCCGAATAAAAAGCCTGTCCCAAAGAGCGCCATGATTAAAATCATAAATAATTTTTTCTGAGTCATTTTATATCTCCCGTAAAAGCGCCAAAATTAATTGGCCGCGTCTATGGCATAGCCGAAATATTTTACGGCGTCATCCATCACAAAGAAATAAATATATCTTGTTTCATCTTCATAATATTTGTACATCTTACCGATAAGGCTGTAATCTTCCCCGTAAGCAGAGGTCACATCCTCAAGGGACGAGCCTACGGTTATACCCTTATCCGTAGAATATTCATCCGAGGAGAGGCATAAATCCTGTATTATATCCTTGTCGCCGTCAGGATACGTCCTGACCTCAAAACCATCGTATGTGTACACCTTATCCATTCCGTCGTAATAACAGCTTGCAGCCTCGGTATAATTATCCGGCTCGCCAAGCTTTGCATACGCTCCTGCAAAATCCTCGCCCGGCTCGATTTCCACACCGTCTATAGAAAAAGCAAATGAAGAACCGCCCTTTTCCGTCTGGGAGTTATCGGTGCCGTTTTGCGCATTTTTGCCGCAGCCTCCGAGAAAAACAAGGCACAAACATAAAACCGTAAGTATTCTCTTCATATTCTCAATTCTCCTGTATTATCGTCATTACTATTTGATTATACACAAATGACCTCAGATTTCAAGCCCCTGCTATGGCATGACGGGCTCCATTGTAAGCAGATTTTCCAGGTTTCTCTCCACTATTTCCACAACTACAAGGTCATAATCGCCTATTCCTGTCAAATCATACGGTACTGCTCTGGAAAATTCGGCAGTTCCGAACTCATTGGCAAAAAACTTATACAATGCGTTTCCGAAGGAATCCCTGAAAACAAGCACGCTTCCGTCCGCCGTATCATTGGCGGTATCTATAAGCATATCGTCATAGCTTCTGAAATTGGAGGTATAGTAAAAGTCTTCTTCCATATCAAAAATTATCTGCTCATCCTTATGCCCGCCTTCCGGAAACAGCATCCCGTACAGGTCTCCGGAAAAATTATTTTCTATTGTATATTTCATCCGGCTGTAATCCGCAGTATCTATTCCCGCTTCATCCATAACCGCCTTGTAAGCAATCGCCGCGCCCATATTATTCCAGTGGGAGTCCTCTTTATGATATAAAACAACCTCTGACTGCTCCGCCTCGGACCTTAGAATACTTTTCAGGTCAACATAAGATACGTCCGTTGACTCCAGAGCCTTCATGACAAGCTCATAATTGCCGTCGTCAGTATTTTCACGGTAATAGTAAGGCATATACTGACCGTATATCTCCATTTTATTGGGCGCACAGACAAAGACAAGCTTCGTTCCGCATTCTTTGGCATAATCAGACATCTGCTTTATCACCCCGGCCACCGCCGCCGCGTCGCTTTCACTCATAACGTTTTCCCCGATGTAATCGTGAAGAGCGCTCTCATAAAAAAGCCAGCCGTCCTTTCCCGCAATCACCGAAGGTTCTCCTGACTGCCCGAACAGATTATATTTCAGGCGGTTGTTTATATCCACAAGCTGATTGCGGAAACCGAAAGCTTTTCCGAAATATTCGTCAAAGTCGGAAGCAAAAGTAAGATATGTGCTTTCGCCAAGGTCGGTTTTTTCTTCATTGCCTATTGCTTCATCGCTTTTAAAAAGCGTCATAACACCGAACACTGCAAACGCGAGCATGAACACAACCACATATGCCGTTTTGAGAATTTGTTTTTTCATGAAACACATCACCTAAAATCTGAAATAAATGAACGGATTATAGGAATCTGCCGCAAGCGTAAGCACACAGAGAAAATATAATCCAAACATTAAAACATAACATACCGCATTGACGGCCTTTGCAGCTCTTTTCCCCTCAAGCCGCCTGCCTATGCACGGCACAACCGGAAACATTGCGATTAACGCCGCCGCAAGCGTAACTAAGAATACCGGCGTCATAAGGGACAAAGCAGCCGTCTGCGCCGCATCCGCAGTAACGAATGAAAACATTTTGCCTATATATGAAAACGCATATCCTACACTGTCGGCTCTGAATATGACAAAACCGATAATGACGAAAAATATCGTATAAAGCCACTTAACAGGAGCAAAATTTACGTGCCTGCCTGAATCCGTCCCGCGCAAAGCTCCGCTGCCGTCTGAGACATGACTGCCACCCCGTTTAACAAAAAGGGTTTCTATGCACATCAGCACTCCGTACATAAAGCCCCACAGGATAAACGTAAGGTTGGCGCCGTGCCATATTCCGGTAGCCATGAAAACAATCATTGTGTTGAGAAGCTGGCGCGCCTTGCCTTTACGGTTCCCTCCCAGCGGAATATACAGATATTCACGAAACCATCCCGTAAGCGACATGTGCCATCGCCTCCAGAAATCACGTATTCCGCGCGCCGAGTACGGATAATTGAAATTTTCCGGAAAGTCAAAGCCCATGGCCCTTCCCAGGCCCATAGCCATGTTGCTGTAACCGGAAAAATCAAAATATATCTGCAGCGTATAACAAACCGCTCCCAGCCATGCAAGCGGCGTATCGATGATTCCGGTCTCCATTGCAAAAACCTTGTCCGCCGCCGCTCCCATTGTATTGGAAATAAGCATTTTCTTGGAAAGCCCTATTATAAAAAGCCTTATGCCGGATGCAAGCTTGTCCGCATTTACTGTCCGGCTGTGTATCTGGTCCTTTATTGAATTATATTTTACGATAGGCCCTGCAATAAGCTGCGGAAAAAGGGATATGTATAACAGCACATCCCAGAAGCTTGATTTTTCATTTTCTTCCGAACGGTATGTGTCTATAACATATGATATTGCCTGAAACGTGAAAAACGAGATTCCTATGGGCATTGTAATCTGCGGAACCGGAATATCAACGGCAGGAATGAGATTAATCATCTCCACCAGCCATGCGGCATATTTATACACCACAAGAAGCCCTATATTCAAAATTACGGCTACGGCAAGCACCGGCTTTTTCTTATGAAATGCCAGGATTCTCCCGAACATAAAATTTACGGCAACGCTGCCGACCATCAAAAGCACGTAAACCGGCTCTCCGAAGGCATAGAAAACAAGACTGGCTGCAATGAGAAAGCCGTTGCGGACAGCCGTGCTCCTTATAACCGTGTGCACAAACAGTACCACGGGCAAAAATATAAATAAAAATACTGCCGAGCTGAATACCATTTTGTTCTCCTGAAAATCATTCGATGTCAACGGCATCGTCTTGAAATATTATAAATGGAATCTTATGTTTCCACAAGTTTTTTTATCAGCTGCTCCGATATTTCCTTGATGAGTATAGCTGCAATGGGCCCTGTTATCACTCCCAAAATCCCGAAAATCAGCAGCCCCACATACAGCGAAACAAGCATTATTATAGGCGAAATCCCAAGCTTATGTCCCATCAGCCTTGGTTCCAGAAATTCCCTTGTGTAATAGCATATAATATAAATTGCCATGATTGCAGCTGCGCTCTTGTATCTCCCCATTATCACAAGGACGACGCTCCACGGCACGAAAACGGTGCCGGTCCCCAATATAGGAAATGCGTCTATTATTCCTATGAGCACGCCCAGAAGCAGAGCGTATGAATTTCCCATGCAGTAAAGCCCTATAGTGCATATGACGCAGGTAAGCGTCATTATTATGAGCTGTGTTTTTAAATAGGTTCCCAGTATGTTCTTTAATCTGTCCGAGAAAAAATACACCTCCTCCCTGAAAACCGAACGTTCCGCCATGGATTTCATCTTTTCCATGTCCTTGCTGAAAAAAACAGCCGACATTACCGTGAATGCCATTGCAGTGAAAAAAACGACAAAACCCGAAATAACATTCCACGATTTATTCATTATTGCAGGAACCACATTGTCACCAAGCCCGTCGCTCATTTTTACAAACTGTTCGCTGACCACATCAAAGCTTGTCCCGTCCTTTAATCCGAAGCACTCGTCTATTTTACAGCAGCAATCCTCCACAACTCCGCTTATTTCACTCACATACATATCAAAATTTGCCATAAGCCTGTTAAGCTGCCTTATGATGCTTCTCCCTCCCCATATAATTACAGCTGCCAGAACCGCAAACACAAATATTACCATAATTCCAGCGCTCACGCTTCTCCTCAGACGGAGCCTCGCTGTAAGGAATTTAACGGGTTTTTCTATTATTACCGCAATAAGAAAGGCAATTACAAAAGGAGTCAGCAGCGGCAGCAGGTATTTTATAATAAGGCACACTGCCGCTGTAACTCCTATGACTATCCCAAGTATTTTAATTTTGCGCGCACCTGATGCATTCATAGCTCCACCCCAAAGCAAGTTGTTTACGACTGCTGTTCAAGGCATATGTAACAAACCGGCCCATCTGTTTTTCAGTGCGCTGTGAACAGCAAAAGCTATTCACATTATCTGCTTTTTGACATAAAATATTCATTTCAAAAGCATTTTGTAAGTCTCAATCTTTAATACCACTCTCATCTCCCATAAAATATCCGAATTCCAAAAATTTACCTGACGGCTTTATCTCAACAGTTATCTTATCTGCGCCCGCCGGATTGGCAAATGACAGCCTGTAGGCAAAAAGCTGCAGAAAAACATTCCTTGCTCCCGCAAATTCGGGATTGTACTTTGTATCGCCGTAGATTCCGAATCCCCTTGACGCAAACTGCACCCGTATCTGATGATGCCTGCCGGTATACAGCTTTATTCTGACCAGCGAATAATCTCTGCTATCGAATTTTGCGCTTTCAATCGTCTCATAAGCAAGAACAGACTTTTTCGCTCCCGGCGTATTCTCATCTGCAACACGCGAAAAATTATTTCTTCCGTCTTTAATCAGGTAATCCGTCATAATACCCTTGGAATCCGGTATTCCCCTGACAATTGCATAATAGCTTTTCTCTATGGAATGTTCCCCCGACATAGCGGACAGCTTAGACGCGGTATGCTTATTCAGGGCAAAGAGCACAAGCCCGGCAACCGGTTTGTCCAGACGGTTTATAATGTGTGTATCCCCGCTTATGTCTCCCTTGGCGGCGCGGTAGGTCCGTACCATGCTTAACAGGTCGTTTTCAAACGAGCGTTCCGATTGGGAGGCAACGCCTGCAGGTTTCATACATATTATTATGTTATTGTCCTCATATACAATCTGAGGCTGTATCATTTTGTATCTCCTCGCGGTTTATTCACGCTGTCAGGCATTTCCCCAAATATCCAATGATATCCGGCGCTTTCTTTTTACTTAATGTCGTTCATCATAGCCTGAAGCAGCATAATATGGTATTCTTCATCCCTTATTATCCTCAAAAGCACGGCATTTACATAAGAGTCCTTCATCATCTTAATATGAGCCTTATACTGATTGATTGCCGAACGCTCCGACTGAATTGCGGACATTATAATTTCCCTGGCATTCTGTGTTATTTTCATGTAAGCCGGATTCCATGGTCTGGGCTGTCCTCCGTTATATCTCGCAACGAAGTCGACATCTCCGCCCAAAAGAATAATAAGTTCTCCCAGCTTCTGCAAATGTACCATTTCCGACATTGCAATTCCCAAAAGAGTCCTTGCCACAGAACAATTTACACATGACAAATAACTCTCATTGCTCAGGTACTGGGCGATTGCCGTCATCTCTGATACCGAGCCGCAGTAATCGACACTTAAAAGAGCCGCATAAGCCTTGTTTTTCTCGGCAACCTGTATTGCAGGATAAGGCAGCTGCATCATAATAGGTGAGAGTCCGGCAAAGCTGCAGTTATTTGTCAGAGGCGTCTTGTCATTTTCCATTATGCGATTTCCCGTAATATCTTTTCTTTTGAGATATTATATTGTGGCAAAAGCTCATTAATTCCGGCAATCTGAAATATTTTCATGTCAGAAGCCTAATATCTTTCCTGCGATTTTTTTGACCGCTGTACAAAGAAGCATAAATACTCCGCATGCCGCCGCTGCCACGCAGATAAAAAGCAGTGCCGACGTACGGGAAAGCTTTTCCAAAACAAACAAATCGCTTAAGAATACGCAGCAGAACACGATTCCCGCAATATTCACAAGCAGGATTGCCAGCCTGTATTTATTAACAGGCATTGATATTTTAGCCACAACGGTGAGCCCCACTACCGCCAGTATCAGTGTCGCCACGGTCGCCACCTCATCATCGGGAAGTCCTAAAATTTCACCCGCCACAACTACCGTCCACACCGCCAGCATATCCGTCAGACCTGCCGGAAAGGCACGGACAAGCACATTGCGGATAAATTTGCCTTTGATTATATTATGATTCGGTTCAAGCGCCAGCAGAAATCCGGGGATTCCGATGGTAAACGCGCTTATCAGAGTAACCTGCGTAGGATGGAGCGGATACTGTACGGCAAAAGCCACCGACAGAACCGACAAAAGGAATGAAAAAATATTCTTTACAAGGAACAGGCTCGCTGAACGCTCGATATTATTTACCGTGCGCCGCCCTTCAAGCACTACCTGGGGCATTCTTGAAAAATCCGAGTCAAGAAGCACAACCTGCGCGCTCTGTGCCGCCGCTTCGCTTCCCGACGCCATAGCGACGCTGCAATCCGCATCTTTCAGCGCCAGAACATCGTTGACTCCGTCTCCGGTCATGGCCACGGTATTTCCCAGTTCCTTAAGCAGCCTTACAAACGTCCTTTTCTGGTCGGGCGTTACACGTCCGAAAACAGTGTATTTGGAAAGCGCTTTTTTCATGTCCTCATCGTCCGTAAGCGTGGTGGCGTCAACATAATTCTCCGCAGCTTCAATTCCGGCCTCAAGGGCGACTCTTGACACAGTTACGGGATTGTCTCCCGAAATAACCTTGATTGCCACTCCCTGTTGTGCAAAATAACTGAAAGTTTCTGCGGCGTTGGCCCTTATCGGGTTGGTCAAATTTATGTACGCCACCGGACGGGCAGGGGCCGTAAGCATTTTACCGTCAGGCTCACCGTAATATTTTGCCAGCACAAGCGTACGCAGTCCCTTTCCTGCAAGTTCATTGACCTCCTTTGCGTATTGCGGATACTTTTCGCGCAGAACATATTCCGGCGCCCCAAGCACATACGCACCGTCATCAAAAACAACCCCGCTGTATTTGCATACCGAAGAAAACGGAATTACCTTACGCGGCTTCCTGCCGGCTCCATGTGCAAAATAAGCTTTTACCGCGGACATTGTAATATTGTCCTCCGGCATGGCGGCGGCAAAATCCCCCATAAGTCCGTCTATAAATTCCGTGTTATCCGCCGTATTTTCCCCGGCACCGCCGTCTAAATCCGGCACATCATCTCCTAATGCAATAACACCGTGCACGACCATCTTGTTTTCGGTGATTGTTCCCGTTTTATCAACGCAAAGTACATTGACCCTGGCAAGCGTCTCAATGCTTTTCATGTCGTGGAGCAGAACCTTGTTCCCTGCAAGGCGCATTGCGCTCAGGACCAGCGCCACGGTTGCAAGCAGATAAAGCCCTTCCGGTATCATTCCTATAACGGCAGCCACCATTGATACAATGCTTTCCCTGAATGTCAGGTCATTGAAATAAAAGCTCTGTACGAACAGGATTATACCTATGGGAATGATAATTATTCCGACTATTTTTACCAGGGAATTCAGAGAGCGTATCATCTCCGACTGTTCTTTTTTCCCCATCGCCTTGGCTTCCACTATCAGCCTGGATATATATGAGTCCTCACCTACCGCGTCCAGTCTGGCATAACACTCCCCCGAAACAACAAAGCTTCCGGACATAAGCTTATCACCGGGTCCTTTGGTTATCTCATCGGCTTCTCCGGTGAGCAGGGATTCGTTGACCTTAATCTCGCCGTGCACCACATATGCGTCGGCGCATATCTGGCCTCCCGCCTTAAAAAACACGATATCGTCCAGCACAAGTTCCTCAGTGGCAATCTGCATCATTCTGCCGTCACGAACCACCTGCGCCCTGGGCGCATTAAGCATATTCATTTTATCAAGGATAAGTTTTGAACGTATCTCCTGGACAATGCCTACAATAGTATTGCATACAATAACAGGGAGAAAAGTCAGACTTTTATAAGACTGCACGATGCACAAAAGCACCGCCAGTCCCGCAAATATCATATTGAAGTATGTAAATACATTATCTCTTATAATATCAAGATTGGTTTTCATCGGAGGCTTGACAGCCGCGTTTGTATATCCGCAGGCACGGTGTTCCTCAACCTGTACACTGTCAAGCCCTTTCCTGTAATCCGGATTATATCTTACAAGATTTTCCGAATCCCTTATCGTTTTACGCATTATGTGTCGCTCCTGTATAACCTTGTAATCCTTTCCCTCAATTCGCAGCCCTATTTAGTGCCGAAAATCCTGTCTCCTGCATCTCCCAGACCCGGACAGATATATGCGTTCCCGTTGAGACGCTCGTCAAGATGTCCGCAGTATATATTCACGTCGGGATGAGTCTCTGAAAGACGTTTCAGTCCTTCCGGGGCCGCAATAATACACATAAAAGTAATATCCTTTCCTCCGCGCTGCTTTATAAAATCAATAGCAGCCACTGCGGAGCCCCCTGTTGCAAGCATAGGGTCGCACACTATTATTTTGCGCAGTTCAATGGGATTGGGAAGCTTGCAGTAATACTCATGAGGTTCATGTGTATTCTCATCCCGGTACAGCCCGATATGTCCTACCTTAGCCGCAGGCATAAGCGTGAGAAGTCCGCCTACCATTCCCAGTCCCGCCCTCAAAATAGGTACGATTGCCGGTTTTTTCCCTGAAATAACGGGACTTCTTGTTTCCTGAACAGGGGTTTTAATATCTACATATTCCAAAGGAAGATTACGCAACGCTTCATAACCCATAAGCACCGCAATTTCTTCTGTTAGCTTGCGGAATTCATTTGTCCCTGTGCTTTCCATCCGCAGCATTGTTATTTTATGCTGAATCAACGGGTGCTCAGTAATGGTAATTCGCTCATTTCCGTTGTACATAATTTCATTCCTTTCCTGCAGTCTTTGTTAATGATAATTGTAGTCGTTCTAACGTCTTTTTTCAACCTTTTTATGACGCCCTGCGTTCTGTTTTTTGGTTATTTTTCTCGGCGGTATCAGACATTTTCCTCCAAACCCGATCAGGTCCTCCCTGTGCTCTTTAAGCAATGCTTCCTTGACAAGCTCGTAGTTTTTCGGGTCACGGTACTGTATAAGCGCCCGCTGCATGGCTTTTTCATGAGGATTGCGGGGAACATAAACAGGCTGCATATTGCGTGGATCAACCCCGGTATAATACATACAGGTTGATATGGTTGACGGGGTCGGATAAAAATCCTGAACCTGCTCAGGCATATAGCCGATATCCCTGATGTACTCCGCAAGCTTTATAGCGTCTTTAAGCGTGGAGCCCGGATGGGATGACATGAGATACGGCACAAGATATTGCTCTTTGCCCAACTGCCTGTTGATTTTTTTGAATTTGTCCGCAAATTTTTCATATACGCTGTTGGCCGGCTTGCCCATAAGCTTAAGCACATTGTCAGAGACATGCTCCGGCGCAACTCTGAGCTGTCCGCTTACATGATACTTGCACAATTCCCTGATAAACAAATCGTCTTTGTCGGCAAGCACGTAATCAAAACGGACTCCTGAGCGGACAAAAACTTTCTTGACCTTGGGAAGTTTTCTTAGCTTACGCAGAAGCTCAACATAATCCCTGTGGTCGGCCTTAAGATTTCTGCACGGCTCCGGGAAAAGGCACTGTCTGCCGGGACACGCCCCCTCTTTGGTCTGCTTATCGCAGGCCGGATGGCGAAAATCAGCCGTAGGTCCTCCCACATCATGTATATATCCTTTAAAATCCGGAGCTTCCGTCATTCTTACCGCCTCATCAATTATGGACTGATGGCTCCTTGCCTGCACAATCCTTCCCTGATGAAAGGTGAGCGCGCAGAAGGAACAGCCGCCAAAACAGCCGCGGTTGCTGGTAAGGCTGAACTTTATTTCAGAAACAGCGGGAACTCCTCCGTATTTTTCGTAGGACGGATGATAATCGTTCATATACGGAAGCGAATATACATCATCCATTTCAAGCTGTGTAAGCGGCTTTGCCGCCGGATTCTGCACAATATATATGCCATTGGCATACGGCTCCACCAGCCTTTTTCCGGAAAAAGGATCGGTATTGTCATATTGTATGCGAAAGCTTCTTGCATAATTCAGTCTGTCGGCTTTAAGATCCTCATATGACGGCAAAAGCAGATAATCATAGACATTTTCAAGGTTTCCTGTTTTGTATACGGTTCCGTCAATAAATGTTATATCCTTTACGGCAATTCCTGCGTCAAGCGCCTCGGCAATCTCAACTATGGAATGCTCTCCCATTCCGTATGATATAATATCAGCCTGAGAATCAAGGAGAATAGAGCGTTTCAGGCTGTCAGACCAATAATCATAATGTGCAAGGCGGCGCAGGCTTGCCTCGATTCCCCCTATAATTATGGGACAGTCCTTATATTTCTGTCTGATAAGGTTACAGTATACCACCGTTGCATGGTCCGGACGCTTCCCGGCTGCCCCTCCGGGACTGTATGCATCAAAATTTCTTTTTTTCTTTGATACGGTATAGTGATTTACCATCGGGTCCATATTGCCGCCGGAAACAAGAAATCCCAGCCTTGGTCTGCCGAAAACATCTATCCCGGACGCATCCCGCCAGTCCGGCTGGGCAATGATACCTACTCTGTAGCCGCGGGATTCAAGCACCCTGCTTATCACGGCAGGTCCGAAGGATGAATGGTCCACATACGCATCGCCGATGACGTAGGCAAAATCCACCTGTTCCCATCCTCGTTTCTCCATATCTTTTCGGTCAATAGGCAAAAAATCATTCATTATATATTACACCTCATATAGCCGTCTGAAGTACCCTCCAAACGGTTTCTGTCTTAATATGCCAAAGAGCTTGCTAATAATTCTAACATAAAAGGGAAATGACTTAAAGACCAACCTGAAAACGAACTTTAATATTGTAAAAATATATGGGATAAGATATACTTTTAACATCAGATAACTGGAGGAATATTTATGGATTACACGGCTGCTTCAAACCGGTATGATAAAATGAAATACAAACGCTGCGGTGCCAGCGGGCTTATGCTTCCCGTTGTATCCCTTGGTTTGTGGCACAATTTCGGCTCCACCGGAGATTATGAAAATATGCGGAAAATGTGCCGTACCGCATTTGACTGCGGAATCACACATTTTGATTTGGCGAATAATTACGGACCGGCATACGGAGATGCGGAGCGTAATTTCGGCAAAATATTAAAACAGGATTTATTTCCTTACAGGGA
Source organism: uncultured Butyrivibrio sp. (assembly GCA_944382105.1). GTDB lineage: Bacteria > Bacillota > Clostridia > Lachnospirales > Lachnospiraceae > Eshraghiella. Next base: position 19,789 of record CALWMX010000044.1, read on the forward strand.
CGAGCTTCTAATAAGCACCAAAGCCGGCTATGATATGTGGGATGGTCCTTACGGCAACTGGGGAAGCCGTAAATACCTGATTGCCAGTCTTGACCAGAGTCTTAAGCGTCTGGGGCTGGAATATGTTGATATTTTTTATCATCACCGCATGGACCCGGAAACACCTTTAGAGGAAACCATGGGCGCGCTTGACAGCATTGTCAAAAGCGGTAAAGCTCTTTATGCAGGGTTATCCAATTACGACGGCCCTGCCATGCTTAAAGCTGCCGCTATTTTAAAAGAATTGCACTGCCCGTTCATCATTAACCAGAACAGATATTCCATTTTTGACCGTACCATTGAAAACAACGGATTAAAGTCTGCTGCCGCCGCCTGCCAAAAGGGAATAATTGCATTTTCACCTTTGGCTCAGGGACTGCTGACAGACCGCTACCTGAACGGTATACCCGCCGACAGCCGAATCGGCAGTGACGGCCGTTTTCTCAACGAAAAAAGTCTGACGCCGGAGCGTCTTGACAAAATTAAAAGTCTCAACAAAATAGCCGGTGAGCGCGGCCAGACTCTGGCTCAAATGGCTCTTAGCTGGGTGCTGCATGACGACGCCGTAACCAGTGTCCTGATTGGAGCTTCCAGACCGGAGCAGATTATTGATAATGTAAAAATTGTCAATTCTCCGGATTTTACCGACGAAGAACTGAAAATGATCAACAATATTTCAACAACTCCTGAGGGTGTCCGATAAATTTATCGGCTCCCTCTTTTTCCAGCTCCTCACGCTCCCTGAACCCCCAAAGAACTGCCACCATATCAAGTCCCGCATTCCTCGCAGTCCTGACATCCACCTGGGAATCCCCTACATAAAGCGTATGCTCCCTGTCGCTTCCCAGTTCTTTGAGCATTTCCTCAACCATATACGGGTCCGGCTTTACCGGCTTCCCTTCGACCGCTCCTGCCGCACCGTCTATCAGTCCCTCAAAATATATATCGTTAAGTTTCACGACCGCCGTTTTTACCTTATTGGATGCGATTCCAAGCTTGTAGCCCCGGCTCTTGAGTTCTCTCAAAAGCTCAATAATACCGTTGTATGGCCCCGTCTTATCATTGCAGTGAATGTCATAATGTTTTCTGAAGTCATCAAAGACCGCTTCGGTCTCACCGGCGGCAGTCCCCGCAGGAACAGCCCTTTCAATAAGCTTTCTTATTCCGTTTCCCACAAAACGCCTTACTTCGTCAATACTCCTTGCCGGCATTCCATGGGCTTTGAGCGCATAATTGGTACTGTCGCACAAATCATCCAGCGTATTAAGCAATGTTCCGTCCAAATCAAAAATAACCGTATTATACATATCAAGTCCTCTTTCACGACAAAATTATAATCTTAAAGCAATTCCAGCACATGTCCGATATCCCCGTCCATAAACAAGTATCTGCATTCCGGTTCGGCGTCATTCTCAGGCGAAATTGCCGTCCTGATATATGCCGCATCGATTCCGGCATTATCCGCCCCCGCTATATCAGAAGAACTGTCATTGCCTATCATAATACATTCTTTTCTGTCAAGTCCATGCTTATTTATAAGCCCGTCAAAAAACGCTTTGTCCGGTTTTCTGCAGCCCATATCCGATGAGATAAAAATATCGTCAAAATATGGCAGCAGTCCCGTTTTCTCCAGCTCCTGCCATGTATAAGCCCTCTGTGCATTGGACAGAAGAAAAATGCGTTTTCCTGCCTTCTTAAGCCCCTCGAGCACACTGACTGTATTCGGGTACAGGCTGATGTATTTCGTTGATATAATCCGGAACCGTTCTGCCGCCTCATATACCTGACCGTCCGTATAATCCGGTCTTTTAAGACGGCAGATATCCGCAAACACAGGAAGAAAATCCGGCTCGGGATATTGATAAAGCTGTTTTTCGTCCTGCTTTGACATCTGTTCTTTTATCCCGCTCTCACAAAGCGCTTTAAGCCTGCGCCAGCCGTATCTGATGCCTTCCGCCTTAAGACTGCGGGCATAGGCTTTCCATGTGCTTTTGCTCCACTCGTCGGTACGTATATCTATCAGCGTTCCGTATAAATCAAAAATAAAATTTCTGTACACTTTAATGTTTTTCCTTTCTTTGCATCCCGGCGCTTCGGCTTTGCATTAAGCTTACGCCGCCGCATCCGTTTGCCTTGACGCTGTATTGTGTTTATATTATAATAGAATTATCACTAAAAGGCGAGCATAAATAATTACAAACTCAAATTATCTTCATTCTGCTCTGATATAATGCTCCCTTCGTAAAAAACTTCATGCATCACGGATTACACACAATGAAGCACTGTAAAGGAGGTGCCGGATATGAGAAGAATATCAGCAGTTATCGCGGCGATAATACTGTTGGGGATATTTGAGTTTGACAGGTCTGCGGTGCGGATATACTGTATGGAAAACAATAAAACGAAGACCGAAACGGCAGCTCCTGCCGGATATTACGTCGAAGCGGATGAATTTTTGAACGCGGCGGATGGATTCTTAAACGGAACGGATGATTATTACAACGAATTCACGCCGTATTTTCAAAATACCGCCGACTGGTATGACGGGAACAGCATCCGAATGCCCGTGGATAATGAAACCTGGCAGGAAAACCCGATTTACCTTGAAAGATGCGCTATGTGCGCAGTACCGCAGGAAGTCCTTGACAATGCATCGACCCATGAACTGGCGCGTCTGGTAATTGAGTGCCCTCTGGGCCGGCTTATCGTAACACAAAGAGGGACGGAAGAAGGGATGAAACTGCTGTGGAGGGACTTCAACGGTTTCAGGGAGCTGCTTGAAAGGGAGGACTGCGGGGAAACAATACTGGAAATTTATGACGCATATAATATACCCGAAGAAAAAGCCTTCGATTACTCGATGATTTCGGATGAATGGACGACGGATGAATTTAACGAGCAAATAGCAGAGATATTTGGTAATGAGGAATATCTGGCCCAAGTTATCGCCGATTCACAGACGGAATACACGGTTGCACTGTGCGAATGGATATTGGCATATGAATGCGCCTCCGGTCAAATTGAACCTGAGGATGCGGCTGACGTCATTCTTTCCAAAAAACACGAAAAGGCTACTTCCGAATTTGCCGACTGTCTGGACAATTATTTTATCAGGAAAACGAATGAAGCCTTGGAAACAGACGCACCTGCCTATTTTGCAGCCGCCGATGTAAACGGCGGCAATGTAAACACCGTCATATATACTCCGGGCGGGAACGCATTGACCATAACTTACTTCAGCAATCCCACAGTCTTATCATACGAAGAATCCGTTGGAAGATTGGGCGATTACGCAAAATACCTGAATCAGTATGTGTTCCTGCTTGAAAACGGCACCGCGAGATATAACTGCCACGCATATGCATGGTTCAGGATGCTTGCAGGGAGATACTACCAATACGCCACTTCCTGTCAGGTGAACGTTCCAGATGCTCTTGAAGATGATAAATACATACACAAGTCGTCCACCCTCAGAAGAGGAGGTGTTATAAGCGGAAACGGACATTCCGCATATGTTGAAGTTTACGACACGCAGTACCACAATAACGGCTACGGCCCATGTGTGACGGAAAAGCTTTCCTCCGGAGGGCCGCTGGTAAGGTGGCCTCTGGCTTATTCGATGGCCAGCGGAGTCGGTGTATCTTATTATTATTACCTGTACAAGTAAAGCAATGGAGGAGGAATTTTTATGGGGAAAATATTTTTTATATTAGCTGCATTATTCATAACCGGCACGGCCGTGTCCGGATGCGCAGAGCATAACGGAAGCAATAATGGAACGTCCGTCCTCAACACTGTAATTGCAACCGAGCCCGACACGTCGGAATATGATGTTTATACTGCAGACTGGCTTATGGAAATGAGTCCTGCAATGTATGGCGATTACACTGAGGAAGATATATTATGTAGTTTCAGGACTCATGAATGGGTCAGGTCTCAGGAAGAATATCAGGAGTATATTCATGATCCCTCCGAGTACTGGGATGAGGACGGCAATTTCGTAAACCCTGCTCCCACAGCTTATGACGAAGGATGGATATGCGGCGCAATGCATATTTATATGGACGTAGTGGCAGCTTCGTCCATTCCGCAGGAGGTACTGGATAAGCTTGACACGGCACAGCTGCTTGATATCGCCAACAATGAAAGGGTTATTCCAAATGCCTGCGCATTGGGCGGTATAAGCAGGCAGAGAACCGTCTTATACATGGATGCGATTGCCAAGTCTTCGACATACAGCGAGTTCCTTGAAAGGCCGGATTACGCCAAGGTTCTCTATGATTACTATGCCGGCATCGACCCGGAGGATTACATCGGCGATGACGGCATTTCTCCTATACAAAGCGGAACGTCATTCAAAAAAGTCTGTACAATAGCATTCAACGAGATGACGATTGTGACGGATAAGTTTTTTGATTCGCTTAACGACGAACAGCGCCGTAATATCATTGACAAAAAAAACGAAATAATCGAATATGTAAATGAACATGATTATGACGGAGAGTTTGATGTTGGCCGGAGCTGGATGTGGATGGAGGGAAAGGACAGCGTTTTTGACGCCATGATTGAAACAGGAATATCTCCCAAATGGAGCGCTTTTGTTCAGAATTTAGAGTGAACATCCAGGGAGCGTTGAGTTTACTGCAGATATGATTACTTTCACTTCAATATTTTCTGTAAAAACGGCTTGATTTTTTCTTTTATTATTGCAATAATATATTCATAGGCTGCGTAACTGACGGATACGTGGGATTACCCACAGGGAGCGCAGCCGTTGAAAGCCGACCGTCTGGGCAGCCGTTGGGAATGTCCGGCGGTTTTTTACTATCAATAAACATTTGGAGGTCATTATGGACAAAAAATCATTGGCAGCCGAGCTTAGCTCAACATCTTATCCGGGAAGAGGAATTATCATCGGAAGAACTCCCGATAACACTAAGGCAGCAATTGCATATTTCATCATGGGGAGAAGCTCCAACAGCCGGAACCGTATTTTTGTTGAGGACGGCGAAGGTATCCGCACTGAGGCATTTGATCCTTCCAAGCTTGAAGACCCAAGCCTGATAATTTACGCGCCTGTCCGTGTTCTGGGCAATAAAACAATTGTCACAAACGGCGACCAGACCGACACAATCTATGATTTGATGGACAAGCAGTACACTTTTGAGCAATCCTTAAGAAATCGCGAATTTGAACCTGACGCTCCTAATTATACACCGAGAATATCGGGAATTCTCCATTTTGAAAACGGCGATTTCAATTATGCAATGTCAATTTTAAAGAGCAGCAATGGAAATCCGGAATCATGCAGCAGATTTACTTTTGCATATTCCAATCCGCCTGCCGGAGAAGGACACTTTATCCACACATATATGGGTGACGGAAATCCTCTCCCAAGCTTTGAGGGAGAACCGGCGCTCGTGGATATTCCCGACAGCATGGACGAATTTGCCGACACGGTATGGAACAGCCTCAACGACGAAAATAAGGTGTCGCTTTTTGTAAGATACGTGAATATCTCAGACGGCACATACACAACCAAAATTATCAACAAAAATAACTGAGAGAGGTATTACCAATGAAAGAATTTGAATTAAAATACGGATGTAACCCTAACCAGAAGCCTTCAAGAGTATTTATGAGGGAAGGCGAGCTTCCAATTGAAATCCTTAACGGCAGACCCGGCTACATCAATCTGCTTGACGCGTTCAACGGCTGGCAGCTTGTGAAAGAGCTTAAAAAAGCCACCGGGCTTCCCGCCGCAACTTCTTTTAAGCATGTTTCCCCGGCCGGAGCCGCTGTGGGACTGCCGCTTACGGACGTGGAGAAAAAAATCTACTGGGTAGATGATATGGGTGATTTGAGCCCGTTGGCAAGCGCCTACGCAAGAGCAAGAGGCGCTGACAGAATGTCCTCGTTCGGTGATTTTATTTCCCTCTCCGATGTGTGCGACGCGGATACCGCCAGACTCATCAAGCGTGAGGTATCCGACGGCATTATCGCTCCGGGATATGAACCCGAAGCTCTTGAAATACTTTCCGCCAAGAAAAAGGGCAATTACTGCGTAATCAAAATCGATGCCGATTATGTTCCGGCACCGATTGAACAGAAGGATGTATTCGGCGTTACTTTTGAACAGGGACGCAATGAGCTTGTAATCAACGACGAACTTTTTGCAAACGTTGTCACAGAAAACAAAGATATACCTGAACAGGCTAAAATCGACCTTGCCATTGCAATGATTACTCTAAAATATACACAGTCCAATTCCGTATGTTATACCAAGGGCGGACAGGCAATCGGCATCGGCGCCGGACAGCAGTCAAGAATCCACTGTACCAGACTTGCAGGACAGAAAGCAGATAACTGGTTTCTGCGCCAAAGCCCTAAGGTTCTAGGCCTGCCGTTTAAGGACGGTATAGGACGTGCTGACCGTGACAATACCATAGACGTATATATGGGCGATGAATATATGGATGTCCTTGCAGACGGCACATGGGAGAAATTTTTTACCGAGAAGCCGGAGGTATTTACACGGGAAGAAAAAAGGGCATGGCTTGACAAAATGCAGGATGTATGTCTCGGCTCGGACGCATTTTTCCCGTTCGGCGACAATATAGAGCGCGCTCACAAAAGCGGCGTGAAATATATTGCGCAGCCGGGCGGTTCCGTAAGGGATGACAATGTAATCGAAACCTGCAACAAGTACAATATGGCTATGTGCTTTACGGGAATAAGACTTTTCCATCACTGATTATTATTTAT
>CALWMX010000045.1 GCA_944382105.1 uncultured Butyrivibrio sp.
TAATTATTACATAATGAAGCCCTTTGATAATAATACGCTTTTGAACAGAATTAAATATGTGCGCACAAATATGGGAAGACATCCTGCAGTCAATAAAAGCGTCAAAAACAGTACGCACAGCAAACAGGAAGATATCAGACTCAGTCTTGAGGCGGATGTCACGGAAATAATTCATGATATAGGAATTCCTGCGCATATTAAAGGATATCAGTATTTAAGAATTGCAATTATGATGGCAGTGGAAGATGTGGACATGCTGAACTGCATAACAAAGGTTTTGTATCCGACAATCGCCAAGCAGTTTCAGACCACGTCAAGCCGTGTTGAACGGGCAATACGACATGCTATTGAGGTGGCATGGAGCAGAGGAAAGATAGATACGCTGGATTCTCTCTTCGGATATACTGTGAGCAACGGCAAGGGCAAACCTACAAACTCGGAATTTATTGCGCTTATCGCCGATAAAATAAGGCTGGAATATAAACTTCGTTAATAAATTTTTGTTTGTATAAACGGATACAGGATGGACAAATTGTTTTTTGCAGGCTAAACTGCACAATGGATTTGTCCATCTTGGCATATATTGGACAATAAATAAAACAGATTATTTGTAATTATGTACAGAAATATGTTTTATTTATCTGAAAAATATGTTATTATGTACATATAGAATTTGCCATGGAGGTAAGTCAGATGAAGAACATATTATTTATTGCTTCTGAAGCAGTACCATTTATTAAGACCGGGGGCCTGGCAGACGTTGCGGGAACATTACCCAAATATTTTGACAAAAGCAAATATGATGTCAGGGTTATGATTCCCAATTATAAATGTATTCCACAGAAATATAAAGAACAGATGCACTTTATTACAAGTTTTTATATGGATTTGGCATGGAGAAGCCAGTATGTGGGAGTGCTGGAGATGGAATATGACGGGGTTAGGTTCTATTTTATTGACAACGAGTATTATTTCAACGGGTTTAAGCCGTATGGGTATATTCATGAGGATATTGAAAAATTTGCGTTTTTCAGCAAAGCCTCACTGTCTGCGCTTCCGCTTATTAATTTCAGACCGGATATTATACATTGCCATGATTGGCAGACAGGGCTGATTCCCGTTTATATGAAAGAAAGATTCCATGAAGGAGATTTCTTCAGGGATATGAAATCCATTATGACTATTCATAATCTTAAGTTTCAGGGTATCTGGGATATGAAATCCGTCAAGGATATAACAGGACTTCCGGATTCTTATTTTACGCCGGATAAGCTGGAGGCATTCGGGGACGCCAATTACCTTAAAGGCGGAATAGTGTATGCTGATAAAGTAACCACAGTCAGCAACAGTTATGCCGAGGAAATTAAGACGCCGTTCTACGGTGAGAAACTGGACGGACTTATGCGTGCACGCTCCAATGATTTGTGGGGTATTGTCAACGGAATCGACTATGAGGAGTTTAATCCGGAGACGGACACAAGAATTGTTCAGAACTATAATCAGATGACTTTCAGGCGTGAGAAGTTCAAAAATAAAGTGGCGCTGCAAAAAGAGCTGGGTCTGGATGTGGACTCTAAGAGATTTATGATAGGTATCGTGTCAAGACTTACGGACCAGAAGGGCTTTGACCTTATAGCCTATGTGATGGACGAGCTTTGTGCAGAGGACGTACAGCTTGTTGTATTGGGAACGGGAGAAGAACGTTATGAAAATATGTTCAGGCATTTTGACTGGAAGTATAACAACAGAGTTTCCGCAAATATATATTATTCGGAGGACATGTCGCATAAGATATATGCCTCATGCGACGCGTTTCTGATGCCGTCATTGTTCGAGCCTTGCGGTCTGAGCCAGCTTATGAGCCTTAGGTACGGTACAGTGCCTATTGTAAGAGAGACAGGAGGCCTCAAAGATACCGTTATGCCGTACAATGAGTATGAAGGAACCGGTACGGGGTTTTCATTTGCCAATTACAATGCGCATGAGATGTTGGGAATTGTCAATTATGCAAAGAGTATTTTCTACAATAAAAAAAGAGAATGGAATAAGATAGTGGACAGAGGGATGCTGACTGATTTCTCATGGGGCAGTTCTGCGTCAAAGTACGAAGAGCTTTACGACAGCCTATAAGATTTTTGTTTTTTTCATATTTTTCATCCTTTTTTGAAAACCCCGAATTTGTAAATTCGGGGTTTTCCGTGTGTTATGCGTGGTGCGTCCTGTTAAGCATATTTTATATTTCTTTTAGAGAAACCGACGGTGTGATATTCATCGAGTAGTTTGTGTGGTAAATCACAAAGCCGGGAGCTCCGCCGGCAACTTTTCGCAGGTGTTTGCGCTGTACATAGTCTATCTCCACTTTTTCCTGGGAACGTCCCTTGGAGTAGTATGCCGCAATGGCGGCGGCTTCCTCAAAAGTTCTGTCGGGCAGAGGTTTGCCGTCCGACTTGACTATGACATGTGAGCCGGGCATTTCCTTAGCATGGAACCACCAGTCATTGGCGGAAGCGAACTTAAAAGTGAGTTCTTCATTTTGAATGTTATTTTTGCCTGCATATATATCAAAACCATCGGAGGAGATATAGTGCCATGGCTTGCTCTTGGAGTGGTCAAAACGGTTCCTTCTGTCGTTGCCATGTGCTTTTATAAAACCGTAGCGTACAAGCTCTTCCTTAATCTGCAGCAGGTCGTCATATGACGAGGCTATATCAATTGATGTGGCAATGGATTCTAAATGCCTTATTTCGCTTTTTGTCTCATTGATAAGTGATGAAAGCGCTTCGTATGTTCTTTTCAGCTTGTTGTACCTGGCAAAATATGTGGAGCTGTTTTCCCTTGCCGTAAGATTTTTGTCAAGCGGTATTGTAATCATACGATTGTCATAATAATTGAGCGCTTCAAATGACTCGGCGCCTTCAGGTATATTATAACCGTAAGTGTTAAGCAGTTCGCCGTATATACGGTATTTGTCGCGTTTTTCGGTATCCTTGAGCTGTTTGAGCTGCAGCTCGTATTTTTTGTAATTGCGCTCAAGCGCGGTGTTCACTACCTGACGCAAATCGGCAGAGCGTTGGTGCATGCGGGCCATAAGATTTCTGTCAGCGTAATATTTTTCAAGCATTTCACTTGGGCTGTCGAATGAAACCACTGTCATCCCGGGATACATGTATGGCTTTACAACCATAAATTCCTTAGGGAGCATATTGTCGTATATAATATTGCAGGAAAAACGGTTGTTTTTTATGTCGTCTATCGTATTGACAAAGGTTTCGGCAAGATGAAGGATTTCCGCTTCGCTTAATGCTCCTGCCGGAACAGAGGAATCGATACCGGCACGGTAACATATTTCCTCGGCAAACTGGGGACTTATGCCGGTAAAAGACGTATAAATTGCCTTGGACACGGGACACGGCAGAACGCTTGTCTTTTTGACGAACAGCTCTCTGTCGGCTGCAAAAGGTTCCGTTTTATTGCCGGTATTCGGTATAAAATAATCATATCCGGGCAGAACCTCCCGGACCGAGCTTATTCCGGCATTGATTCGTTTTATGCTGTCAATTATTCGGTTGTCATCATCCACAAAAATAATATTGCTGTGTTTTCCCATGAGTTCAACCATAAGATGCTTGGTGCATAAATCCCCCATTTCGTTCAGATGCTCTATCCTGAAATCAATTATACGCTCCAGACCGGGCTGTGATATATCAGCAATTCTTCCGTTGCTGATATGCTTGCGCAAAAGCATGCAAAATCCGGGCGCGGTGAGTGGAGCCTGCTTGCCGGTATCTGTCAGATACACAAGCGGAAGGCTGGGATTGGCGCATATAAGGAGCCGGTACTGTCCGTGGGAGGTCTTGATTGTGAGAAAAAGCTCGTCCTTTTCGGTCTGCGCTATTTTGTTGATTCTTCCTCCCGTAAGTTTGGTTTTTAGCTCATACGTGAGAGCGTGTATTGTAATTCCGTCGAAAGCCATGCTGAAACCGCCTTTATAGATAGGATATGTGTTCACATTATACTATGTGCACTAAATTCGTAAAGTACCTCATTAAGTGCACAGGTATATGTTCCACTAAGCTCATAGCGCGCTGCGCTTGCATTCGCTAAGTGTTCACATTATACCACGTCGACTGACGTCTCCGTGTTGACATTCGCACAATGTCGGATTCCGCAAGCGCAATCCGCCGCTGTGCTCATTATACCATATTATCCGGTTAATAGCCAGTTCAATTGAAATTTATTACAACTATCAATTGAAATATACCGGCATAAATGCTAGAATAAGAAAACAAAAGCATCCAAGCGGAATACATTATTCATTGTTTGAAAGGAGCCGGCATATGATAAAGAGCATGACCGGATTTGGAAGATACGAGGTTTCTGACGCTGACAGCAAAATAACCGTGGAGATAAAATCCGTTAATCACAGATATTTTGAGCCTGCCGTGAGAATGCCCAAAAAGCTTAACGTATATGAGGCGGGCATAAGGACAATTCTCAAGAAATATATATACAGAGGAAAGGTCGATGTTTTTGTTACATATGAGGACTATTCCGAAAATAAATTCTGCCTTAAATATAACGAAGAACTTGCCAGTGAATATATGAGTATTTTTAATTATATGTCAGAGCAGTTCGGGCTGGAAAATGATATTACGGTATCATCGCTGTCAAGATATCCGGAAGTCATTACAATGGAGGAACAGGCAGGGGATGACGATGCGGTATGGCATCTTCTTGAAAAGGCGGTTGAAAACGCATGTGTCCGTTTTGTGGAAAGCCGGGTGGCCGAAGGTGAAAAGCTTAAGGACGATATCGTAAGTAAGCTTGATTATATGCTTGGGCTTGTGGATAACATTGAAGAGAGAAGCCCGCAGATAATTGATGAATACAGGCACAGGCTGGAGGATAAGGTCAGGGAACTGTTGAATGATTCTGCCGTCGATGAGAGCAGGATTGCCACGGAGGTAACAATTTACGCCGACAAAATCTGTGTGGATGAGGAGACGGTACGTCTGAGAAGCCACATAGAGAGCACGAGAGACACTCTTCTGGAGGGCGGCAGCGTCGGGAGAAAGCTGGATTTTATTGCGCAGGAAATGAACCGGGAAGCAAACACAATATTATCCAAGGCTAATGATCTGGACACCTCAAACTGGGCAATCAGCCTTAAGACGGAAATTGAGAAAGTACGGGAACAGATACAGAATATAGAATAGAGGAGACGGATATGGGCTTTGTCAATATTGGTTTTGGTAATGTGATTAATGATGATAAGATAATCACGATAGTATCTCCGGATTCTGCGCCGGTAAAAAGACTTTTGCAGAATGCAAGGGAGGAAAACACCGTTATTGATGCTACGCAGGGGAGACGGACGAGAGCGATTATTATGACTGATGCAGGTTATCTTGTATTGTCGGCGCTTCTGCCGGAAACCATAGCGGGCAGGACAAGAATAAAAGGCTGCGAGCAGGCAGGCGGAGGAGAAAGTGATGAACAAAGGTAAATTGATAGTTGTATCAGGCTTTTCGGGGTCGGGTAAAGGTACCGTTATGAAAGCAATTATGGAGCAGCACGACACATACGCACTCTCGGTATCGGTTACCACGAGAAAGCCCAGACCGGGAGAGAAAGACGGAGAGGCCTATTTTTTTATTACAGACGATAAATTCCAGCAGATGATAAATAATAACGAGCTTATAGAGTATGCCGGATATGTGGGGCATTATTACGGTACTCCGCGCAGATTCGTTGAGGATAATCTGGCGGCGGGAAAGGACGTTTTTCTTGAAATCGAAATACAGGGAGCCATGAAGGTTAAAAAACAATATCCGGATGCGGTGCTTATGTTTATAACACCGCCGGATGCACAGGAACTGCGCAGACGTCTCATCGGAAGAGGAACGGAGACAATGGAAGTCATTAACGAAAGGCTTAAGAGGGCGGTACAGGAGGCTGAGGGAGTAGAGGAATATGACTACATTGTCATCAACGATATTTTACAGGAATGTGTGGAAACGGTTGACAAAATCGTAAAAAGTGAGCATAATAGAACGGATGAGCGTATATCTCTCATTCAGTCAATACGCAGCGAATTAGCTGATTCTCAGGGAAAATAAAAAAGGAGATAGTTAAAAGATGATACATCCATCGTATTCAGAACTCATGAACGTAATCAACAACGAAGTTGAACCGGGCGAGCAGCCGCCTGTTCAGAGCAGATACTCAATTGTAATCGCAACATCAAAGAGGGCAAGACAGCTCATTGCGGGAGCGCCGGCATATGTTAAAGACAGTAAGGGCAAGAAACCTTTATCAATTGCCGTAGAAGAGTTATATGAAGGCAAGGTCAGGATAGTTGGCGATGCCGAAGACAGTGAAGAGGCGAATTAATTGGATTTTACAGAGATACTTAAAGTTATTGTCCTGGGTATTGTTGAGGGAATCACGGAATGGCTTCCAATCAGCAGCACAGGACATCTTATAATAGTCAATGAGTTCCTTAAACTGAACCAGACGGACAGCTTTATAGAGATGTTTAATGTGGTGATTCAGTTTGGAGCGATTCTTGCCGTCATTGTACTTTTTTTCAAAAAACTATGGCCGGTTCAGAAAAAAGAAGCTTCCAAAGACCTTGTGATGAATAATTCCAAAGGTCTTATGTGGAATAAGGAAAAGCTTCTTCTGTGGGCAAAAATTCTTGTTGCCTGTGTACCTGCCGGCGTCATTGGAATTTTATTTGACGATAAAATCGATGAAATATTCTATAATCCGTATGTTGTATCCATAACGCTTATAGTATATGGCGTTGCTTTTATTCTTTTGGAAATACGGAATCGCAAAAGAGAATTCAAAATCGCGGATGTCACGGAAATGACATTCAAAACCGCATTTATAATAGGGTTGTTCCAGGTGCTGGCGCTTATTCCGGGCACATCGCGCTCAGGCGCCACAATTGTGGGAGCAATGCTTATAGGTACCACCAGAACCGCGGCGGCTGAATTTACTTTTTTTCTGGCAATCCCTGTAATGCTTGGAGCCAGTCTTGTAAAAATTATAAAATTTGTCACTGACGGAGGAGGTTTTACATCCGAACAGGTGTACATACTTCTAATAGGTATGCTTGTGGCATATATGGTGTCAATGGTGGCAATTAAATTCCTTATGTCTTTTATCAAAAAGCACGATTTTACGCCGTTTGGCGTGTACCGGATTATCCTTGGCATAGGAGTGCTTGTTTATTTTACATTGGCATAAAATTCATTTAATAAACTTCGGAGGGCAACAGCAATGAAAAACTACATGGAAATGACGGAAAATGAGCTGAAAGAACAGCTTGAAATACTCAATAAAGAATACGAAAGCGCAAAAGCCAAAGGACTAAAGCTTGATATGTCAAGAGGCAAACCATCGCCGGCACAGCTGGATGTTACAAACGACATTTTTGATGTCATTAATTCGGAAACGGGATGGGTATCGGACAGCGGTATAGACTGTCGTAATTACGGCAATGCAGAAGGAATTCCGGAGGCAAGGCAGCTCATGGGAGAGTTCATGGGAGTTCCTATGGAAAATGTTCTTGTATGCGGCAATGCAAGCCTTAATATCATGTACGACTGCATTGCAAGCGCAATGCTCTTCGGTATTATGGGGAGCACGCCATGGTCAAAGCTTGATAATGTGAAATTCCTCTGTCCTGTGCCGGGATATGACAGACATTTTAAGATTACGGAGCTTATGGGAATTGAGATGGTCAATATTCCCATGACTGAAAACGGACCGGATATGGATATGGTTGAAAAGCTTGTTTCCACAGATTCTTCGGTTAAGGGCATATGGTGTGTGCCTAAATATTCCAATCCTCAGGGAATTGTATATTCAGACGAAACGGTTAAGCGTTTTGCGGCTTTGAAGCCTGCGGCAAAGGATTTCAGGATATACTGGGACAATGCTTACGCTTTACATTATGTATATGATGAAAATATAGAAATTCCGGAGATAATTTCCGAGTGCGCCAAGGCGGGCAGCCCTGATATGGTTTATGAGTTCTGTTCAACCTCAAAGATAAGCTTTGCAGGAGCAGGAATATCGGCAATCGCCGCATCTAAAGATAATCTTGACTGGCTGCTCAAAAGGCTTACGGTTCAGACAATAGGATATGATAAGCTCAACCAGTTAAGACATGTAAGATATTTTAAAAACGGAGAGGGACTCAAGGCGCATATGAGAAAGCACGCGCAGTTTCTCAGACCGAAATTTGATGTGGTTCTGGATATCCTTGAAAAAGAGCTTGCGGGAACCGGAGCGGGAAGCTGGATGAAGCCTCTTGGCGGTTATTTTATATCATTTGAGGCTATGGAAGGCTGTGCCAAATCAATTGTGGCAAAGTGCAGGGAAGCCGGCGTTGTGCTTACGGGAGCCGGTGCTCCGTTTCCATATGGCATGGACCCGAAAGACAGCAATATAAGAATTGCGCCGACATATCCTTCACTTGACGAGCTTACCCAGGCGGCGGAGCTTTTTACGCTGTGCGTCAAGATTGCATCAGTCGAAAAGTTACTGGGAATTGCATGATGGGATTTTACCATTATTTTAAGGAGAAAGTATTATGAATACATTTGGTTTTATCGGAATGGGCAACATGGGACGCGCCATGCTTAACGGAATTATCAGAAAGTTCGATGCGTCGCAGATTATGTTTACGGATGTGTCCGATGTGGTCAGAGTTAAAGTAAGCGAGGAGACGGGAATACGTGTGTCTCCTACCAATATTGAGCTTGCAAACAGTGTGAAATACATAATTCTGGCTGTTAAGCCACAGTATTATGATGATGTGATTAACGGAATCAAAAATGTGGTAACGCCGGACAAAATCATTATTTCACTTGCTCCGGGAATAACAATCGGGGACGTGCAGAACAAGTTTGACGCAGAGGTCAGGGTTGTAAGATGTATGCCGAATACTCCTGCGATGATTGGCGAGGGAATGACAGGCGTGTCATATGACAAGAGAAACTTCAATCTTGAGGAGATGGATACCATAGCGCAGTTTTTCAGCTCCTTCGGAAGCTTCAGAATCGTCGAGGAAGGACTTTTGAATACGGTTACATGTGTAAGCGGAAGTTCTCCGGCATATGTATATATGTTTATAGAAGCGCTTGCGGACAGTGCGGTTAAGTACGGAATGTCAAGGGCGGATGCCATTGAATTTGCTGCAATGACCGTAAAGGGCGCGGCTGATATGGTGCTTAAGACCAAGGAACATCCTGCTGTTCTTAAGGATAAGGTCTGTTCACCCGGAGGGACAACGATTGCCGGAGTGTCGGCCCTTGAGGAAAACGGTTTCCGACATGCTGTTATAGCGGCCACCGACAGGTGCTTTGACAAATGTACAGGAATTAAATAGGAGATTTTGCTGATTTATGGAAGATGTCAGAAGAATAGGCAGAGAGCTTAAGTATTCAGGCAGAATAGTGGATGTGTATGAGGACAGAATGCTTATGCCCAACGGGAATATAGCCCGGTGGGATTATGTGGCTCACAGAAAAGGAGCGGCAGCGGTTATACCTGTTCTGGATAACGGGAATATTCTTATGGTAAAGCAGTACAGGAATGCCATAGACCGCGTCACGCTTGAAATACCGGCCGGAAGCCGCGACAGCGTTACGGAGCCTACAATAGTATGCGCGGCAAGGGAGCTGGAAGAGGAAACGGGATATAAATCGGAGAACCTTGAGCTGCTCATTCAGGTTGCAACTACCGTGGCATTCTGCAATGAAAAGATAGATATATATCTGGCAAGGGATTTGAAACCTGCCAGACAGCATCTTGATGAGAATGAATTTCTGGACGTGGGTGAATATTCTCTTGATGAGCTTGTGAGCATGATTTACTCAGGAGAGATTCAGGACAGCAAAACGCTAGGCGCAATACTTGCCTACAAAGAAAAATTCGTGAATTCCCGTCCGTGAAGTTAATTTTCAGTAGGATATTAGGATTCACCAAATTATTTGTGATGCAGTTCAGTCATAAAGTAAACCTCTTTTTCATATTATTTTCTATGGAAAAGAGGTTTTTTGCGGATAAAAAATACATATGGCTGTTTCCGGTTGCAATAATCACAGGAACCGTTTTCACCAACTTTGCCGGATACGACAATGTAAAACAATGGGGAATATTTACGGAGGATTTCATCGCCAGGTTTTTGTCGGTCAACGCAAGCTTTGCGGATGTGCTGAAATACGTTCTTAAAGAGCGGATAAAGCTTTTTCTGATAATGTTTCTCATGAGCCTGACGCCAATACGCGCCAAGCTTTCCTATCTCGTATGCGGATATGCGGGTTTCTGCGTGGGAATGATACTGTCATCGCTGACAATGCAGTACGGTGCAAGGTATCTTTTGCTGTTTTTTTTGGCAATTTTGTGCCATATGATATTGTATGCCGTCGCCATTTATGGTATATTTGTAACATCCTGGAACGGAAAGGATGCCAGGACGCTTCTGGAATACGGAGTGATAGCAGCCGTATTTGCAGCGGGGATTCTTGTGGAGACGCTTATGAATTACTATGTGCTTCCCAAGGTTCTTATGAAGTGGTAAATTATACGCAGGAGATAAGTTATGGAAAGTTGCGTGGAGGATTATCTGCAGTATATTAAAAGCGCCCGGAAAAACTCAGGCAATACCGTATCGGCTTACAGAAGCGATTTGACAAAGCTTTGCGGTTTTCTTAAAAAATATAATATATGCAGTTGGGACAGAGTTACCCTGACGGATTTGAATTCTTATATACTTTCCCTTGAGAGGGACAACCATGCGCCTTCAACCGTATCAAGGAATGTTTCTTCGATACGTTCTTTTTTTACGTGGATGTTCAGGATGAAAGTAATTAACGATGACCCTTCCGTTAATCTTAAACAGCCCAAGACAGTAAGGAAATCTCCTCAGATACTGACTGTCGAGGAGATGACGAGACTTCTTGATGCACCGGATTCCGGTACGGACAAGGGCATCAGGGATAAGGCTATTCTGGAGCTTATGTATGCCACGGGAATGAGAGTCAACGAGCTTATTAATCTCCGCATGGAGGATGTAAATCTTTCTTTGAAGATAATAACGCTTAAAGGTAATGAAAGAGAAAGGATTATTCCTTTCGGCGAACCGGCGCGCAAGGCGTTATCCGAATATCTTAACGGGGTGAGGGACAAGCTTATACATAATGCCAACGGCATTTTATTCACAAATATGAACGGAGATGCTATCAGCAGGCAGGGTTTTTGGAAAATAATCAAGGGATACGGAGAGCAGACAGGATTGGGAGATGTACTGACTCCGCAGATTTTCAGACATACCTATGCGGCCCATATGGCGGCAAACGGAGCAGATTTAAAATCTCTTCAGGAAGTCCTGGGACATGCCGACATATCCACAACACAAATATACTCGTCATTTATACATAGTGTGGGCAGTTCGGTTTTTGAATTGGCACACCCCAGAAAATAATAAAAGATAAGAAAGAGGAATTTAAATATGAGAGAACATTCACAGCCGGCAAGAAAAAAAAGAAAGAACAAGGGAATCCCCACATTGATTGCATTAGCGGTAGTGGCGGTTGTACTTGTGGTAATACTGATAGTCCTTGTGACAAGCGAAATGGGCGGAGCCGGAAATTCCAAAACGGAATTTGCCCTCAAAAACGATACCTATCAGGTTGAGCTTGGCGATGACATGAGCGGCGTCCTTATGAATGAGCTTGTAACAGGCGACGGAACCCTTATAGCAGGGGCTTCAATAAATACCGATGGTGTTGATTTCAATAAACCGGGTG
>CALWMX010000046.1 GCA_944382105.1 uncultured Butyrivibrio sp.
CCTTCCTGCGTCGCAGGCCTCATTGGCTACCGTACGGCGCTTTATAAGCCTTGATACTTTAAGATATTTATCCAGTCTCATAATTATTATCTCCTTCTTAAACAGTTTATCCTTTAATCCGCGGTCAGCTTCTGCACAAACCTGTGAATATGCTGTGCCGAGCATATAAGATTTATGAAAAAACGCCCCAATATATATTGGGGCGTTAAATACGATTAATTAATACAACCAATTGCCGTAATCCGAAAGCAGCGGCATAACAACTTGTCCAAATTAGTTGAGGCTGTCCTTTAATGCCTTGCCGGCTTTAAACTTAGGCGCCTTGGATGCTGCAATCTCAATAGTCTTTCCTGTCATTGGGTTACGTCCTGTTCTTGCAGGTCTCTCAGCAACTTCAAATGTACCGAATCCGACTAACTGAATTTTCTCGCCCTTCTTTAATTCTTCTGCGACAACATCAGTGAAAGCCTTAAGTGCCTTCTCAGCGTCTTTCTTAGAAAGTTCCGTCTTCTCTGCAATCGCTGCAACCAATTCTGTCTTGTTCATGTATTATTTCCTCCTAATACCATAAATATAATTCGTGTAAAACAGATCCGATAATCTTGATTATACTCCGTCCGTATTACCCACAAATTATTTATAATTGTTTTACAATAATTTGTCAAGGTTATTTGGCATATTTTACCGCTTTTATGCCTTTTTTTCCTGATTTTTCCGGTATATTATGTTCAATCCTCTTAGAAGAAGCTCATCATCAACAGTAATCTCATGTCTGCACTCAGGTATCACAATTCTGGCAAGTCCTCCGGAAGCCACCACGGAAACGGTATAACCCAGCTCTTCCTCAATTCTGTCAATCATTCCGTCAATCATTGACGCATTCCCTAAGATTATTCCGCTTTTCATGCTATCAACCGTATTTTTGCCGATAACACGTCTCGGAGCTTCCAGACTTATTTTAGGAAGCTGGGATGTGCTGTTTACCAGAGATTCCAAAGATGTAACTACTCCGGGTATTATTATGCCGCCTATGTAATTGCTGTCCTTATCAACCACAGCAATAGACGTTGCCGTACCTATATCTATGATTATAAGCGGCGCTCCGTATTCGTCTATAGCGGCAACCGCCCCTACAATCAGGTCTGCTCCAACACTCTTAGGGTTATCCATCATGATATTAAGTCCTGTTTTAATTCCCGGACCCACTACCATGGCCTTTTTACCGATTATTTTCTCAATTGCCCTGTTGATTATATTGGTCAAAGGAGGAACTACGGATGATATAATCGCTCCGTCCACTTCCCCGGCTTTTATATCATGAAGTTCAAGAACCATCTTAAAGCTTACAGCATATTCAAGCTCAGTCTTAAAGGTATCCGTACTGAGCCTTTCCACAAAAACGGTTTTATAGCCGTCAATACAGCCGATTACAATGTTTGTGTTGCCAATGTCTATTGCAAGCAGCATTTTTTACTCCTTATTTATCAGCTTCTGTCTGCGCTTTTCTTCCGGAATTAGACACAAGTCCCGCTTTGTAAAGCGCGAAGCCTATAACTGCGGTTATCACCGTGGAAAGCACCAGCTCCCATATTGCATTTACGCCCACAAACCATGCCACAAACGCAAAAATATTCTGTCCTTCCTTCCACCATCCGTTAGCTCTTAACGTAGGTGTAAAACATGCTATAAGCGTTCCCATAAAGAAAACCGTATTCATGGCTGCGGTGGCAAATCCGGTAATTCCGTAATTGAGCATTTTCGGCATACCGGTTCTGTTAAACAGCCTGCTTATCCAGCCTGCAAGGAAGCCTTCCAGAATTCTTGGTATGACGCACACTATAAATGTAAGAAACGGATTGACCGAGAACAGAGCCGTTCCCACTAAGCTGGGCGCTCCCAGCACCGATGCGGCATTGGCAAAAGCCGTGATACCGAACACAAGCCCAAGAGCTGCTCCGCCTGCCGGGCCTAAAATAACGGCTCCGATAGCTACCGGTATCATGTTGATTGTTACTGCCAGCGGTCCGATTGGTATATAGCCGATTGGTGTGGCTGTCATAATAATGAGCAGCGCGCCCAAAACCGCAACTATTACCATACTGATAGTTTTTCTGCGAATGTTCATAATTTTTCCTTTCCGTTATCGCTCCCGCATAGCTCGGGATGCAACACTGTTCCTACGCAGTCTGTCGGAACGGGAATATAATAATATAAATGGCGCAGTTCGTCAAGTACGGTTTTTAATCCGCAACAAGTCCGTCCAATCCGTTGTTTGCCGCCCTTCCTCTGGCGGAAAGAGCTTTGTCTATATAATAATTAAGCGGTTTTTCTATGTCGGTTATCTCCGCTATTCCCGCAATAATAGTTATATCCATTCCGGGGCATTTATGCTCATGCTCTGATGAAAAAAGATAATTAATACGGCTTATTGCGGAGGCGGAAATTCTGTTTCCCTGCTCATCGTAAACCTTAAACAAAGCCACCACATTATCTGCGTTTATCCGGCAGCCCATAATAAACCGCTTGTCATCGGACAGTATCCTTGCGTATTCTCTGAGCACATCATCACCGACCTCATATCCGAACCGTGCGTTGACCGACAGAAAATTCTTTATTCCGGCATAAACTACGGCAAGCTTATTGTCCTTGTCGTATTTTATATACTGGTCGGCTTCCTGTTTGAACGCCTTGTATTTGTAAAGACCGGTCAACGGGTCGTGGGTTTCAAAACTTGCCCTTACATTAAGCATTTCCTCATATTCACGCATATTGAGAAGAAATGACGATACAAGCTGGGAAATCATCTTAAACGTCTTAATTTCGGTATCGTTCCACTCATGCCTGTTTCCGAAGCATTCAAAGCTGACGCATCCGCTGATATGATGGCTGCCGGTGAAAATGCACTGGACAAAGGACTTAAGGCCTGTAGCCTGTATTTTGGAATAAAACTTGTGGTCTGCCATGCTTTTGGTATCCGATACGACGGTTATTTCTTTCTGTCCGTATATAACCTTAAGGTCTTCATAATCCACAAGCCGTTCCTTAAGAATCCGCCCCTCAATATCCGGATGTTTTGCAGTTATCCAGCTGTATGTAACCTTGGTGGTTTTACTGTGGGAATCCAGTTCCTGAACCGCAATCCTGTCAAGACCGTACTTTTGTCCTATACGGTCAAAAATAAGCCTGATTGCCTCACCGATATTCCCGCTTCCGGACATTATTTCCAGAGCGCTCTCAACAAGCTTATGGTCAAATTCAACATTCTCAAGCCTTCGTCTGGATTCGTTAATTTCCATGTCTATCTCGTCCGAGTACCTTACAACAGAACCCGGATGATAATATTTGGCTTTCAGCAGGGACATATGCGCCTTTTCCGCTATATCATGTTCTCTGCCCGCATTAAACGGGCCAACGTAAATACCGCCGTTCACCACAGCTTCGTTTCCTGCGGGTCTTACTATATCCGAGATGTCATCCTTTAAATCCTCAAAATATGAGACGATTCTTTTTTCGGATATTTCACCGCAGTACAATACATAAAATTCACCCTTGTCTCCGCGGCCAAGATAAGCGTTATATGCAAATTTTCTCTTTAAATACTGTGCAATGCTTATTTCGGGATTCTCATTGTCAGAATTTCTTCCGTTTCCGGCAATTTCAATCTTAAACTCAGCAAAAGCCGCCTCCGCGCCGCAAAGCTCGCCGCATTTTTCACTGAGTTTATTAAGAATGCCTTTTTTGTTAAGAAGCCCGGTAATTATATCATAGCTGACATTGTCGCCGGCGGAATCCGTTCCCGAAACAGCCGTATCTTCAAGCTCGGTCATTTTACCTATAATGTACTGAGGTTCATTGTTATCGTCATAAACAGTTTTGCCGATGACGCTGTACCATTTTACTTTCGTGGTAAAATTGCTCATGCGTGCTTCGCATTCAAAATATCCCCGTTCCGGAGACTTAAGGCCCTGTATTAAATCCTCTACGTTAATTCCGCTCCCCTGTCCCGTGCTTCTCTGTCTGTAAAGCATCTGAACATAGTTATTGATTGTTGAGCCGTATTTTGATGCCTCGCACCTTCCGAAAATAAATTCCATTCTGTCAGCCGCAATATCGTATCTGTACAAAATCGCACCGGTCATTGATGCGACTGTTTTGTATATTTCAAGTTCTTCTCTGATTCTGTCCAACCAAAATCCCCCTTTAACCCGGCATATACTATTCTGCCTCTGTTGTCCCGGCGCTTTCCGCCACAACCATGTTATTGTTATCGTACAAATATTCGCTTACTTTACTGATCATGAAACTGTCATAAAGATACTGCTGTGTCATGTCTTCCTCAAGAGCAGCAATACTTTCGTATCCCACATATGAAGCATAGCTTGAAACCATCTCGTTATATTCATCCTCGGTAAGCTCAATGCCTTCCCTGTCGGCAATCAGATAAGACGCCATACAGTATTCAAGCTGATATCTTGCCTGTTCTTCACATGTTTCCTTAATATCATCATCCGTTATATCGTAATATTCCAGTATCTCCTCATATTCCATGGAATACTGCGTGGCCATATCCTGATAGCTCTGAACGATATATTTATAAAAATCGTTATAAATCTCATCAAGCTTATCCTCAGGATAATCGCTTATCTCACAGTTATCCAGCACGGTTGACCAAACCGCCGCCTGATATGACTGAGTCTGTACGCTCTCATTGTTGGAGGCAAGGGTAGTTTTCATATATTCTTCATAATCTTCGACCGTTGTATAATTTCCCTCCGTGTATGTGTTGATAAACTCATCGTTCCAGTCAGGAAGTATACTGTCACCATAAATATAATCAACCGTAACAACAAATACCACTTCTTTACCCTTAAGCTCGTCGCTGTTAGGATAATCATCCGGGAATCTGCAATTCAAAGAGTATTCCTTGCCGCATTCAAGACCTATGAGCTGGTCGTTAAGGTCTGAAATGTAATTTCCGCCTATTGTATAATCGGTTCCTTCCTCTCCCGTGCTTCCGTTGTCAAAAGCCTCACCGTCAAGATATCCGGTATACTGAAGATGGATTCTGTCATTATCCGCAACGGTCCTGTCGGTTATTTGCTCATAGGTCGCATTGTTTTCGCGTATATTCTTTATTGCCTCGTCTATCTGTTCCTGGGTAACCTCCGCACTGTCAACTTCAATATCAAGTCCTGAATATTCTCCCAGAGTCATATAACCGCTGTAATCAACGGTCTCAACATTAAGTTCAACATGTTCCTGTGTGGTTTCATTTGTTTCATCTGTATCTGTATTCCCGTTCTTGCCGCATCCTGCAAGCATTGAGGCCAGCAGCGACGCAGCCAGCATAGAAACAAAAAATCTTTTTGTCATCATTAATCCTCCAAAGCCATATAATGTTACTTAATATATTTATTATTTATATCACAATCCGCGCAAAAATACAACATCATGTCAATCCGTCAGTCCAAATCGTCCGGCTCTATGGTCATAAGCGTATCCCGGTCGATATCCTGCATCGCAACGATACGTCCCGCCTGCCTTGCAATCGCGCGCTCAAGGTAATTGCGGGCCTCTCTTGCATTGGCAAAATTTTCCGGTTTATTCAGGCACCGTCGGGTAAAATAGTCCAGAGCCTTGGCCTTAGCCGCTTCCGACAGCAGATAATCCTGCTTTGCAGCGGTATTTTTCATTATTTCAAGCAGTTGCTCCGGAGTATAATCGTCAAATCTGATAAACTTATTAAAACGTGAGCGCAGTCCGGGATTGGAATTTAAAAATTCCTCCATCAAATCCGTATATCCGGCCACAATCACAACCAGATCATCCCGGTTGTCCTCCATAGCTTTAAGCAGCGTATCAACCGCTTCCTGTCCGAAATCACCCTCGCCTTTTTTGGCGGTAAGTGTGTACGCCTCGTCGATGAAAAGTATTCCTCCCATCGCCGAGTCCACCGCCTCCATAACCTTAACGGCGGTTTGTCCTATATATCCGCTTACAAGTCCTGCCCTGTCAACCTCCACAAGATGTCCTTTGGAAAGGACGCCCAGAGAATAATATATTCCGGCCAGGAGCCTTGCAACAGTTGTCTTTCCTGTCCCCGGATTGCCGGAAAAAACAAGATGTTTTGACACTGACGGCTGTTTCATTCCGCGCGCTTCGCGGATTTTCTGAACCTGCATAAGATTCACAAGACTGTTGACATCCTGTTTTACCGCGTCAAGCCCCGTAAGGCTGTTGAGCTCCTCCAACGCCTGCTCAACCGTTTTCTTTTCCACTTCCGTTTCCCTGACGCTGCCTTTAGGCGCAAGAAGACCGTATTCTTTGGCAAACTTTTCCAGCATTCCTATATAAGCAGTCAGCTTTCTGATTTCTTCATCCGACGTCACGTCATTGCATGCTATAAATTCCTGACCCATATTTCTGAAAGTATTAATGAACGTGACGGCGCATCTTCCACGCAGGCTTGTCCTTTGCTTCACATCCGCGAGCACACAGCATTTGAGGGCAAACGGCGGGTTTTGAAGATATGCGGGAGCATCAAGCCGCTCCATAGCTATTATTGAACGAAGCATTCCCTCGCCTGCCGAAAAACCCGTACTGTTTTTGACAAACTCCGTCTCCGCGGAAGTGTACAGACCGTCGGCAGTTGACAGGTATGCAAGAAATTTAAGCATCTCATAACGCATATTATCCCTGAAGCTTGTGTTCAGTTTATCCTTAATGACGCCTGCATCTTCGATTTCATCCGCCATGTTAAGGCAGCATTCCACCTGCTCGGCAATATTTTTTTCCATAGCTTCTCCTTATTGTCTATTTCAGGAATTTTTCCGCTCCTTCGGAATAGGTAATCTCATAATTTTCATCCACAAAGACAGCGTACACATCGTCCATGCTGTCAATAAGCTCCAGCGCTTTATCTTTTCCCAGAACAAAGCAGCCCGTTGACAGGCAGTCGCATATAGTGGAGCTTTCGGATATTATTGTGACAGACATCAGCCCGTTGTCGCAAGGATATCCTGTCTTGGGGTCCAGAATATGATGATAAAAATTATCACCTTCATAAAAATATCTCTCGTATATACCGGAAGTGACAACGCTCATATCCGAAACCGACAGAGTCTGCATAATATCACCGCTTTCGTCGAAGGGTCTTTGTATTCCTATGGTAAAGCCGCTCCCGTCAGGCTTGTCTCCGATGCAGGCAATATTTCCTCCAAGATTTACAAGGGCGCTGTCAATGCCTTGCTTCAAAAGATATTCGCATATTGCGTCGGCAATATAGCCCTTGGCCACGGCTCCCAGATCAATTCGTGCGCCGTTAAGCTCTATTGCATCTTCTGAAAGCTTAACCTTAGTGTAATCGACCCTTGCGCACGCCTGCGATATTAGTTCTGCGTCCGGCGCATGTTCCGGACCGGAACCGAAATCCCACAATGACGAAAGAGGCTCTATGGTTATGTCCAGAGCTCCTTCGGTAAGTCTGCCGTATTCAAGTCCCGCAGCAACAAGCTCGTAAAGATCGGCATATATCCGGGCACTTTCATCTTCCACATCGGTTTGTCCGGTGTTCGTAAGACCGCCTGACGTCCCGGCGTTCTGCTCATACCGCAGTACGTCTTCTGCGGTCATGCTTCCTGCCTCGTTGAGTATGCTTAAAAGAGAAGCCTCATCGGTCCTGCTGAAAATTTTTTCATAATAATCACACAGTCCCACGGCCTCCTCCGCAATTTCCTGACTTCCGCAGCCGTAAAGCGATACGCTCACATAAGTATTGAGCGCATAGGCATCAGCCGTGTAAACGGTATTTGCTCCGTTTCTTCCGCCGCATCCGCACAGCCATGTGCCGGACAGCATAATAAATAATATTATTTTTGTTAATTTCCATTTATTTCCCATATTGTTAAGTATACTCTCTCTTGACATATAAATCAATCAATTGTATATTAGTAATGATTACTAATATATTATGGAGGAAAATATTATGCCGGCAGCAACAATGAAATACAGCCGACAACGGGAGGCGGTACGTGAATTCCTTATGTCCCGCAAAGACCACCCCACAGCGGAAACGGTTTACAAGAATTTGAGAGAAAAATTTCCTCATATCAGTCTGGGAACGGTTTACCGCAACCTGGCTCTTCTGGTGGAATTGGGAGAAGCCGTTAAACTTCCCGGAATCGGAGGCTTTGACCGTTTTGACGGAAATACGGCTCCCCATTATCACTTTATATGCGAGAATTGCGGCGCGGTCATGGACCTTGACATGCCACAGCTTCCTTATATTAATGATGCAGCCGAAAAGAATTTTGACGGAACAATAACAGGTCACCTGGCTTTTTTCTACGGTAAATGCAGCAAATGCAAAACCACGGCGGAGCATGCGCATTCCGATACCGGGACCTGACATCAGCCAGACACATGTTAAAATTTTTTTAAATTCTATTGACAAGAACACAATCCGTTGCTATACTAAAACAGTAATCATTACTATTTTGTTTACAATAAATTTTTAATAAAGGAGATTTTATATTATGGCAAAATTTGTATGCAGCGTATGCGGATATGTATACGAAGGAGAAACTGCACCGGAGAAATGCCCGCAGTGCGGCGTTGGTGCTGACAAATTCGTTAAGCAGGAGGGCGAAAGATCATGGGCAGCCGAGCATGTTGTAGGCGTTGCCGCAGGCGTATCTGAGGATATCCTTGAGGATTTGCGCGCAAACTTCACCGGCGAGTGCACAGAGGTGGGAATGTACCTTGCAATGGCAAGAGTTGCTCACAGAGAGGGCTACCCTGAGATTGGAATGTACTATGAGAAGGCCGCTTATGAAGAAGCAGAACATGCCGCTAAATTCGCTGAGCTTCTCGGCGAAGTCGTTACGGACAGCACTAAGAAAAATCTTGAACTTCGTGTTGAGGCCGAAAACGGAGCGACAGCAGGAAAGGCAGACCTTGCTAAGCGTGCCAAAGCCGCTAACCTTGATGCAATTCATGACACCGTACATGAAATGGCCCGCGATGAGGCAAGACACGGAAGAGCATTTGAAGGACTTCTTAAGAGATACTTCGGTTAGTCAAAAAGTTGTAAAATTAATCTGCAAAAATTTTAAGGTGTGTCGGAAAATCCGGCACACCTTTTAAGTTCACCTGCGCCCCGAAAAAAATCTGACATGTTCGTCCGAAAGGCCGCAGAAAATATTTCGCCTAGAATCGGCATTGTATAACGATTTTACCGGTTATCAAAAAGCGGAGTTGAAAAATACCTTTCTGCCGTATCCGGCAGTACCGTAACCACGGTTTTTCCCTTTCCGAGCTTTTTGGCAAGCTTTAAAGCAGCCGCAACATTTGTTCCCGAAGAAATTCCGCACATAATGCCCTCTTTGGACGCAAGCTCCTTGGATGTGCGGATTGCCTCCTCATCCGTAACAATACAGATATCGTCATAGATATTTCTGTTCAGAACGGCCGGTATCATTCCGTCGCCGATTCCCATCTGTACATGGGTTCCGATTGAGCCTCCCGAAAGAATTGCCGCATGCTCCGGCTCCACGGCCCATATTTCCATATCAGGATTCTTCTCCTTTAAAACCTCTCCTATACCCGTGATTGTTCCCCCGGTACCGATACCGGAACAAAAACCGTCAATCGGACAGCCTGCCTGCTCCAAAATCTCCACCGCCGTCCGGTCTCTGTGCACTTCGGGATTTGCGGGATTCTCAAACTGCTGCGGAACAAATACCTTCGGATCCTCTGCTGCCATACGAAACGCGGTGTTCAGGCATTCCTCGATACAAGCGCCGATATTTCCGGCATCATGTATCAAAATCACCTCTGCGCCGTAATGTTCCACCAACTTTCTACGTTCCTCACTGACAGAATCCGGCATGATAATTTTGGTCTTATATCCGCGTACCGCTCCTACCAAAGCAAGACCTATACCCTGATTTCCGCTTGTAGGCTCAACAATCACGCTGTCCTCGTTAATAAGGCCTTTTTTTTCGGCATCCCTTATCATGTTATATGCTGTTCTGGTTTTGATGGAGCCTCCCACATTCAATCCTTCAAACTTCACCAGTATCTGCGCGCTGTCAGCCTGCGCCATACGGCCAAGACGTATCAGAGGCGTATTTCCCATTGCTTCAAGTATATTATTATAAATCACTTTATTTCCATACCTTTCCGCTGCTTCATCTTTTTGGCAGCCCGTTCTTTCTATTATATGACACTGACTAAAAGAATTCAACAGCTATTTGCCGTATCCTAAAACGCCTTTTATATGGCGGTTTTTCCGGCTGCGCTTGCATTATTGCCTGCCGTTCCCGCGCACGGCCCGGTAATTTTCATAATTGAACGGATGAGACTGATTAAGCAAAATCATGCTGCGTCATAACATTTCCTCTGGTCCGTTAAAAATTACTGCCGTTCCATCCCCAATTCGATGTGGCGGTATATTTTACG
Source organism: uncultured Butyrivibrio sp. (assembly GCA_944382105.1). GTDB lineage: Bacteria > Bacillota > Clostridia > Lachnospirales > Lachnospiraceae > Eshraghiella. The sequence goes on from CALWMX010000046.1 coordinate 10,462, forward strand.
TAAATATTGCCCGGAGCAATTCCAAGAACGTCTTGGAATATATCACAGATAACACCGGTAAGCTTTGAAAAAGCGTCCGGATTCTCTCCGCCGTAGACGCTGACCTCGACAAATGCCATCGGCCGGCTGTTATCGCCCTTGAAATACAATGAATACTCCGGCTCAAATCCCAGCATAAGCCAGTTTTCGGATTTGCCCGGTATAAGCTCGATTGCCTTGCCGAGTCTTGACTTAATCTCGTTTTCCTGCTCCTTTGTGATTGATGTGCTGATTTTTGAATTGATAAAAGGCATATTTTCTACTCCTGAAATTTTTTTAGAAATATTATTCATCCTGTTAATAATAAACGTCCGTCATTTAATTGTCCGCCTCATCGGCGCCCGTCAGTTTTTTGTTTTTCCTGTATACCTCTGCGATTATGTTCTGAACATAGGCCGCAAGGTGCTTACGGTCATCCTTTTCAAGAGCATTTATATCTATAGGCTCGCAAAACTCCAGAACCGTGTGCGCTTTCTTAATCCATGGCAGATGCTTTTCAAAACATTCGGCAGTATTGTTCTGAACCATCGGAATTATTTTACAGCCTGACTTCTCCGCAAATTTAAGGCTTCCTTCCTTAAACGGAAACATATCATCATCAGATGAGTTGCGGGTTCCCTCAGGGAAAATAACGATTGACACCCCCTGCTTTATATATTCAATACCCTGAAGAATGGTTTTAAGCCCCTCTTTGAGATTATCCCTGTCCAGAAAAAGACAGTACAGATATCTCATCCACGTTCTTAAAAACGGCACCTTTTCAATCTCTTTCTTAGCCACAAATCCCGTGAGGTCCGGCATCATGGAGTACGATATTATAACATCAAAAAAGCTTTTGTGATTTCCTACAAACAGCACGGGCTCGCCCTTAGGTATATTGTCATAGCCTATTACGGTAGTTTTCGTTCCCGAAATAAACAATATTGCCTTAAATCCAAACTGAACAATCCTCAAAGAGCTTATGTCCTTAGCGCGCTTGTTGAATTTACCTATAATCCACTCAATCCCGAAAAGAGGGATGCTCGCTATGAAATAAATTAACAAAAATAATGCAACAAGAATAAGTCTCATAATACGGTTTCTCCATTTTTCGTAATTTCTGCGCTCAGGTATATATTACCACATTTTTCATATTTTTCAATTAATGTTTGTACTTGTCTGCGGTTTATGTTATAATCACTTAGCGAATGCAACCTCGCAGATGTATTGCATCTGCGTTATATATCCCAGATAAGGAGGACTCTGATATGCCATTAGCGTTGAAAATAGTGCTTATTGTTCTGGCTGTTGTCCTTGTTCTTTTTATAATATTAATCATTGTAGGCCGTAAAATGCAGAAAAAGCAGGAAGCCTCACAGGCGGACATTGAAGCGGCTTCGCAGATTATGTCCATGCTGATTATAGATAAGAAAAGGATGAGGATTAAGGATGCCAATCTCCCGAAGATTGTCACGGAACAGATTCCCAAATATATGAAGGCTGCCAAGATGCCGATTGTAAAGGCGAAGGTCGGGCCAAAGGTTATGACGCTTATTGCCGATGTCAAGGTTTTTGACTCGCTTCCTGTCAAAATGGAATCCAAAGTCAAAGTCAGCGGTATTTACATCACTGAAATTATCAGCACCAGAGGCAAAGTCACGTCACAGCCTAAGAAGAAAGGCTTCAGAGCCAAGATTGCGGACAAAGCTGCAAGGGCTCAGGCAGCGGCTAACGCCGGTAAAAATTCCACAAAGAAAAAATAAATCCGCAGCCGGAAGATGTGATATCTTTCGGCTGATGTTTTTTGCCTGTTTTCATACTGCTGATTTTACGGGAGGTTCATAAAAATATGACAGAACAGATTAAAACCGTCCTTAATGTTTTGGAAGAAAACGGAATTGCTTTTGACATAATCCGGCACGCCCCGGTTTATACAATCGATGAAATACAAAAGCTGATG
>CALWMX010000047.1 GCA_944382105.1 uncultured Butyrivibrio sp.
GAACGGCGGTGTCAATTTCTGTGTTCTGCGTGCTTTCGGATGATTCTTTGCAGCCGGTCGAAAAAGTCATGGCCAATACGGCACATACAGTAAGGATTAAGAATTTGTTTGATTTTCCCTTCATTATGACCTCCTGGAATATATAAGTATCTGGTTTTGATTATGCGTACGGTAAAGTTTATGTAAAAAATAATAAGGCTACAATGTGTAATTTTAAAGTCTCAAATGTGATAGTTTGTTGAAAGTTTTAATTGACGGCTAGACAAGGATAAACTATAATATACTGGTACTTTTATACTTAAAAGTGCGAAAGAAAATAATAAAATATTAAAATATATTATAAAAAAGGAGATTAATGACATGAAAAAGATTTCTAAAGTGATAGCGGCGGCGCTGTGTGTGACAATGCTTCCTGCCGTATCAGCATGCTCAAACGCAGGCGGCAATGCGTCATCAGGTTCAGGCGATGTATATAATGTAGGTATCTGCCAGCTTGTAGAGCATGTAGCGCTTGATGCCGCAACGGAAGGCTTCAAGGATGCTCTTAAGGAGAAGCTTGGGGACAATGTTAAGTTCAATGAGCAGAATGCGGCAGGAGATACGGCTACATGCGCAACAATCGTTGACGGCTTTGTATCATCGGGCGTTGACTTGATTCTTGCCAATGCAACCTCACCTCTTCAGGCGGCAGCTTCTGCAACAACCACAATCCCAATTCTCGGAACATCGATTACAGACTATGCCACCGCGCTGGATGAAAGCGATTGGACGGGAGTAACCGGACGCAACATTTCGGGAACATCCGATCTGGCGCCTCTCACAGAGCAGGCGGCTATGGTCAAGGAGCTTTTTCCTGACGCTGAGAATGTAGGTCTTTTTTACTGTTCTGCCGAGCCGAACTCCAAATATCAGGTTGATATTGTCAATGAAGAGCTCACATCGCTGGGTTACAAATGTGAATATTTTGCATTTACCGATTCCAATGACATTCAGACCGTAGCGGAGAGCGCGGCTGCGGCTTCGGATGTAATTTACATACCTACGGATAATACCGTAGCGGCCAGCACCGATATCATAGATAACGTATGCCGTCCGGCAGGAGTTCCTATTATTGCCGGAGAAGAGGGAATCTGCAGCGGATGCGGTGTTGCCACTCTTTCAATCAGCTATTATGACCTTGGCTACACCACAGGAGAGATGGCATATGAAATCCTCGCAAACGGAGCGGACATTACCACAATGGAAATTAAATATGCGCCAAATGTAACTAAGAAATACAATGCGGAAATCTGTGAAGACCTTGGGATTACAGTTCCTGAAGGATACGAAGCAATTGCCGAAGAAGAATAACGGATTTATATAATCGGAGGTATAAGTGTGGATATTACGGCACTTTTGAACGCGCTTCCGGGCGGTGTGGCCCAAGGGCTTATATGGGGAATAATGGGAATAGGTGTTTATATTACCTACAAAATACTGGATATAGCCGATCTGTCGGTGGACGGAACAATGGTCCTGGGAGGCGCAGTCTGTATTACAATGCTGCTTAAGGGCTATCCGATGTGGCTCAGCATGCTCTCGGCGACTGTGGCGGGAATGCTGGCGGGACTGGCAACAGGAATATTTCATACATTTATGGGTATACCGGCCATACTGGCGGGTATCATAACACAGTTTGGGTTATGGTCGATTAATCTGAAGATTTTGGATGATAAGGCCAATCTGGCAATAAATGCACAGAAATATAACCTTATGGCACATTCGGGTTCTCTTAGAACTACCGATCCTGCCAATCCGCTTCCGTTTTATGAGAATACCATATTTGTTGTTGCCGTGTGTGCGATTGTAATTATCGGTATTTTATACTGGTTTTTCGGAACGGAAAGGGGCGCGTCGCTGCGTGCCACGGGATGTAATCCGAATATGAGCCGTGCCCAGGGCATTAATACAAATGTAAATAAAGTAATCGGCCTTATGATATCCAACGGAATAGTGGCATTTTCAAGTGCGCTGCTTTCACAGTACACTGCCAGCGTGGATATTAACCAGGGAAGAGGAGCGATTGTAATAGGTCTTGCGGCGGTTGTAATCGGCACGGCGCTTTTTGACAAAATTTTCAAGAATTTTGCGTTAAAGCTGGTTGGAGTTTTGCTTGGAGGCATAATATATTATGTTGTGATGCGTATTATATTGTGGTTTAGGGTTGACACTACGCTGCTCAAGCTCTTCCAGGCGCTGCTTGTGGCAATATTCCTTGCAGTTCCGTACTGGAAGAAGGGCTTGTCCAAATATTTTGCCAAACCTGTTAAGAAGGGAGGACAGCCGGATGCTAAGAGTTGAAAACATATATAAAACCTTTAATCCTAACACCGTTAATGAAAAAAAGGCGCTTGATGATGTAAGTCTCCGGCTTAACGAAGGAGATTTTGTAACGGTAATCGGCGGCAACGGAGCAGGAAAATCCACTCTTCTTAACGCTCTTGCAGGCGTATGGCTTGTGGACAGCGGAAGAATATATATTGACAACATCAATGTTACAAGACTTCCGGAGCATAAACGGGCCAAATATCTGGGAAGAGTTTTTCAGGACCCTATGATGGGGACGGCAGCTACAATGGGAATAGACGAAAATCTTGCCCTCGCCGCCAGAAGAGGAAAGTTCCGCAGCCTTATGCCGGGAATTACCGCAAAAGAGAAGGCGCATTATAAAGAACTTCTGGCAGAGCTGGATTTGGGACTTGAAACAAGGCTTACTTCAAAGGTCGGTCTGCTTTCGGGCGGTCAGAGACAGGCGCTTACGCTGCTTATGGCTTCTCTTAAAAAACCGAAGCTTCTCCTTCTGGATGAGCATACTGCTGCGCTTGACCCAAAGACGGCAGTCAAGGTGCTTGAGACGACGGAAAGAATTGTACAGAAGGATAATCTGACTACACTGATGATTACCCATAATATGAAAGACGCCATAGCTCACGGCAACAGGCTTATTATGATGAACAACGGCAGGATAATTCTTGATATATCCGGCGAGGAAAAAAAGAAGCTCACGGTTGAAGACCTTTTAGAGAAATTCGCAGTAGCCAGCGGTAAAGAATTGGACAATGACAGAATGATGCTGGGCTAGTTTTTCCGGAATTATATGAAAAGGCAGCCGCCTGAACGGTCAGGCAGCTGCTTTTTTTGCCGCTTTTTTTACATATCTTTTTACAAGTATTTCATATCTTTGGTTGTAAATGATGCTCCTTTAGTGTTAAAATAATATTATCAGAAATTCCCATAATGTAAAGGAGAAGGTACTATGGCAAACAGATTTATTTTGAATGAAACATCTTATCATGGGGCGGGTGCGATTGCCAATATTGCGGATGAGGCAATCGGACGCGGACTGAAAAAGGCCTTTGTATGTTCCGACCCTGATCTTATCAGGTTCGGGGTTACCGGGAAGGTTCTTGACGTGCTGGATAAGGCGGGACTGGCATATGAGGTGTATTCCAACATTAAGGCTAATCCGACAATCGAAAATGTACAGACAGGAGTTGAGGCGTTCAAGAAATCCGGTGCGGATTATATAATTGCCATCGGCGGGGGTTCGTCAATGGATACTGCCAAGGGAATAGGCATTATAATTAACAACCCTGATTTTGGGGATGTTGTGAGCCTCGAAGGCGTGGCGCCTACCAGGAACAAGGCCGTTACAACATTTGCCGTTCCGACGACGGCGGGTACTGCTGCGGAGGTTACAATCAATTACGTTATCACTGATGATGCAAAACACCGGAAGATGGTTTGCGTTGACCCTAAAGATATTCCGGCAGTGGCGTTTGTAGATCCGGAAATGATGTCCACAATGCCTAAGGGGCTTACGGCTGCCACGGGAATGGATGCGCTTACCCATGCAATAGAAGGATATATAACTGCGGGAGCATGGGAGCTTTCGGATATGTTTCACATTAAGGCAATAGAGATTATTGCAAAAAGTCTCAGAGGAGCGGTGGACAACACTCCGGAGGGAAGAGAAGGAATGGCTCTGGGACAATACATTGCGGGAATGGGCTTCTCCAATGTAGGACTTGGAATTGTACATTCGATGGCACACCCTCTGGGTGCGCTTTATGATACGCCGCACGGAGTAGCCAATGCCATTATTCTTCCTACGGTTATGGAGTACAACGCACCGGCAACCGGAGAAAAGTATAAGGATATCGCCAAAGCCATGGGAGTAAAAGGTGTTGACGATATGACACAGGAAGAATACAGAAAGGCGGCAATTGATGCGGTAAAACAGCTTTCAAAGGATGTGGGAATCCCGGACGACCTTAAGGACATAGTCAGGGAAGAAGACATACTTTTCCTGGCACAGTCGGCGTATGACGATGCATGCAGGCCGGGTAATCCGAGGGAGACAAGCGTGGAAGACATTGCCGCGCTTTACAGGAGTCTTATTTAATATTCGGAATGAAGCTTTCATTTTTTGTTATTAATCGGATGGGCGGCAGATTAATATTTTATTAAATCCGCCGCCATATCCGGCAGCGATTTTACACAGGGACAGGTAATGCTTATGAATGGTTTGGACAATGATATAGTATATGACGAATTGACGGGAGTGCTTTCGTTTAAAAGCTTTCTCTCGGAAGCCAGAAGGATATTGGATGAGAATCCTGACACGGAGTATTTGCTGTTGGTGTGGGACATAGAAAGATTCAAGGTTGTCAATGACATATTTGGTATGGATATGGGCGATAATGTTCTCCGGGGACTGGCGGATACGTTCAGACGTGAGATACTTAAATCCGGGATAATCGGAAGAATAGGCGGGGATAAGTTTGTATGTCTGTGTATTAAAGACGATATAAGCATATCTCATATCGAAGATAAAATGAAATATACTATTGAGACGGATACAGAGAAATACCGTCTTTTTGTTCAGGCGGGAGTATATTATATTGATGACAGAGATATACCTGTTATTAAGATGTGTGACAGAGCGCTTATCGCTTTAAACAGCGTTAAGGGAATTCATACCGATAAGGTGGAGGTTTATACGGAAACCAAGCGTGAGGAACTGATTACCGGACAGCATCTTGTATCGGACATGGAAAAGGGTATTGCAGGCAGGGAATTTTTTGTGGTTATTCAGCCTATATACGATGTCAGGACGGGAGCGGTAGCCGCAGGAGAGGTGCTTGTCAGGTGGAATCATCCCAAATACGGACTTCTTATGCCCGGAAGGTTTGTTCCTGTTTTTGAGAAAAATTTTATGATAAGCAAGCTTGACCATTTTGTCTGGGAGGAAGCGTGCCGCATTATAAGAGATATGATTGACCAGGGAGTAAGAGTGGTGCCTCTTTCAATCAATGTGTCCAGAGTCAATCTGTATCATAACGATTTGCCCGATATTCTTGACGGACTGACGGCAAAATACAACATACCCAGAGAATACCTCCGTGTTGAGATAACGGAAAGCGCGTATATGGATAACCGTGAGCAGCTTATTTTTACGGTGAACAGGCTTAAGGCGGCCGGATACGACGTGATGATGGATGATTTCGGGACGGGGTACTCATCTCTTAATCTTTTGAAGGATATATCATTTGATTTGCTCAAAATAGACAAAAAGCTTATAGACGAGATAGTTGTTTCCGACAGAGCGGGCAATGTTGTAAGCAGCGTTGTCAAAATGGCCAAATGGCTTGGAATGTCTGTTGTAGCGGAAGGGGTGGAGACAGGCAATCAGGCTGCCTTTCTGAAGAATATAGGCAGTGATTACATACAGGGATATCTGTATTCCCGCCCGGTGGATGTAAAAGACTTTTTACAAAAATGTACACAGAGCGCGGACAATTATTATCGTGTTGAATTTAATGATATCGATATAGACAATATACTTAATATCAAGGATCCTCAGATAAGGTCATTTATGGACGAGCTTATAGGACCGATGGCATTGTGTGAGTTTGATGAGGCGCAGCTGCGGCTCCTTAAGGTCAATTCGGAATTTATCAGATTGTTCAAAACATCTCCGCAGAAACTGTATGTCAATAATACATTTTTCTTTTCATCCGAAGACAGCTTTACAAAGCAGAGGCTTGTGGATGCGTGCCTTAATGCAAGACGCAAAAGCAGGGCGGAGAGTGTTATTGTGAGCCATAAGAAATCAAAAGATTCGTGGATGTGGCTCAGTATGTCGATACGGTATGTCGGCGACGCAGAAGGTAAATCAAGGTTTATTTTCAGCGTAAAAGACATAACAAAAGAGCGTAACAGACGCAATAAGCAGCAAATGGTTGATTTTTATCCGTTCCTGTGCCATCTTTACAAAGAAATTATCGAGCTTAATTATACCGAGGGTACGGTGACGACGCTGTACAAGGATGATGACAGCATCAAGCAGATTAATAAAAAAGCCCCTATGCAGGAATCCATAGACAAATTCGCCAGCTATGTTATTACCGGCGACAGCCGCAATGAGTTTATAAGCAAAACCTCAACAGAGTATATGGACAAGTTTTTCAACAGCAAAGAGAAAATTTTTACCATAGAAATTCAGGTGATTACAAGAAAGGGAAAGCATTGCAGTTGTGAGATGACGTTTATAAAAACAGGTCAAAATCCGGGGCCGAAAACGGTAATAGCATGTACACGTGTGGTGGGCTGAACATAATATCCTGCCGATACTCATCAGTATATCCGTTGCTCCGGACAAAAAAGCAAGGGATAAAATAAACAAATTTTTAAGGAGTGTGTATGAGCGGTAAGATATTGATGTTTGGTCTTGATGAAAATCAAATCAGATTTTTAAAAAATATATCGGCGGCTCTGAAAATTAAAGCTGTATCCATTGATACGGCAATGTACGGCTGCACATTGTCAGAGCTTGCCCAAGGAAAGGGACGGGAAGAAAGCAGTTCCGGAACGGCTGTTTACGAGACAATGATAGTATTCTGCCAGGTAAGCGATAAGCATATGGACAGAATACTGTCACAGCTTAAGGCGGGGAAAATCCCGATTAAGTATAAAGCCGTCATGACGCCCACAAACAGCCGATGGACAGTGAGAAAGCTGTATTTTGAGCTGGAACGTGAGCGCATGGCCATAGAAGGATGAAGTATTGTACGCCGGAGATATGTGTCCCGGTTTATAAATTTTAGTACAAAATTTTCCCTTTTATTTTGAAATGCCTTAATGAATAATCTGCCCTTATTTACAGATACTACAATTACAGCAATTTTTGTAAAAGGAGAAAATATATACATGAAGGCAACAGGAATTGTAAGGCGTATTGACGACTTGGGCAGGGTTGTTGTGCCTAAGGAAATCAGACGGACGTTAAGAATAAGGGAAGGTGACCCTCTTGAGATATTTACAGACAGAGAGGGAGAAATAATATTAAAAAAATACTCTCCTATAGGAGAGCTTGGCGATTTTGCAAGACAGTATGCGGAGGCGCTTGCCCAGACTACCGGCAATATAATCTGTATAACCGACAGAGACCAGATAATTGCCGTCTCGGGAGGCTCAAAGAAGGACATGCTTATGAAGCCCATAAGCGAGCAGCTTGAAAATCTTATTGACGGACGCGAGAACGTAATGGCTACAAGGGAGGAACGCAGATTTGTACCCATAACGCAGGGTGAGGAGGAATTTCAGGCTCAGGCCATAAGCCCCATAATCTGCGAGGGAGATGCCATAGGCTCAGTTATAATTACAACCAAAGAGCCCAAGACACGTTTCGGTGAAACCGAACAGAAACTGACATCTTCGGCGGCAGGCTTTTTGGGGAAACAGATGGAAACCTGATTTTATTAATTTCGGATTTGGTTAAATTATGATTAAAGGATTGAGCTTGTCTCAATCCTTTTGTATTTAAAAACACTTGCAAAGTGATGCAAAATCGAATATAATTAAATGCGTGCAGACATAGTATATCGGTAGTACATTAGCTTCCCAAGCTAAGGAGGCGGGTTCGATTCCCGTTGTCTGCTTAGTAAAAGAAACGGCGGGTATCATGATATGATATCCGCTGATTTGTTATACGCGGAATACCAACGAGGACATTACCGTCCGGGTGCTGAAGCATGCCGTAAAAAACAACCGGCAAAAGGAAAGGAGAACATATATGAGATACCCCAAATATTTGACAGAAAACGGCACAATAGGTTTTGTCGCGCCATCCTTCGGATGCAGCATAGAGCCGTATCGCACGGCATTTAAGCATGCCCAGGAGAAATTCCGTGAGCTTGGCCATAAGCTCGATTTGGGACCGAACTGTTATGCGGACTGCGGCATCGGAATCAGCAACACACCGCAGGCCTGCGGAAAGGAGCTTACCGATTACTATTGCAGCAAGGACAATGATGTGCTGATTTCCTGCGGAGGCGGAGAACTTATGTGCCAGACTCTTGATTATACTGATTTTGAACGGATTAAGGCATCAGAGCCAAAATGGTATATGGGATATTCTGACAACACCAATATGACCTTTTTATTGGCGACGCTGTGCGACACTGCGTCCATTTACGGCCCGTGTGCGGCAGCGTTCGGAATGGAGCCATGGCATAAAAGTCTTTTTGACGCGTATGGACTTTTACGCGGAACTGTCCGCCGTATAAACGGCTACGAATATTGGGAAAAGGAGCCGAAAAAAGATGCCGGACATCCGTTGGAGCCGTATAATCTGACAGAGCCTCGCGTGCTCAAGGTGCTTGCAGGCAAGGACGGCGTGGTGAATGCGGATGATAGTACGGATATTTCCATGCAGGGACGGCTTTTGGGGGGATGCCTTGACTGTCTGGTTAATCTGCTGGGGACACGTTACGACAAGGCAGGCGAATTTAATCAGCGTTATCAGGAGGATGGAATTATCTGGTTTTTGGAGTCATGTGACCTGAATGTGATGAGCATACGGCGCGCTGTCTGGCAGATGAAAAATGCAGGCTGGTTTTCCCATGTGAAAGGATTTCTGATTGGGCGTCCGCTTGTATTCGGACAGGAAATGATGGGGCTTGACACCTATAATGCATTTTGCGGACTGCTTGCGGAATATGAAGTGCCGGTAGTGCTGGATGTGGATTTAGGGCATCTTTCGCCGATGATGCCGGTCATATGCGGCGGATATGCAAATGTGCGGGTGCGTGCCAATGATATTACAATAGATTTTACCGATAAGCCGTGACGGCCCTCTGGTCTTTTTCTTTATTTGTTTGACTTGGGTACTGATTTGGCGTAATATGTAACTGTAAGTAATTATTCAGGTAATATCCGGACAAACAGGCATATTCATAATGTTTACTATCGTATAATGAATAAGGAGGAAACAAGAATGGCACGGAAATTTAATGTTTTTTCTGAATTGGACAAACACTTTAAAGATAATAAAAGCAGACGGCTCAAAGCCGAAAGGGGAACTGTCACGCCCGAGGAGATTAAAAACATTGTCAGCCGTGAAGTCAATGCAGCTTCCACCAAGAATCAGATGATGAATTACTTTGACAGTATAGCCGCAAGCGGTGAACGTACCGAAACGATGCTTGTTGAACTCAGAGATGTGCTTGATGCGGGCCTCGCCAGAATAGATGAGGCGGCACAGCGCAACGACAGTAATGAGAAGCTTGAGCAGATAGATGCGTCTGTCAGGAAAGTGCTTGAGCTCAGTCAGGATATTGAGAAATTAGGGGAGTCCTTTAAAAAGGTTGAATCGGTAAAGGACAGCATCAATGAAATAGATAAATCGGTCAGAAAGGTGATGTCAGTTACAGACAGCCTGCAGGGCATAGATGAAACGGTCAGGAAGGTTTCGGACATGGGCGGAAGCATTGAGCAGGTGGACGAGTCCTTTAAGCGTTTTGCCATTATGCAGGAAAGCCTTGAGACATCATTGCATAAGGATAATCTTATCAGCTACAGAAATCTGAAGGAAGCAATAGATGCGGTTTCCGAAAAGGCGGAGGCAAGGGAAAAGCGTCTCAGAAACGGAATTATAACCGCAATTGTTATTAATGCTATGACGTTTGTGCTGGCAGTAATTATGATTTTGATTAATCTGAACATACTATAATATACATATAACAGATTACTATAATTTCAAACGGACATTTTTCGTCCGCAATCGGAAGGGTGAGGCAGATAATGAGTGAAGTTTATGTGGTAGGTCACAGAAATCCCGATACGGATTCCATATGTTCTGCGATTGCTTATGCCAATCTTAAAAATAAGATGACCCGGACAGAAGACTATAAGCCCTACAGGGCGGGACAGCTTAATGAGGAAACACATTTTGTTCTGGAAAGCTGCGGCATTCCGGCGCCTCCGCTCCTTCAGGATTTAAGGGCGCAGGTAAGCGACCTGCAGATTCGCAGAACCCAGAGCGTAAAGTCTGCCATTTCAATCAAAAAAGCATGGAAGATGATGAATGAAATCGGTGTTGTGACGCTTCCCGTGGTCAAAAATAAAAAGCTTGAAGGCATAATTACCATAACCGATATTGCCATGTCATATATGGACATATATGATAATGATTTGCTTGAGCTTTCGGAGACCACATATAAACAGATTGCTGAAACTCTGGACGGGAAGATTGTCTGCGGAAGCGAGAAAAGGCCTACTGTAAGCGGAAAAGTCCTGACTGCGGTTGCAACGCCGGAGGCTATGGAGGAAAGCATTGAAGCCGGAGATATTGTTATCGTGGGCAACCGTTATGAGGCGCAGCTTTGTGCAATTGAGATGGGAGCAGGATGCATAGTTATCTGCGATAAATCGCCCGTATCAATCACAATTTCAAAACTGGCGCAGGATAACGGCTGTACGGTGATTAGCTCTCCGCATGATGCTTTTACCGTTTCAAGGCTTATATTCCAGAGTATTCCCATAGGGCATATGATGAGAAAAGACAGGCTTATTACATTCAGGCTTGACGATTATGTGGATGATATCCGTAAGGTCATGGCCGAAAAAAGACACAGGGATTTCCCTGTGCTTGACAGCCGCGGTAATTATGTGGGCATGATTTCCAGACGGAGCCTTCTCGGAGCGCAGAGGAAAAAAGTCATAATGGTTGACCATAACGAAGCAAAACAGGCTGTTCCCGGCATTGAGGCTTCTGAGATAGTTGAAATAATCGACCATCACAGATTGGGCTCAATCGAAACAATCGCGCCGGTATTTTTCAGGAATCAGCCGGTGGGATGTACGTCAACCATTATATACGGGCTTTACAAGTCGTCAGGAATAGAGATAGAGCCCGTGATTGCAAAGCTTATGTGTTCTGCCATTATTTCAGATACGCTGTTGTTCCGTTCGCCCACATGTACGGATGAGGACAGGACGGCTGCGGAGGAGCTGGCAGAGATTGCAGAGCTGCAGCTTGATGAATATGCAAATGAAATGTTTTTTGCGGGCAGCAATATCAGCGAGAAATCTGCCGAGGAGCTTTTTACCGGCGATTACAAGAAATTTTCAATCGGCGATACCACATTCGGGGTCGGTCAGGTCTGCTGCATGGACGGCGATGAGCTTGCGCAGGTAAAAGAAAAGATTTTTGAATACATGAAGGAGCAGTACAAGGCCTTCGGGGTGGATATGCTGTTTTTCATGCTTACCGATATGATGAAACCCTGCACGGAGCTTTTGTATGTGGGAGACGGCGCCGGTGCGCTGGCAGAAAATGCGCTTGGCGCTTCCGCAAATGACGGTTCCGTAATGCTTCCGGGAGTCGTTTCCCGTAAAAAACAAGTGGTACCGAAGCTTATGATGGAAATTACCCAGTAGAATGGAGATATTAAAAATGGCGAGACAGAATTGGAAACCGGGAAATATGCTTTATCCTGTTCCGGCGGTTATGGTCAGCTGCCAGAGAGCCGGAGAACGTCCTAATATAATGACGGTTGCGTGGGCGGGAACAATATGTTCCGAACCTGCCATGGTAAGCATATCCGTAAGACCGGAGAGATATTCTTACGATATAATAAAGGAAACGGGAGAATTTGTTATTAATCTTGTGACGAAAAAGCTTGTATTTGCCGCGGATTTCTGCGGAGTGCGTTCGGGCAGGGATATGGACAAATTTAAGGAAATGAAACTTACTCCTTTGGCTTCGGCTGTGGTTGCGGCCCCGGGAATTGCGGAAAGCCCGGTTTGTATCGAGTGCAAGGTTGACGAGATAAAGGAGCTCGGAAGCCATGATATGTTTATTGCAAGAGTAGTCAATGTCTCGGTGGATGATGCGTACATGGATGACAAAGGCAAATTCAGGCTCAACGATACTGAGCTTACGGCTTATTCGCACGGCGAATATTTCGTACTCGGACAAAAAACCGGCAAATTCGGATATTCGGTACGGCGAAAAAACAAAACTGTTTAATAAAGAGCATAGGTTTTACGTTAAGATATACTTAAAAAGGGACAAAGAATGTATTATGAAGGACAATATAGTTTTGACAGGAATGCCGGGAGCCGGCAAAAGCACTGTAGGAGTTGTGCTTGCCAAGGTTCTCGGTTATGAGTTTATAGATTCGGACCTTGTTATACAGAAAGAAGACGGCAGGCTTCTGAAGGATATAATTGAACAGGATGGCAATGAAGGATTTCTGGCCATAGAGGAAAGAATTAATTCCGGTATTAACGCTTCCCATGCGGTAATAGCAACGGGAGGCAGCGCGGTATATGGCGAAAAGGCGATGAAGCATTTTGCCGAAACGGGAACGGTGGTTTATCTCAAGGCTTCATATGAAACAGTCGCTTCACGGCTTTCCAATCTTCACGGCAGAGGTGTTGCAATCAGGCAAGGGCAGACTCTGCTTGACTTATATAATGAGAGAGCGGTATTATATGAACGTTACAGCGATTTTGATATCGACATTGACGGTTTGTCCATAGAGGAAACCGTAGCGGCAATTTTACGTAAAATTTAGATAAATATACAAAAAATACAATAAAGGGCTTTACAAACGCCTCGCTATTTGTTAAAATGCAATTGTTACAAAATTGTTACAAATGTTAACAAGAGTATTAAGGAGTGGATATGCACCTTTTGGGACGACGCAAAACAAAATATATTTCTTATGCCAAGACGGCTATAATCGCTTCTCTTTTTATTGCGGTTGCGGTTCCTTTTACAAAGAAACTGACAAGCGGAGCGGTTACATACACTCCGGACGAGCGTTATATGGTAGTCCTCAACGGTGAGAAACTTGGTTATGTCAGCGATGATACGGTCGCAAGCGCGGCTTTAATCGATGCCCGCAGCAGAATGAATTCCGAAAGCGAAGGGCTTGCACTGGTTGAAGCCGATATTGAAGTATATACGGACAATGCGGGCGGAGCTGTTCTGTCACAGGAAGAGCTTGCGGACAGCATATATAACAGCCTTTCATCCGACGTCAGGGATACGGATTCGGATGCGGAGGCATACACTGTAAGAATAGATGATTTCAGGGTGACACTTGCATCCAAGGAAGATGTTTCGGCGCTTCTGGAAAAGGTTAAGGACAAATACAGCGATTCCAATGAATTTACAGTGGAGCTTGTTGAGGATAACAGCGGTTTGTACACATCGTTAAAAACGAATTTCGTATCTGCCGATGTTATGGTCAATGAGGCGGCTAAGGTTCTTGCTTCCGAAAACGGAACCGGTGGCAGCGATGATGCTTCCGATGAGGATGTTGTTTACAAGGACGGTGTGCTTTCGGTTGATTTTGCCGAAGACATTGAGATAATACCTACAAAGGCAAGTTCTGCTGACGTAGTATCGATTGATGAAGCTTATGAACTGATTACCAAGGAACATGCGGAAAAGGGAACTTATACCGTGTCTGCGGGAGATTCGCTTTACGGTATTGCAGACAGTCATAATCTTACGCTTGACGAGCTTTTTGCACTCAATTACGGTATTGATATTGATACAACTATTTACGAAGGGGATTTGATTACGGTTACGGTGCCTGCATCAGAGATTTCCGTGGTGGTTGTTGAAGAGGAGTCGTATGATGAGGAGTATGAGGCTGATATTGAGTATGTTGATAATGATTCATTATATATAGGTACGGAGAACGTTATCAGGGAAGGCTCTTCCGGAGAGCGTTCGGTAGTTGCGCTTGTGACATATGTGAACGGAGTTGAATCTGAGCGTGAAATCATCAAAGAAACCGTCACCAAGGAGGCGGTTGCCAAGAAGGTTGAAAGAGGTACGCTTACACCGCCGACGTATATCAAGCCTGTAAACAGCACCAATATCACATCACCGTACGGTTACAGGATTCATCCTGTAAACGGTACCTATACATTGCATTCAGGAGTAGACTGGTATGTTCCTACGGGAACCGCTGTTAAGGCTTCATCTTCCGGAACGGTTGTTTCCGCAGGATGGAACGGCGCATACGGCTATTGTGTTGACATAAGCCATCCAAACGGAACGATGACAAGATATGCGCACCTGAGTTCCATAGCAGTTGCTTATGGACAGAGCGTAACGCAGGGACAAGTAATCGCTTATTCCGGCGCAACAGGAGTCGTAACGGGACCGCATCTTCATTTTGAGCTTTATATAAACGGAGCTTCCGTAAATCCTATCGATTATGTAGGAAACTAAATTCGGGACTAAAGCCTGCTTTGAGAAATCAGGGCGGGCTTTTTTTGGTTAAGATAACCAGTTTACAAATCCTTTTTTTATGGTATAATATTTGTTGCGTCATTTAGTCAAAAAAAATATTGAGGTACGAATATGGAACAGTACGTTATAAAAGGCGGAAACCGTCTGCATGGAGAAGTTGAGATAAGCGGAGCCAAAAACGCCGCTCTCGCAATACTTGCTGCGGCAGTAATGTCTGATGAGACAGTTACTATAGAGAATGTGCCTGATGTAAGAGACACCAGAGTTGTACTTGAAGCAATTAGAGACATAGGAGCGATTGTTGAAAGGGTAGATAAGCATACTTTTAAGATTAACGGGAGTACGATATTTTCCACAACAGTCAATTATGAATACATTAAGAAAATAAGAGCATCATATTATCTGCTTGGGGCATTGTTAGGCAAAAAGGGCAATGCAAAGGTTGCGCTTCCGGGAGGCTGCAATATAGGCAGCAGACCGATAGACCAGCATATGAAGGGCCTCAGGATAATGGGTGCAAGCGTTGAAATCGAACACGGTATGATATGTGCCGAGGCGGAGAAGCTTGTAGGCGGCCATATATATATGGATGTGGTAACTGTTGGGGCCACAATCAATATAATGCTTGCGGCATGTCTTGCCGAGGGCAGAACTACAATAGAGAACGCGGCAAAGGAACCGCATGTTGTAGACGTTGCCAATCTTCTCAACTGCATGGGGGCCAATATTAAAGGCGCCGGAACCGATGTAATAAGAATCAAGGGCGTTGAGAAGCTTCACGGGACCACATATTCCATAATTCCCGACCAGATTGAAGCGGGCACATTTATGATAGCCGCCGCAGCCACGGGAGGGGATGTTCTTATCAAGAACGTTATTCCCAAACATCTTGAGGCGATTACCGCCAAGCTTGTGGAAATCGGCTGCCGGATTGAGGAGTATGATGATGAAGTCAGGGTTATAGGCAAGGATAAGCTTAACCACACTAATATCAAGACGCTGCCATATCCGGGATTTCCTACAGATATGCAGCCCCAGGCCACCGTTTTGCTGGCCAAGTGCGAAGGAACGAGCATCGTGACCGAAAGTATATGGGAGAACCGCTTCAAATACGTGGGAGAGCTTTCAAGAATGGGCTGCGACATAACGGTGGAAGGCAATACGGCAATTATTACAGGTGTGGACAGATTTATGGGCACCGAGCTTGTGGCACCGGATTTGAGGGCCGGAGCCGCTCTTGTGATAGCCGGTCTTGTGGCAGAGGGAACCACTTATATTGACGATATAAAATACATTGAGCGCGGATATGAAGATTTCGATGTGAAAATGCGAAAACTCGGAGCGGAGATAATCAAGGCGGAATGTGAGAAAGACATACAGCAGTTTGAATTCCGCGTTGTAAACGGATAAAATTTAAAATTCTTATTGACACTTACCTATCAATAATATATTATTTGCTTAAACGATAAAAGCACAGGAACGAAAGGCAGACTGGTCAGGAAACGAAAAGCATCTTGGTCGGGTCTGCCTTATTCTATGTGTTGGTATCGCAAATCATACATAGGAAAGGAGATGGGAGCCGTACTGTGTCAGTTGTTGACATCAAGGCGGCGGGTGTTGCCATGGATAAGAATTTTTCAGAAAACATAATTGAACTCAAGGGTATCAAGAAATGTTTTGAAGACGGCTTTACGGCTGTCGAAGATTTTAATCTTGCGGTTAAAAAGGGAGAGTTTGTAACATTTCTGGGTCCATCGGGCTGCGGAAAGACGACAACACTTCGTATGATTGCCGGATTTGACATTCCGACAGAAGGACAGATTCTATTAAACGGGGAGGATATAAGTAAATTACCTCCCAACAAAAGACCGATTAATACAGTATTCCAGAGATACGCATTGTTTCCGCATCTCAATATTTTTGACAATGTTGCTTTCGGACTGAAATTTAAGACGAAGGAGGTTGTTTACCGTAATGAAGCCGGTGAAACAATTACCAGACGCGAGAAACTCAGTAAGAAAGAAATCAGGGAAAAAGTCAGACATGCGCTTGAGGTGGTGGACCTTGAGGGCTTTGAGAAGCGCAGGATATCAACGCTTTCCGGCGGCCAGCAGCAGAGAATCGCCATAGCCAGGGCGATTGTCAATGAGCCGGAGATACTTCTGCTCGACGAGCCTCTTGGGGCGCTGGATTTAAAGATGCGCAAGGAGATGCAGCTTGAGCTTAAGGCAATGCACAAGGAGTTGGGAATTACTTTTATATATGTTACTCATGATCAGGAGGAGGCGCTGACAATGTCGGATAAGGTTGTGGTCATGTCCGACGGTATGATACAGCAGATAGGTACTCCTGAGGAAATTTACAACGAGCCTAATACGGTTTTTGTGGCGGACTTCATCGGGGAAAGCAATATCTTTGACGGCAAGATGACGGGCAGAAAAAGAGTCAGCTTCTGCGGAGCCGATTTTGAATGCCTCGACGACATGGCTGTAGGCGCCAAGGTTGACGTAGTAGTCAGGCCCGAGGATATTATAATGACTTCCCCTGAAAAGGGAACCATAACGGGAGTTGTGACTTCGGTTATTTTCAAGGGAATGCACTATGAGATTATAGTCGAATCCGGAGATAACGAAATTGTTATCCAGGGAACCAAAAGCGCCAACGTGGGCGAGACTGTAGGGATGTGTCTTGAACCGGACGGAATACACGTTATACTTGCAGAGACCAACCATAACATTTATGACGGTGAACTTACCAGAAACTACACCGTTCTTTTTGCCGACGGTGAATATGAGTGTGATGTGACAAAGCTGTATCCGGGTTCGCGTATTGATGAGAGAGGTACTCTTGTGGACGAGCACGGAGAGGAAATTTATACGGCCGGCGTCAAGGTTACGGTAAGGGTTCCGGTGGCGTCAGTAACAATGAGCGACGATTTAGAGGCAGGCGGAACCCGCGGACACATTATTTCTCTTATTTACAAGGGAGACCATTATCATTTTATTGTCAGGACGGAGAATGAGGAGGATATCCATCTTCATGATGAATACCTTTGGAATGAGGGGGATTATGTAAGCATAATTATTCCGAAGGAGAGCATAGAGCTTTCCCTTAAAACAGAAGATTGAAAGGAGTGACGCGCATGAAATTCCGTTTTTCGAGAAAACAGCTTTGCATACCATATGCGGCGTTTTTGATATTTTTTGTGATAGCGCCGCTTCTTGTGGTACTTTATTATGCTTTTACCAACGGTGAAGGCCGGTTTACCTTAGAAAACTTTGTTAATTTTTTCACAAGCCAGAACACAATCGGAACTTTGTGTTACAGCATGGCGGTTGCGGTAACGGTTACGGCGGCCTGCCTTGTGATTGCATATCCGGTGGCGTATATTCTCGCAAAGAGCCATATGAAGAAAAAAACAATTCTGCTTATGCTTTTTCTTGTGCCGATGTGGATTAACTTTACGCTGAGAATAGCCGCGCTGAAGGAAGTGCTGACGGTGATTGAAGGCAATCTTTCTTATCATCCCTTCCTTAATACCGTTATAGGCATGACATATGATTTTTTGCCTTTTATGATACTTCCTCTTTACACAACCCTCACCAAGATGGACAATTCGCTGCTTGAGGCGGCGCAGGATCTTGGCGCGGGTCATGGAAATGCATTCTGGAGAGTGACTGTTCCGCTCTCCGTTCCTGGGATAATAAGCGGCATTACCATGGTGTTTCTTCCGGCAATGACCAATTATGTAATCCTTGATATGCTTTATAACAGCACATATATTATGGGAAGCCTTATCGGAAGCTATTTTAATGCGTATGACTGGCATGGCGGCTCCATGATTTCAATTGTGCTGCTGATAATTATTTTTATAATTACGCTGGCGACCAATGGTTTCGGTGAAGAAGATACGAACAGGGGGGCAATATTATGATAAAGAAAATATTACGTTCCTCATGGTTAGCAATTGTGCTTTTGTTTATGTATCTTCCGATACTTATTCTTATGGTGTACAGCTTTACGGATACGGCGACAATAGGAACTCACGGCAATTTTTCAGTGAACAACTATATTACGCTTTTTACCACTCCGGAGCTTCTTAAAATGATTGGCGGAACCTTTGCGCTTGCATTTGGTTCAGCGCTCATTTCCACCATATTGGGAACAATAGGGGCGATAGGCGCGTTTTATTCCCGCAATGCATCAAAGAAGCTGCTCGGTCTTGCCAACCAGGTGCCGGTGGTCAACGCCGAGGTTGTAACCGGGTTTTCGCTCTGCGTGCTTCTTATTGTGGTGCTCGGAGTCAAAAAGGAAACGTTTGTCCCGCTGGTGATAGGACATGTGGCGCTTTGTTCGCCGTTCGTGTATCTGTCGGTTACTCCAAAGCTTAAGCAGATGGACAACAGTATATACGAGGCGGCGCTGGATTTGGGAGCCGACGCCAGACAGGCGCTCTTTAAAATTGTAATACCGCAGCTGATTCCGGGAATAGTATCAGGATTTCTGCTGTCGGTCACATTGTCTCTTGACGACTATTTTATAACAACATATACAAAGCCGGCTACTTTTGACACAATCAGCACATATGTAGTAAATGCAACAAAAGGCTCTCATACGCAAATTAAGACGGCTCTGTGGGCGCTGTCCACGGTTCTTTTTGTGGTAATACTGGCGGTTGTAATAGGCGGCAATGCCATTTCCGGCAGAAAGGCAGGTGCAGGTAATGAAAAAGCGGATATTTAAGGCGGCTGCAATCGCAGTTGCTTCGGTTATGTCACTGACGGCTGCCATATCGTACGCAGGACCTGCCTTTGCAGCAGAGGATACGGTTGTTCTGCGGGTATGCAACTGGGAGGAATATATCGATGAAGGCGATTGGGATGACGACGAGCTTATTGATTTGGAAAGTGCGGATATATTCGGCGAAAACAATATGATTGATGATTTCGAGGAATGGTATTACGAGACATACGGCGTCCGTGTACGTGTTGAATATTCCACCTTCGGAACCAATGAGGAATTGTACAGTCAGCTTACGTTGGGAGATACGTTTGATTTGGTCTGCCCGTCGGATTATATGATAATGAAGCTTATGAAGGAGGAGGCTCTGGAACCTCTCTCAGAGGAGTTTTTTGACGAGAGCAATGAGCTTAACTATTATATTAACGGTGTTTCTCCGTACATAAGAGGAATTTTTGAGGAGAATGAAATAGACGGTGAGAGCTGGTCCGAATACGCGGCCGGATATATGTGGGGTATTACCGGGGTGGTTTATAATCCGGAATATGTCGATGAGGAAGAAGCATCCACCTGGTCTATTCTTACCAACGAAAAGTTTTTCCGTCAGGTTACGGTAAAGGACAATGTCAGGGACGCATATTTTCCCACGCTTGCAATCCTTAACGAAGAACTTCTTTTAAGCGATGAGTTTAAAAATGCTGCGGATTACAGAGAGCAGCTTTCCGATATAATGAATGACGTTGATTTCGCAACAATCGACGCCGCGGAGGCCAAGCTTAAAGAAATACGCGAAAATGTATATTCATTCGAGACCGACAGCGGAAAAGCGGACATGGTAAGCGGCAAGGTGGTAGCCAATATCCAGTGGTCAGGAGACGGCGTGTATGCTCTTGATCAGGCTGAGGAGGACGATTTATACCTTGAATGGGCTGTTCCTGAGGAATGTACAAACCTGTGGTTTGACGGATGGGTTATGCTCAAGTCCGGTATAAACGGAGATGCGGTAAAAAAACAGGCGGCGGAAGCTTTTATAAATTTTCTTTCAAGAACAGACAATGTAGTGCGCAATATGTACTATATAGGTTACACCTCGACCATTGCAGGAGGAGATAGCACGCTTGTGTATGAGTATGCGGACTGGACCTACGGAGCGTCGGAGGACGAAGAAGATGTAGTTGAATATCCTGTCGGATATTTCTTTTCGGGAGACAATCAGGATGAGGATTATATCATAACGGCTCCCGCAGACCAGCTTCACAGGCAGCTGGCGGCGCAATATCCTTCCCAGGAGGAAATCTACAGGAGCGCGGTAATGGAATACTTTGATGATGACGCAAATGAGGCCATTAACCAGATGTGGATTAATGTGAGATGTTTTAATCTGAGCATGATAAGCGCCCGCGGATGGATTGGCGCGGGCATAGTGATTGCAGGAGCTGCGGCGGTAATACTGCTGGTGGTTTTCAGACACAAGATTTTCAGACGGCCTGCGCCCAGGGGCTATAAGAGAATCACATAATTAAAGATATGATAAAACGGAGCATTTTACCGGTTTTAAGCGGTAATGCTCCGTTTTTTATATTCAGGCCACATAAAAATACATAAATATGAAGTGGCATATACTTCCGCCCATGACAAACAAGTGAAAAATTTCATGCAGTCCGAAAAACTTGTGCTTTTCGTCAAAATATTTAGGTTTGATTGCATAAATGATTCCGCCCACCGTGTAGATTATGCCTCCGGCCAGGAGCCATCCGAAAGCTCCGTGGGGCAGACTGTTCCAAAGTCTTCCGAAAACTGCGACGCATACCCATCCCATGGATATATATATTATGGAAGAAAACCATTTCGGACACGTAACCCAGCAGGCTTTCAAAAGCATTCCAGCCAACGCTATGCCCCAGATTACGGCAAGAAGCGTATAGCCCAGCTTTCCTCCCAGAACAATAAGGCATATCGGAGTGTAGGAGCCTGCAATGAGTACAAATATCATCATATGGTCGATTTTGCGGAAAATTTTCAATGCCGTTCCGGACAGGCTCACTGAATGGTAGGTTGTGCTTGCGCCGTACAAGAGTATCATGCTCAGGCAGAATATACTGAGTGCAAATAAGGTTGTACCGCCGGACAGTGCCGCTTTAATCAGAAGCGGTGTTGTTGCGGCAGCGGCAAGTACCATTCCAACAAGATGTGTGATTGCGCTTCCGGGTTCACGAATTGTAATCTGCATAATAAAGACTCCTTTCAAAAATAATTTAAAATAATTTTAAACACTATTATTATACACAAAACTTTAATAAATAATTCATTGAAACACAACATGTAGTTTTGAAAACTACTTCAAATATATATGATAGACTACTACAAGCGGGAATATATGTCAAGATATTTTTGATTTAATTATTGACAGAAAAATTCAAAAAATTAAGAAATAATAAAATTTTCTTCCGCAAGCACCCACATTCCGCGGAAAAGATTCATGATTGTCCAGACGCTGCCGCCGCGGAGACTATACTCTTTAATAAGGTCATATTTTCCCTGCATGCTTCGCACATCCTCAAACCATACTATATGGGACAAGCCGTCTTTCTCATAAGTAAAATACGGGGACTGTGCCACGGTATCGAACATGATTTGGGCGCCGTTGGCTACGGCAAGCTGCACGGCTTCAACACTTCCTATGGTTACTGCGGCAGACTGCCCTTTCACGTAAGGCAGCGTCCAATCGTAGCCGTAATTGGATATGCCCAACTGTATTTTTTCGGGAGGGATGACTGAAACTGCATAGTCAAGAACCTGACGAACCCTGTCGGCGGGCGCGACGGCAAGCGGAGGACCGTATTTGTAGCCCCATTCGTAGGTCATCACAAGGACATAGTCGGATACCGCGCCCAAGGCCGGATAATCTTTTCCTTCATAAAGAAGTCCCGGCTGGTCGGCTGATACCTTGGGCGCAAGAGCCACCGATACCGGAAAACCCAGTGCATTTACCGCTTCTCGGATATATCTGACAAAATCGGTGAAAGCATCCCTGTCCTCGGCCTTAATGAATTCAAAGTCTATATCAACCCCTTGAAATCCTTTGGACATTATAACATTTATAAGATTATCCTTAAGTCTGGTGCGTGAAACAGGGTCATTGACTACGGCCGTAATGAGATTATTGTTAAAGTTGCCGTCAACTCCGAATGGAGTAAGCGTCAGTATCGGAGCCGCACCCTGTTCATCAGCGGCGGCTATCATCCAGCTGTCGTCAAGCTGAGGAGGAATAAGTTCTCCTTCAGCGGTAAATCCATATGAAAATATATTGAGGGCGCTCAGATATTGAAGAGTTTCTGTCAGTACATACCGGCTTATAAAAGGGTAGACATAGCCGTTGAACTGCGCGGGACTTTTTTGTACAGTCGAATTACCGGGAATGAGAAGGGCCTGACCTACCGCAAGACCGTAGGGAGCGGGAATCTGATTAATATAGCTGATGGTGTACGCGGATATGGAAAATTGCATGGCAATACTGTCAATCGTATCGCCCTGCCTGACAACATATATCATAATGAAACGCCTCAGGGAAATGTCGGTGATGATATAGTTTATGCGCATGAGGAAGGATATGACACTTGACAAATGTAAGCGAAAATAACACCGCCGGTACATCGTGCCGTAAAATTACGGCTAACGTACCGGCGGCATATTATTTTTAGCTAATAAATAATAATCAGTGATGGAAAAGTCTTATTCCCGTAAAGCACATAGCCATATTGTACTTGTTGCAGGTTTCGATTACATTGTCATCCCTTACGGAACCGCCCGGCTGCGCAATATATTTCACGC
>CALWMX010000048.1 GCA_944382105.1 uncultured Butyrivibrio sp.
AGAAGAAAAAACAGCTACAACAAATGGCGAAGTAATACCAACTGAAGGTAAAGTTCTTAGTAAAGTAATAGTTAATGTACCTAGTACAACTGTTAAGTTACAAGAGAAAACAGCAACACCAAGCCAAGCAGAACAAGTATTAAGCCCTGATAGTGGATATGATGGACTTAGTAAAGTTACAATTAATGGTGATAGTGATTTAGTAGCTACTAATATAAAACAAGGTATTAATATATTTGGTATTGAAGGTACATATCAAGGTGAACAAGCTAAATTACAAGAAAAGACAGCTACACCAAGTAAAGAACAGCAAGTAATAAATGCTGATGAAGGATATGACGGACTTTCACAAGTAACAATTAATGGTGACGAAGATTTAATAGCTGATAACATAAAGAAAGACGTTAATATTTTTGGTGTAGTAGGAACTTATGAAGGTAGCGGTGGCGGAGGTTCAGAAGAAATAGCAGGACTTATAGAGGGTTCTATAACAGACTTGTCAATTCCTGAAGGTGTAACAAAAATAAAAGGGTATAACTTTTATAACTGTTATGATTTAGAAAATATAGTATTACCTAAAACATTGACAGAGATAGGAAACTATGCTTTTAAAGGTTGTCAAGTCTTAAAATTATCACAATTATCTAATTCAATAAATTATATAGGTCAGTATTGTTTTAGTGAATGTTCAGAGATAACATTGTCTGAATTGCCTAATATAGATAGCATTGAAGGTACGTTTCAAAGTTGTACAAATATAACTGTTAAAAAGATACCTTCAACTGTAACTATAATAGACAGAAATGCATTTAGTAATTGTAAAGGCTTAACTAAGTTATATATACCTTCTACTTGTCAAAGGATAGCTTCATCTTATGCATATGTATTTGGTGGTTGTAGCAATTTAACAGATATTTATACAGACGCAACAGAAAAATCTTCAGGTTGGCTTAATGGATATTGGAATATAACTGACCCAGTAAATAATATACAAGCAACAGTACATTATGGAGTGTCAGAAGAAGAATTTGACGCCATTATAGGAGGTGCTTAATATGAGAAAAGAAGTTAAAGAAATAAAAGTACCTATAGTTGATATTAAGTTTAATGACGATGGAGAAATTATAGACATTATTGAAACAGGCGAATTTGACACAATTATAGAAACACATATCTATGCAGACGAAGGAAAAGTATTTATTGACCTTAGTAATAACAAAGTATGTGGTAATCATATTCAGCTTGGTACAGGCAAAACAGAGCAAGACTATAAAGAAATTATTTTATAATAAATCTATCACTTTAGAAATGAGGTGATAACATTGGATTTAGAAAAATCAGTTAATGACTTATTAATAAAAGAAGCAAGATTTGAAGAATGGGAAAAACAAACAGATAGCAAAATTAAGAAAGTAGAAGATTTAGTAGAGGACATTAACAAATTAACACAGTCAATATCAGAGGTTGTTAATGAAGTAAAGATAATGAGGGAAAATGTTAATGACCTTAATGAAAGGGTAAGAACTATAGAATTACAACCTGCAAAACAATATAATAATATAGTTGAAAAAGTTATAATAGGTGGACTGTCAGCGGTATTTGGATATTTTATCAACTTTAAGGGTTGACAAATATATTAGTTTGTAGTAATATAATCCCTGCAACACATGACCATTAAAATTAAATAGTCTTGCGAAGCTAGAAAAAAAGTCTTGCGAATGTGTTGATTTTTAGCACCATCCTGCCCGAGTGGCGGAACTGGCAGACGCACAGGACTTAAAATCCTGCGGGGTAACACCCGTACCGGTTCGATTCCGGTCTCGGGCACGTTTTATAACGTGCTGAAAAAATATCTTTTGTGCCCAGATAGCTCAGTCGGTAGAGCAGAGGACTGAAAATCCTCGTGTCACTGGTTCGATTCCGGTTCTGGGCACTTGTCGACCTGGAACACTGTAAAATATAGTGTTTCAGGTTTTTTTCGTAGGATTATAACTTACTTTAGCAAGTAGTTTTATTATTACAAAAAGTGAAAACAGAGAGTAAAGTATATTTTATGGAAAAACAACTATAAAAGATATAGAGGACGATTATATTTTTTGGCTTAGTGAGAATGCAGAAGCGTTACAATTTAGAAAATGAGAATAACGATTGGATGGTAAATCAACATGTTTTATGATATAATACATTAACTAATTAGTGAAATATGTGAACACAGTTCAGGGGGGAAAATATTCCGTCATGCATTTGAAAATCTTGGAATGCAGAAGGTTTTGTGTAAATACTACGAGGGCAATAAAAATCAAAGCGAGTACAGGAGAAAGCAATCTTTAGGGGAGATATTGTTTGAGCATACGCCATCGTACGGTAATGGAAGCCGCTTGTTATGGCCGTATTACATCAAAAAGAATATAAAAGTATATATTTTTTCGGAGGAATGAGGAAGATGCAAATAAAGAAAATGAGATGGCTGCGCTAAGCAAGCTGCAAGATGCAGGCGGATGTGAGATACTGACCGGGGACGCATTCAAAAAACGCGGGAATCTGTTATAGAAAACAGGCAAAAAGGAGAATGCGATGAAAATAAGAGAGGTTACAGAAAACAAAAAGCAGTACATTTCCTTATTGTTGCTGGCGGATGAGCAGGAGGATATGATTGACCGCTATCTTGACAAAGGGATTATGTATGTGCTGGATGATAAAGGAATTAAGGGTGAGTGTGTTGTAACGGATGAGGGTGATGGTGTTTTGGAAATAAAGAATATAGCAGTATTACCGGAATGCCATGGGAAAGGGTATGGAAGGATATTGATTGAGTATATTGCGGAAAGGTATCGTAGCCAATTCTCCGTATTGCAGGCGGGTACCGGCGACAGCCCGCTTACCATCCCGTTTTATGAGAAATGCGGTTTCGTGCGTCATCATACGGTAGAGAATTTTTTTACGGATAACTATGATCACCCGATTATAGAAGCCGGCATCCAATTGATTGATATGGTTTATTTGCGAAGGACGTTGTAAAATTTAAGCCCGATGGCCGGGAAGAAGGATAGGGTAAAAATCGGAATTTTACGGAGGAAATACGGCAATGAAATTAAAGAATGTTCTGATTGTTGTAAAAGATATTGAAAAATCAAAACAATTTTATCACGATTTATTTGGTTTGGATGTGGTGCTTGATAATGACGGTAACATGATTTTAACAGAGGGTCTTGTACTTCAGGATGAGAAGATTTGGAAAAAGTTTCTGGGAAAAGATATTATTCCGGGAAATAATTCCTGTGAACTATATTTTGAAGAAAGGTATATAGAAGGTTTCGTTGAAAAATTGGAAAAATTGTACCCTTCAATCCAATATGTTAACAGGCTTATGGTGCATAGCTGGGGACAAAAAGTAGTTCGCTTTTATGATTTAGACGGTAATTTGATTGAAGTAGGAACGCCAATGTAATGCAGAAGCTTTCAGCATATAGAGCCGAAAAATCCGAGGCAATAATGCAGAAGTCAATGCGGAGGCGCCGCATTTCTGCCTGTCAGAGGGAATATTATATTATTTTACCAAAAAATGTCTCGCCAACCCCAAAAAAGGTCACAATATTTGTAAAACATATTAAATTATAGTATAATGTGAACACTTAATGAGCACAAGCGAAGCGCGGGGCGAATTTAGTGAGAACATATACCTGAACTCTTGGCGAGGTATTTCACGAGCCTAGTGTGCAGGTATAATGTGAACAAGAGGAACAAGCGAAGCGCGGGGCGAATTTAGCGAGAACTTATACCTTAATGTGAACAGGAGGTTGTATGAAGGATTTTTCTCAGCACGAATGGGGGCTTGTACTTGCCGGAGGCGGAGGAAAGGGCGCGTATCAGGTGGGTGCTTTCAAGGCATTATGGGAAAATAATATTCAGGATTACATTACCGCAGTATCAGGAACAAGCGTAGGAGCGCTTAACGCAATACTTTTCGCTTACGGCGATGAGGCTGCGGCGGAAGATGCGTGGAGACGGATTACGCCTAAACAGTTCCTTGATATAAATCCCGATATGATAGATTTTCAGGAGGGAATGGTTCCAAGGGAAGGACTTCTGGAAATACTTGACACCTATATAGATTTGGAGCAGATACGCACAAACGAAAAATCCATATATGTTACGGTCACAGAGTTTGATGAGAACGGAAGCGGAGAGGGTACGGCCCAATATTTTAAGCTTAATTACATGCCTGCGGAAAAAATCAAGGACGCGCTGCTTGCGTCATCGGCGCTGCCCGTTATATATGCTCCCGTTTTGATAGACGGGAAACTGTATCGTGACGGAGGACTTAAGGATAATCTTCCCATAGAGCCGCTGTATCGTGAAGGAATACGTCATTTTATTGTGATTGGGCTTTCGCCGGAACGGGAAATAGATTACGGAGCTTTCCCGGATGCGGAATTTGTTTTTATAAAGCCAACGCGCAGCATAGGTGATTTTTGGAACGGAACGCTGGATTTTACATCCAAGGGAGCGGTGTCCCGTATGGAACTGGGATATCTTGACGCTGTCAGGGAGCTTGATTTCAGCGATAAGGATATGGAAAATGAAGGAATAAAATCCGCTTACAGGATAACGGCGCAGAGTGATTATGACAAAGTTGTTTTTAATTACAGGAGAAACAGCCTTCAGGAAACGGTCGATGCCGATATGGATAAAATAAAAAGCCTAATCGGCAAATATATGTAGACAGGAGAAAATATGGGCGAGCTTACGGACAGACTGCGTAAAAACAGCGAATCGGATATATACCCTTTTCACATGCCGGGACATAAGCGTAATCTGGAATGGAATATTAACCCTTACGCCTATGACATAACTGAGACGGACGGTTTTGACGACCTGCATAATCCCACGGGGATTCTGGCCGATATGACACGACGTGTAAACATGCTTTACGGTGCCAAGGCTTCTTTTATTCTTGTCAACGGAAGTACAGCGGGAATCCTTTCGGCGGTATCGGCATCTCTTGACACAGGAGATACCGTTCTTATGGCAAGGAATTGTCATAAATCAGCTTATAACGCGGCGTATATAAGACAGCTTAAAACGGAATATATCTATCCGCAAATTGACAGGAATTCCGGAATCGCCCTTGAGATAAAGGCGGAGGATGTGGAAAAAGCATATGATGTTAATCCCCGAATAAAGGCGGTGCTTTTGGTATCACCCACATATGAAGGCGTGGTGTCCGATATTGAAGCAATAGCAAAAGCGGTGCACAGGCGGGGCGGAATACTAATCGTGGACTGCGCGCACGGAGCCCATTTCGGAACAAGTGAGGCCGCGCCGGTCAATCCGCTGCAATCCGGCGCTGACATAGTGGTAATGAGCCTTCACAAAACACTGGCTTCTTTTACCCAGACGGCCGTTATGTGCGTGGGAACCGACAGAGTTGATTTGGAGCGGTTAAAATATTATGCGGATATATACGTAAGCACCAGTCCTTCATATCTTTTGATGGCTTCGGTGGAGAGGTGCCTTGATATAATGGAACAATCCGGGAACGTACTTTGGCAAATGCATTACCGGAGAATGAAGGATTTCAGACGAAAATGCGCCGGATTAAAAAAATTATATCTTTTTGAAAGCAGCGATTACGATATTGCAAGGGCGGCGGTCTGTACGGACAGATGCGGTTTGTCAGGCAATAAGCTTATGGATATGCTGCGTAAAGAATACCGTCTCGAGTTGGAGATGGCTTCGGCCCGGTATGCAGTAGCAATTACCACATGTCATGATACGCAAGAGGGGCTCGACAGGCTTTACAATGCTTTGGAGCAGATTGACCGGAGTTTGGGGGAAACAACGGAGAGAGGCATCCATGAGAGAAATTTCCGCGCTGCGGTTTCTCAAAGGTTTACGTCTCCGGATAAAATATGCGAGCCGTGGCAGGCGGAGCGCAGCCGCATTTCGGAGGTCAGTCTTAAGGAAGCCGTAAACCGGGCTGCGGCAGATTATATATACATATATCCGCCAGGAATTCCGTGGATTGTACCGGGTGAAATAATAACGCCTGAGATTACGGACATGATTAAAACAATCGGTGGGCTTGGAATTGAAATCCGGGGACTGACCAGGCAGAATACAATCAGAATTTTGGATTTGGAGAAAAATAATGGCTAAAATTTTTGTCCTGATGGGGAAAAGCTCATCGGGGAAGGATACGGTTTATTCGCGTATTGTAAATGACCGCTCGTTAAACCTTAAAACGGTCACAATGTACACTACCAGACCCATGCGTGACGGAGAAAAAGACGGGCGGGAATATTTTTTTACCGATGACAGGCATTGCGATGAACTGGCGGAATCGGGCAGGATAGTGGAGCTGCGCGCGTACAATACCGTACATGGAGTATGGAAATATTTTACTGCGGACGACGGACAGATTGATATATGCGCCGACACCGGCTACATAATTATCGGCACGCTTGAAGCGTATGAAAAAATAAGTTCCTATTACGGAAAAGACAAGGTTTTTCCGATATATATAGAAATAGACGACAAAACCAGGATTCACAGGGCGCTGAAGCGTGAGGACAGTCAGCAGAACCCGAAATATGCCGAGATGTGCAGGCGGTTTATTGCGGATGAAGCTGATTTTTCGGAGGAAAAGCTGTTGAAACTGGGGATAACAGAGAGATTTGTCAATGATAATCTGGACAAGTGTATTGATAAAATACGTGCATATATTGCCAGTATACTTAACTAGCATTTTTATATGAATTATGTTATACTCTTGATATAATATGAACACTTAATGAGCACAAGTGAAGCGCAGTGCGAATTTAGTGAGAATATATGCCTGAGCGCTTGGCGAGGTATTTCACGAGCCTGGCGTGAATGGTATAATATGAACACGATATAACGCATAAGGAGGAACCGCTATGGCAATCAAAGTTAAAGATATTACGGGCGCACCGCCGATTGAAGTTAAAAGCACGGCCAAAGAGTCGGACGGCTCCTTCAGATTTATGCTTGTCAGCAATATCGAAGCGAAGGATTTGCAGGCTAAGCTTGGCTCCCTGATGGATCAGATTACGGCACAGGGGGACAGAATTGCAAAGCATATGGATGTTGCCGACATGAAAAAATACCGTTCCCTTGTCAAAGAATTTATGAATGAAGTGGTAACGCGTTCCCATGAATTTTCCCGTGAAAATTTTCTTGACAGGAGAGGAAGACACAGAGTTTACGGAATAATTCGTCTGGTGGATAAAAACCTTGATGAGCTGGCGCAGGAATTGGTAAAAGACGAGAAAGACAATCTTGCGATTCTCAACAAAGTAGGAGAAATCAGAGGACTGCTTTTGGATATAGCAGCATAAACGGATGCGGAGGGATTAAATATGTCTTTGTATGACAGAATATTGGGACATGAAAATATAATAGCGCAGTTAAAAAATGCGGTCAGCAATGACAAAGTAAGTCACGCGTATATTTTTAACGGGGAAGACGGCTCCGGGAAAGCAATGGTTGCCAAGGCTTTTGCGGAGGCACTTCTTTGTGAACGTGGAGGAGCCGAAGGCTGCGGAGAATGTCATTTCTGTAAACAGACTGAATCAGGCAATAATCCCGATTTAATATGGGTGACTCATGAGAAGCCCTCAAGCATTGGCGTTGATGATGTAAGGACGCAGCTGGTTGAAGATGTGCAGATTAAACCGTACAACGGCAGATATAAGGTCTATATAATTGATGAGGCCGAGAAAATGACGGTTCAGGCCCAGAATGCCATTCTCAAAACAATAGAAGAACCGCCGGCTTACAGCGTAATTATTTTTTTAACCAACAATGACGAGATTTTTCTGCCGACGATAATATCAAGATGTATTGTTTTTAAGTTCAGGCCCATAAGAAACAGCGTGATTATGGATTATCTTATCTGCCGGTATAAGCTTCCGGAATATGAAGCCAAAATGTGTGCCTCATATGCGCAGGGAAGAGTAGGACGGGCAGTAGATCTGGTTACGTCAGACAATTTTATCAAAATAAGGGATGAAGCCCTGAGTCTTGTCAAAAATGTCTATAATTATGACGTGGCTGATTTGATAGATGCCGTAAAGCGTGTTGCCGAATATAAAATCAATATAACCGACTATATTGATATCATTGAAATGTGGTTCAGGGACGTTCTGCTTTTTAAAGTGACGAAGGATGCGAATAATCTTGTTTTTTCGGATGAGATTAACTATATAAGAAAACAGGCGAGCAAAAGCTCTTACGAGGGAATCGAAAATATTCTCCGGGGCTGTGAAACGGCCAAACATAGACTTAACGCCAATGTTAATTTTGATTTGGCAATAGAGCTTATGCTGTTGAACATTAAGGAGAACTAAGATGATTAAAGTTATAGGTGTAAGATTCAGACAGGCGGGAAAGGTATATTTTTTTGATCCGCTTGATATGAATATCGAAAGAGGGCAGCATGTTATAGTTGAGACGGCAAGAGGCGTCGAATACGGGGATGTGGTGCTTGGAATACGTGAGGTTGAAGACGATAAGGTGGTCCTTCCGCTTAAGCCGGTCATAAGGGTTGCCACGGAAGATGATGATAAAAGGGAGCTCGCCAATCGTGACAAGGAGAAGGAAGCCTTCAAAATCTGCCTCGAAAAAATAGCAAAACATGGTCTTGAGATGAAGCTTATTCATGCGGAATACACCTTTGACAACAACAAGGTTCTGTTTTATTTTACCGCTGACGGAAGAATTGATTTCAGGGAGCTGGTCAAGGATTTGGCATCGGTTTTCAGGACAAGAATAGAGCTCCGGCAGATAGGCGTAAGAGACGAGACTAAAATCCGCGGAGGAATAGGAATTTGCGGACGTGTTTTGTGCTGTAAATCGTACCTTTCGGAATTTATTCCCGTTTCCATCAAGATGGCCAAGGAGCAGAATTTGTCGCTGAATCCTGCCAAGATATCCGGTATGTGCGGAAGGCTTATGTGCTGCCTGAAGAATGAGGCGGATACATATGAGTATCTTAACAGCAGGCTTCCGGAAGTGGGAGACAGAGTGAGCACCGCCGATGGTTTCGCCGGAGAGGTATACAGCGTAAACGTGCTTCGTCAGCGGGTAAAGGTGCTGGTAAACCTTGACAACGGAGAAAAAGACATTAAAGAATACAATGTGGATGATATAAAATTTAAACAGAAAAAACGCCGCAGCAACAACTATAAAGAAGAAATGGCTGACGATGAAATAAGAGCGCTTGAAGAGCTGGAGCGCAAGGAAGGAAAGTCCAAATTAGATGACAATTAAACTTAATGCCAACGAGAGACTTGACGATTTGCAGCGCTGCGGGTATGAAATAATTCAGAATACGGAGATATTCTGTTTCGGAATTGACGCGGTTCTCCTCAGTGCCTACGCTAAGGTATTGCCAGGCGAAAAAGTGCTGGATTTGGGATGCGGCAACGGAGTGATACCTATTTTGATGAAAGCGAGGAATGCTGCCGCTCCGGGAGCACATTATACGGGTCTTGAAATACAGGAAATTAATGTGGATATGGCGAGGAGAAGCGTTATACACAACGGAATTGAGCGTGATGTGGAAATTGTTCACGGAGATATCAAAGAAGCCTCTGGGATATTTGGAGGGGCTTCTTTTGATGTTATTACCACAAATCCGCCCTATATGAACGAGAATCACGGGCTTACCAATCCTGAGAGCCATAAGGCTATAGCGCGCCATGAAATTCTTTGTACCCTTGAGGATGTGATACGTGAGTCGGCAAAAGTATTAAGACCCGGCGGACGTTTCTATATGGTGCACAGGCCGCACCGCCTGACAGAAATTATCATGCTTATGAAACAATACCGCGTTGAGCCCAAAAGGATGCGTTTTGTACATCCATACGCGGATAAGGACGCCAATATGGTGCTTATTGAAGGCATACGGGGAGCCAGGCCTATGGTTAAGGTTGAGAATCCGCTTATAATCTACAGCGGCCGGAACGAATACACGGAAGACCTGCTGAAAATATATTACACGTAAAATCAGGCCCATTATCCGGAGGGATGTTTATGAGTGAAAGTAATACAAAAAATACAGGAAAACTATATTTATGCGCCACTCCTATAGGTAATCTTGAGGATATGCCGGTACGGGCAATACGCGTTATGAAAGAGGCCGATGTGATTGCGGCTGAAGATACAAGAAACAGCATCAAATTAATCAATCATTTTGAGATTGACACCCCTATGACCAGCTACCATGAGTATAACAAGGTGGATAAAGCCGCTGTTCTTGTGGATAAAATGCTTTCGGGACAGAATGTTGCGTTGATAACCGATGCGGGGACTCCGGGAATTTCAGACCCCGGAGAGGAGCTTGTAAGGCAGGCGGCAGAGGCCGGAATAGAGGTTATATCCGTTCCGGGACCGGCTGCATGCATCAGCGCGCTGGTCATTTCAGGACTCCCCACAAGGCGGTTTGTTTTTGAAGCATTTCTTCCCGCCGACAAAAAAGAGCGTGGGGCGGTTATGGATGAGCTTTGCAGGGAAACGAGGACGATAATAATTTATGAAGCCCCGCACAGGCTTCGTAAAACTCTGTGTGAATTGCAGGAAAAGCTGGGGGCTGCAAGAAAGATTGCAGTTTGCAGGGAACTTACCAAAAAGTATGAGAACGTGTATCGTGCAACAATAGGGGATGCGGTTGAATATTACAGGGAGAATGAGCCGCGGGGGGAATATGTGCTTGTGATTGAAGGGCTTCACAGGGCTGATATAATAAGGGAAAAACAGATGGAATGGCGGGAAATGCCGCTTGAGGACCATCTTAAATATTATGAAGCCAAGGGCGTTGAGCGCAGGGAAGCTATCCGGCTTGTCGCAAAAGACAGAGGGCTTCCCAAAAGAGAAATTTACAATATGACATTAAATTTTAATAAACAGAATTAAATATAAATAAATTGCGTCAAAGCTATTGACTTTTGTCGGCTTTGGCGTTATTTTATTTACACATTCGAACAGTCAGCTGCGGATTCTCCGCATTCTTTCTTTTATGTATCGATACGTTTCGAATTAACAACCCATATTTTCAATATTAATACAAGGAAGGTGGCAGGAATTTTTAAATTTACAAAACAGAATAACGGATGCAGACAGCGTGATATTTCATTGGATAAGCTGGAGACGCTTGTAAAAGCGTCGGGAGACAGCTGTGTTGCAGGGTATGTCAGATACAAAAAAATCAAGCCATGCGGCGGATTTAAAGAGGCAAAACAAAAGGCGGCATTTCATTTGTCCAGAATTAAGGGCGGACGGCCAATGGGAGATAATCAGTATGCGGCTGTGGCGGGCTTCAGATTAATCGTATTTCTGATACCGGTGTTTCTTTTGCTTATGGCGGGTATATTTCTTATGTGGAGACAGCCTGAGATAAAGGCTACGGAAATCCCGACAGATAAGCCGGACGAGATTATTTTGCCCGATGAGACGGCACCGGAGACTTTCAGGCGTGTCGGACAGTATGAAGAATTGTATATATGTGTTCCGGGTTATTCCGATTGCATATGGGATGAGGAAAATCATGGTCTCCTCGTATATAATCCTCAGGATAACCGGTGTATTATGGAGTATGTGGTATATGCTTCCGGGCAGGATGCGGCGCGGACAGAACTGCTGCCGCCGGGAGAATCGGCGGTTATTGATTTTTATGACAGGCTTGAAAAAGGCGTTTACAGTGTGGAAATTACGGCAAAATCATATTCTTTTGACCGTTTGACGGAATTTAACTCTGTATATCAAAAGATACAGGTAACAGTCTATTAAGGAGGAGCAGGATATGTTTAAAAGAATATTAACGGGTGTGCTTGCGTTGGTGCTTATAATGTCACTTTGGGAAACGGCGGACGGTGCGGTCATATCAACTGACGGAGAGAGTGTGACGGTGCCGGTAAAATATACGGTGGATAATTCATCATTTGAAATAAGAATACCTGCATTAATTATTCCTGCCGAAGAGGAGACCGGCTTTCTGATAGGAGCGGATAAGCTCAATATAAGGCCGGATGAATATGTTGAAGTGAAAATCGTTTCCGGCTGCGACGGCAGCGGAGCCGTAAAGCTGGAGAGACAGAATGTACCTGAGGGAAAGGATAAAGCTGTGCTTGAAACGGTTTTTTCTGTTTCCGGCAGAAATATAAGCGAGGCAGATTATATAGTGGGACATTTTGAGGACGGCAGCAGTATAGTTAATTCTGTGGGAGAGGTAACCATGAGTGCGGTCAATGTGGACGAGACAACACAGGCCGGGGATTATCTGGCAACACTGGAGTTCAGGGTGGATTTAAAAAGAAGATGATAAATATAATATATAAGATTTCAGCGTTATTAATCACGGCTGTTTTGCTTCCGTTACGGCTATCTGCGGGTGAGGCTTCGGCCGGCATACATAATTTTTCGGATGCCCGCAACAAAAGTCAAACATTGGTGTCGGCAGAATATTGGACCGGAAACAGTGTGTTTAAGCCGGAGGAGCAAGGGATTGACTGGGGTATAAGCGCATCACAGATAACAAAGGTCTTATCGCCGGGAAGAGCCTACAGTGTTAAAGATATCGGGGATTATTCGGCGTATGTAACCAATGAAGAAGAACGGGTGGGAAATACTCTTGATAAAAGCTTTTATTGGTATAACAGGTCAAGGCTTGCATATGTAAAGCTTTTTAAAGTGACGGGAGGACAGGAGATTTCATTTGTGTTCAGCGATGAATTTTATGTGTACTGCGCAGAATTTGATTCATCCTTCCGGATGCTGGAGGACGGAGACTGGATGGCTACAGGGCAGAAATGCAGACTGAAAAACGATACCGCATGGATAATGGTGGTTTTCAGGCAGGTAAACGGTGATATGTCACTGGGAGGAGGTACAGATACGGTGGTGAAAGCATCGGAGATTAAAAATTCGGAAGCGAATTATATTGTATTCGAGCCGTTTTCCTATACATTTAAAATGAATGGAGGAAATTATTACGGAAGCTCGTCGGATTATGTGATGGAGAGGCTTGGCGTAAATAAGATTGCGCTGCCAAGGCCAATCAAAACAGGTTACAAATTTTCGGGCTGGAAAGCGGACAACGGAAAAATTTATAACGAAATCATTTCGGCCGCTTATGACAGTGAGCTGTTTAAAGACACAACATTTACGGCAATATGGGAGGAAATACCTGTAAGCGCTGTTTCTCTGGACAGAGAATATGCCATACTTGAGCAGAACTGCGGGGACAGCATAACTCTGCAGGCGGCAGCCATGCCGGATAACGCATATGACAAAACGCTGGTATGGAGCAGCAGCGATGAGGAGGTTGCACGTGTTGACCGGAATGGCGTTGTGACAGCAGGAAAAACAGGGGAGGCGGTTATTACGGTCAAGGCTTCGGGCGGAGCCGAAGCGTGCTGCAAAATATATGTAATGGGTTTCGAGGTTAAGATACCCTCAAGCTGTGAGATAAATAAAGCTTATCCGATACAGATAAAGGTTTACAATAACGGTAAGGAAGGGATGACAGGGAGAAAACATGTTATCATTGATACGGAACAGACAGTTGCGGTTTATCGTGCGGGAGATGAAGCCACATCTTATGATGTGGTTGCCGAGACGTCGCCTTCATACGCAGGCGGATATTCCAGACTTAAAGAAGGAGCATATCTGGCGGATATTACGGATTCTTCCACAATATATTATCGCCTGACACCGACGTCTGATATGACACGGGCAGGCGATTATGAAGGCAATGTTAATTTCAGCGTTTCAGTGAATTAGAAAATAACTGTTGTGCATGATTTGACTTTTTCAGGTTAATATTATGCAAACAACATGGCAAGGGAAACAACAAGCTGTAATATTGAAAAACGGAATACGACCTGTGTGTCGGACCAGCCTTTATTTTTGCGCATATGGTCATGTATAGGAGTTCTTGTGCTGGAAAGTATTTTTATCTTGAAAAATCTCAGCAGAAATACCTTAACCAGACCAAGACCGCCGTCTACAATTAAAACTATAGCAGCGGGAATAAACAGAAACGGACTTCCCGTTTTGAGAATCGCTACAGCCATAAAAAAGCCTATTGCCCGTGAGCCGGCGTCACCCATAAGCAGCCGGCTGGGTGAAGCGTTGAACCACAGATAACCGAGAAGACATACGGCAAACAGCAAAATCATATGTTTTACGGATGCGTCAATGCCTTTGATTTGGCAGATACCGTAAATTGTAATCATGGATATAATGGAAAGCGTTCCGCACAGACCGTCCACTCCGTCGGAGCAGTTTGTCACGTTGATGCTCGCCCAGATTAAGATTACCGCAAGTATTACAAACGGAACCACAGGCATTGTAAAGCTGAGCGCATCCGAATAAAATAACTGGATATGGGTTCCGTTATAATTCACATATGTTATGGCGCATATTATTGCAAGAATAAGGTCAATTATGCCCTTTTTGTATTCTCCCCACGGTGAATTGGCCCGGTCGTCGAGATATCCGCTTAACATGGCGGCGATGACCAGAATAAGGTAAATCAGCATTTCATTGGAATAAGGAATAAAAAGCAGGGAGCAGACGGCGAAAACAAATACAAATATTATACCGGCGCCTCTGGGTTTGCCTTCAGATTTATTGCCGTTAATGGCAAAAGCACGGCCCTGGTCCCGCGGAAGAATGTTCTTGCACAGGCTGATGATTACGCATGTGGCCGTAAACGCAATAATTATGCTGATAAATGTAATTTCATTTATGTAGGATGAATCGATTAATTTGAAAATCATAAATATATGGACCTTTCTAAATTAAGATAATCGAAGCCATGGATTGCCGTGTAAACAATTCAGAGCATACGGCAACAAAAACCTCTACGGAGATTATAGCACATCATAGTAGAAATATGCAAAAAAATATGTTATACTTTATACATAATTTTTAGCGTCTGTAATGGCAAAATCGGAGGTAATATGGCGAGAGATAAGGTATTTATTACTGAAGGGGACAGATATTTATTTGGAATGGGAACTCATTACGAGATTTATGAGAAGCTGGGGGCGCATAAGGCATGTAATGAGGAAGGCTGTCAGGGCATTTATTTTGCTGTTTGGGCACCTAATGCAGCGCAGGTTTTTGTAGTGGGCGATTTTAATGACTGGAAAAGCGGCGGATATGAGATGAAACGTCTGGGAAGCTCGGGGATCTTTGAACTTTTTACGGACAAGGCAAAGGAAGGCGATAAATATAAGTATCTTATTGTTGCCGGAGACGGCAGAAAGCTGTACAAGGCGGACCCGTATGCTAATTACGCACAGCTTCGCCCCGAAACAGCCTCAATAATAACCGATTTAAACGGCTTTACATGGAAAGACGATAAATGGATTGCCGCCGCCGGTGAAAAAGAGGCGTGGAAAGAACCGATAGCAATATATGAGGTGCATCCGGGTTCATGGAAGAAAAAAGACAACGGAACTGAGGACGGATTTCTTAACTACAGGGAGCTGGCACATGAATTGGCCGCCTACGTTAAAAAAATGGGATACACACATATTGAGCTTATGGGAATAGCCGAATACCCGTTTGACGGTTCGTGGGGATATCAGGTTACAGGGTATTACGCGCCAACATCCAGATACGGAACACCTAAGGATTTCATGTATTTTGTGGATTATATGCACCGGAAGGGAATAGGCGTAATTCTTGACTGGGTTCCGGCTCATTTTCCAAGAGATGCTCACGGGCTGGTGGAGTTTGACGGAACCTGTACATATGAATATTCGGACCCGAGAAAAGGAGAGCATCCCGACTGGGGTACCAAGGTATTTGACTACGGAAAAAATGAGGTTTCAAATTTTCTTATTGCAAATGCATTGTTCTGGGTGGAGAAATTTCATGTTGACGGGCTCAGAGTAGATGCGGTTGCTTCAATGCTTTATCTGGACTACGGAAGAGAGAACGGAAACTGGGTTCCTAACAAATACGGAGGTAACGGCAACCTTGAGGCAATGGAATTTTTCAGGCATCTTAACAGCATAATGAATCACCGCAATCCGAGAGCGATTACAATAGCCGAAGAGTCAACGGCATGGCCGGGGATAACGGCAGGCCCTGACAAGGGAGGTCTTGGATTTACATTTAAGTGGAATATGGGCTGGATGCATGACTTTCTTGAATATATGAAGCTTGACCCTCTGTTTCGCAAAAACAATCATCACAAGCTTACATTCGGCATGACATATGCGTACAGTGAGAATTATATACTTGTTCTTTCCCACGATGAAGTCGTTCATCTTAAATGTTCAATGATTAATAAAATGCCGGGATTGTATGACGA
The DNA here is from genome assembly GCA_944382105.1 of uncultured Butyrivibrio sp. GTDB lineage: Bacteria > Bacillota > Clostridia > Lachnospirales > Lachnospiraceae > Eshraghiella. The sequence continues at coordinate 16,352 of CALWMX010000048.1, forward strand.
TAAATTTTCCAATCTCAAGGCAGGTTACACTTATATGATGGGACATCCGGGCAAGAAGCTTCTGTTTATGGGGCAGGAGTTTGCACAGCTTGCGGAGTGGAGCGAGAAAAAAGCGCTCGACTGGCACCTTCTTAGCGAACCGCAGCACAAGAGTATGCAGGACTATGTCAGGGCGCTTTTAGGAATATACAGAAAATACAAAGCCTGCAGTGAGCTTGACCAATATCCTGAAGGGTTTGAGTGGATCAACGCCAATGACGGAGACAGAAGTATCTACAGTTTTATAAGAAAATCTCACAGCGGAAGGGACTGCCTGCTGTTCATATGTAATTTTACGCCGGTTGAAAGGGAAGGCTATCGTGTGGGCGTTCCCTGTCAGGGAAAATATACGCTTCTTCTCAATGAAAAAGGTGAATCCGGAACCGTTTATGAAGCCAAAAAATCAGAATGCGACGGCAGACCTTATTATATCGGATTTGATTTGCCTGCATACGGAACGGCAATAATTAAATTTAATATGAAGAAAGTAAAATAATCGGTCAAAGGAGCCGAAATATACCTGTGTATGGAAATAAATTCATACACAGGTTTTTTCTTTACCAGAAATCAGAACATTCCGGATTAAAATACAGTTGGCCTTGTAAATACACTGGCGGGAGGACGTATATGAGAATAGAAGGTTTTTCAAACCAAAGATACAATATTGAGCAGGCAGGAGAAAAAAACGCAGGCTCGGTCCGCGTGGATTCATTGTCAGATATAGTGACTTTGGGAAGTTCTCTTGATACTATTTTCGGTGAGTCGGTTTCCAAAAGCTCATTTTTGGAAGGGACGGACGGTTCCATGGAATCCATGAAGGAGCAGGCGAAGGTTCTTAGAGATAATCTTAAGGCTGTTTTCAATAAAATGGATATGGGCTCCGTCGTTGAGATAGACGGTGAGGGAATAGATATCAATGACACCGAAACCGATAAAATGGTCACTGTTGTGGAGCAGATACAAATTAAGCTGGCAATGTACTGTGACGATTTTGAGACGAGCATGAATATTGACGCGGATGCCGTAAAAAAGGTAATGGGAGCGGGAGCGGCCGCCTATAAGATTGCCGAAAAGTTTCAGAAAAACGGCGTTATACCTACAGAGGACAATGTATCGGAAACGCTGAATGCGGCACAAATGGCATATCAGATTGACAGTGTCAGTGACGGCGCCAAAGCCTATCTTTTACAGAATGAGATGCAGCCCACGATTAACAATGTATACGTTGCGGCCAATTCAGGATATGTATGCAAGCACAATATAATATCCGATACTGAATGGGGTCAGCTGATGCCGCAGGTAAATAAAGTGATTGAGGAAGCCGGATTGCAGGTAACAAAAGAGCATCAGCAAATGGGACGTTGGATGCTTGACAATGAGATAGATGTTACTGCCGATAATTTTAAAAAACTGAGTGCATTGGACAACGTTGAGAATGTATTGAAAAGTGATATGCTGATTGACCGGATTGCCGCGGCAATGACCGAGGGCATCAAGGCGAAGGACGCCGTTATAAGCGGGGAAGCTTATCCGTGGGAAAAGGCGGCGGCAGCGGTTATTACTCTTGAGAACGCAACGGAAGATAATATAATGGCGCTGGCGTATACGGATGACAGCTATACCATTGAAACGCTTGCCCATATAGAAGAAGACAAGGGAAAAGAGTTTAAGGCGGATAAGAACGACTATAAATATATTAAGACCTACAGAGAGCTGATGGAAGTAAAGCTTATGATGACTCTGGACGCAGCAAGGACAATGGAAAGAAACGGGATATCCGTAAATACGGAGGACATATCACGGCTGATAGAAAGATTAAAACAGTATGAAGCCGATTATTTCAATGCAAATCTTGCAAAAGGACAGGGAGAAATCACTGTTGATGACGTGGGACAAGCCAACACTGTGATTATCGGAATTGAAGGCCTGAAAAGCGCGCCCAGCGCCGTAATCGGAAGTGTCATAAATGCCGGGGAAACCGTGACGGTTGATGCAATGACACGGCATACGGTGTCGGTTGCAGCAAGGATTGCCGCTGCGGGGGAGGCCTACGAGGCGCTAAGCACGGAGATAAGAAGCGATTTGGGCGACAGTGTTTCCAAGGCGGTTAAAGCCAGTGCTTCTGATATCCTGTCTGATATGGGATATGAAGATAATGAAGCAGGCAGGCGGGCGGTAAGAATACTTGCTTATAACGATATGGAGATAAATACCGAAAATATCGACAAGGTAAAAAGCGTCGATTATTCGGTAAATGAGCTGTTTGCCAACATGACGCCGGATAAGGTGCTTCAAATGATACGTGACGGCATTAATCCGCTTGAGACCGACGTTACCGAATTGAATAATTACTTTATCTTTAATGAGACTCAACAGCAGACCACAGAAAAATACAGTGAATTTCTCTGCAGACTTGAAAGGCATAATCACATCACAAAGGAAGAAAGGGAAAAATTCATAGGAATATACAGCCTTATCAGCAAATTTGAAAAAGACGGAATGAATGCGGCCGGTGCTTTGGTAAATCAGGGACTTCCGCTGACAATAGGAAATCTTTTAACTGCTTATATGACAAGAAGAGACCGGAATATGGATTTGACCGCCAATGATGATGTGGGAACGGCACAGGTTAAAGATAAAGTAACGTATTATAAAAATCTTTTCGGCAGGATAAACGGAAGCCTTACACCGGAGGTACTCATGGACGCAGGGGAAAATCTTGAGAGCATGACGCCGGAGCAATTGCTGGATGCGGTAAATAAAAGTTCCGTAACGGATGATGACCCTGTATACAGAGAGCAGCTTAAAAATGCGAAAGAAGCGGCCGATATCAGTGAAAATATACTGAAATTTATTGCCGACAATGAAATACCGTCAACATATAATAATATTTTTGCGGCGCAGGCCCTTATCACAAATCCGCGTGATATTTTCGGCAGATATGCAGACCGGATGAACCGGAAAATTCAGGATATGGAAGAAGAGATAACGGATGCGCTGGAAAATAAAAAATCCGCAATGGAAGAATATGCCGGGTTTGTGGAAAAAAGCCAGTCGCTTATTGAGCAGGCAATCGGAACAACCGATTCGTATATGGATATGCAGACTTTGAGACAGCTGGGAAATGGTATGAGGCTGTTAAGTACCCTTGCAAACAAAAATAATTATCATATACCATATGAGAATGGCGGACGTTTCGGCGTTATCAATCTGAAAATTTTAGAATCCGGCGAAAATACAGGCAGCTTTACAATCAAAATGGACGACGGACGTTTTGGTAAAGTGACCATTGAAGGAAGGATGGACGAACATAATTTTATGGCACAGATAATGTGCAGCGAAGCATACGGAGTAGAAGCGATGCAGCAAAAAAAATCGGAGTTTTCGGAGGGACTTGCGGGAATAGGGATTAAAGATGCAAAGCTTTATATAAACCGTGCGGCAATACAGCCGGAAGGAAAATCTTTCGCAGACGAAAAAGCCGCAACAGAGAAAATTTTCAGAGCGGCGAAAATATTTATCGATATTATTGCTAAGTAAAAACCATATTTTGCCGATATAGAAATCAAATAAACTTTCATAAAACAGTACAGAAAGCGGTGGTTAAATGAGAATAAATTGTAATATTGCAGCACTTATAGCGAATAATTCACTGGCCAAAGGACAGAGCGCGCTGGATACGGCAATAGAGCGTCTGTCATCCGGGCTCAAAATTAATCATGCCAGGGATGACGCGGCGGGCATGGCAATAGCCAAGAAAATGCACACACAGATAAAAGCGTTGGAAAGGGCAGGCAATAATACTTCCGATGGAATCTATGTAGTACAGACTGCAGAGGGAGCTTTGGGTGAACTCGAAAATATGCTTCAGAGAGTAAGAGAATTGTCTGTTCAGGCGGCAGATGGCTCCTATGGAGATGATGACAGGGAGGCCATACAGAAAGAGGTACACCAGATACTGAAAGAGGTGGACAGGATTTCTCAGGATACGGAATATAATACCATGCCGCTGCTAGACGGAACCTTGAGCAGAAGATGCTACAGTGATGCGGACGGCGTTTATGTTTTTTCCACTACATCAGAAGTGAGCGCAGGAGAATATACCCTGAGCGTCACGTCTCCGGCTACGCAGGCCGCTATGACAATGAATTCCTTTACCGGAACGGCTACGGCCGATCAGGCGGGCTGGGTCAACATTAACGGGGCGGACGTTTACATATCAGAGGGTGAAACATATGAGGACATATACGACAAAATCGTAAATGCCTGTGATGTTGTCAATGTTCAGATTGAAAATAACGGCGGAAGCATCGGGCTTACCAACAAGGCTTACGGAGCAGCCAACGAACTTACAATAAGATTCAGCAGTGATGAGACGGCTGCCCTTTTCGGAATGAACAGGGAAACAACGGCTGTAGGAACAGACTGTGAAGTCGATGCGGGCGACGGATTTGCAAATACGGCATCGGTAACTACAAGAGGAAATATTGTAACTGTAAGGGACGTAAATAATTTTGAGATGAAGATAGAAATTCCCGGCAATACTACTCTCAATAATGCAACGATTAAGGTAACTGATATCGGAGTAATGAATATACAGGTAGGAGCCAACGAAGGCCAGCA